>JACQGO010000309.1 GCA_016199485.1 Betaproteobacteria bacterium
ATTGCCGCCGGGCACCTCGGCCGCAAGACGGGGCAGGGTTTCTACGCGCACAAGGGCGGCGCAATGTTTGGAGGATGAACGCTGCGCGTTCATCCTTAAGTGAGGAACGGAAATGAAATACCAGATCGTACGCGCTGGGGACAGCCGGTCGTTTCCCGGAAACCATCCGTTGATTGACGGTGCCGAAGACAGCGGCGAGGTAGTGATCATCGTCGGCGCAAATGCAGGTGCGGCGTTCAGGAAATTTAAGGATCGCGAGCGTAAGATCGCGATCCTGATCGAGCTCGGCACCGAGTGTCTCGGCGCGCACACCGGAGAGCGCCGCGGCGAGGAGGGCTCGAACGTGCTCGGTTTTGCGCGCTTCCGGCTGGGCGCCGCCGATCCTTCCAAGCTGGTGGAACTGGTGCGCCAGCCGCGCACGCGGGAGTCCGCGCTTGCCGCGGCCCAGGAGGTGCTCAGGAACGCCGGGCTCGAGGTCGCGGTGTGCCACGACTTCGCGGGGCGCATCATCGACCGGCTGGTGCGCCCGTACTATAATGCCGCGCTGCGCCGGCTCGATGAAGGGCTCGCGAGCGCGGACGATCTCGACACGACGCTCAAGCTGGGACTGGGTTATCCCGAGGGGCCGATTCAGCTCCTCGAGCGCACGGGACTCGCGCATCACTACGACGTAACGCAGGCTCTGTTCGAAGCCTGCGGCGAGCCGGCCTACGCGCCGGCGCGCCGCGCGCGCGTCGCGAAGCAAAGACATCAATGATCCTGAAAACGGTAAATCAGCCACAGAGAGCACAGAGAGCACAGAGAGCACAGACAGACTCAAGGATTTAATCAGCACATCGTTCCCCCGATCGGTGAACGATGGCAAGCGCTTTCGTCCTTGATTTTCCTCTGAGAACTCTGTGATCTCTGTGGCTAACAGCTTTTTCTAGGTTGAATGGATGTTCGAATGCAGCCACTCGAAGGCATACGCGTGCTCGATTTCAGCACGCTGCTGCCCGGCCCGCTCGCGACACTGCTGCTCGCCGAAGCCGGCGCCGAGGTGATCAAGATCGAGCGGCCGGGGCGCGGCGAGGAGATGCGCGCCTATGCGCCGAAGTTCGGAACGGACAGCGTGAACTTCGCGCTGCTCAACCGCGGCAAGAAGAGCGTCGCGATCGACCTCAAGGCGCCCGGCGCGGTGGAGAAGCTCATCCCGCTCGTCAAGAGCGCCGACGTCGTGGTCGAACAGTTTCGGCCCGGCGTGATGGACCGGCTGGGACTGGGGTACGAGGCGCTCGCCGGGATCAATCCGCGCATCATCTATTGCGCGATCACGGGGTACGGGCAGAGCGGCCCGCGCGCAGCGGTCGCGGCGCATGACCTCAACTACGTCGCGGAGGCGGGAATGCTCGCGCTTGCGGCGGGCGCAGACGGCGCTCCTGTGGTGCCTGCCGCGCTCGTTGCGGACATCGGCGGCGGGGCCTACCCGGCGGTGATGAATATCCTGCTTGCGTTGCGGCAGCGCGATGCGACCGGACGCGGGTGCAGGCTCGACGTCGCGATGGCGGACAACCTGTTTCCCTTCCAGTATTGGGCGCTCGGCAACGGGCTTGCGGCGGGGGCGTGGCCCGCTCCCGGCGGGGAGCTGGTGAGCGGCGGCTCGCCTCGCTACAACGTCTATCGCACCCGCGACGCGAAATTCATCGCGGCGGCGCCGCTCGAGCAGAAGTTCTGGGAGAACTTCTGCGATGCGGTCGGGCTTGCCCCGGAGCTGCGCGACGATGCGCGGGACCCGGCGGCGACCAGAAAGGCGGTCGCGCGGCGCATCGAGACGAAGACGGCGGGGGAGTGGGAAGCGGTGTTTGCCGGCAAGGACCTGTGCTGCTGCATCGTGAAGTCGGTGCGGGAGGCGCTCGCCGATCCGCAGTTCGCCGCGCGCGGGATATTCGGCGCCAGGCTCACGGCCGGCGGGCGCGCGATCCCCGCATTGCCGGTGCCGATCGTGCCGGAATTCCGCGCGCCGGGCGGGGAAGCGGGCTATCCCGCGCTCGGGGCCGACAACGATCTCCTGAACCAAAAGACAAAGTAGGCCATGCGCGCGATCGTGCTCCACCAGCACGGACCGCTGGAAAACCTGGTCCTCGAGGAGCGGCCCGCGCCGGTGCCCGGCCCGAACGAAGTGCTGGTCGATGTCCACGCCGCCGGAGTGAATTTCCCGGATCTGATGGTGGTGGAGGGCAGCTACCAGCTGCTGCCGCCGCGCCCATTCAGCCCGGGCAAGGACCTCGCCGGCGTCGTCGCCGCCGTCGGCCGCGAGGTGACGACGTGCCGCGTCGGGGACCGTGTTCTCGCGCAGGTCGAGTGGGGAGCGTTCGCTGAACAATGCCTGGTACCGGCGCCGCAATGCTTCGTGATGCCGCAGGAAATGCCGTATCAAGAAGGCGCCGCGCTGGGGCTGGTGTATCTCACCGCCTACTTTGCGCTCACCGAGCGCGCCGGCTTCAGGCCGGGCGAGAGCGTGCTGGTGAACGGCGCCGCCGGCGGCGTGGGGCTCGCCGCGGTGCAGGTTGCCAAGGCACTCGGCGCGACGGTACTGGCGGCGGTGGACTCGGACGAGAGGGCCGCGCTCGCGACGGAGAACGGCGCCGAGTGCGTGGTGCGCACCGACGTGCCGGACCTGAAGCAGGCACTGCGGGCCCAGGTCCACGCGTTCACGGACAAGCGCGGCGTTGACATCGTGATCGATCCGGTGGGCGGCGAAGTGTTCGACGCGAGTCTGCGCGCGCTCGCGTGGTGCGGGCGGCTGGTGATCATCGGCTTCGCCGGGGGCGGAATCCCGGAAGTGAAGGCGGGATATGTGCTGGTCAAGAACATCTCGGTGATCGGGCTGCAGGTCACCGACTACCGCGACCGCCAGCCGCATAAGTGGCGCGCCGCGCAGGCGAAGCTCTTCGAGTTCTACGAGCGGGGAAGCTTCAGGCCGCACGTGATGGCGGTCTACCCGATGGAAAGGTATCTCGACGCGCTCAAGGCGGTGCGCGAGCGGCGCGTGCTCGGCAAAGCGGTAATCGCGATCCGTTAACGGCGGGCCGCTGACGGAACCGTCAAAAATTTTCTGCGCACAGGAGTCCCGTCAGATGGCGGACATCGGGTAGCTGCTCGAGCCGCTTCACGGCGTCGACGAGTCGATCGACGCACTCGGCCGATACGATTCCTTCGAGACACTGGTGGCACTTCTGAAGGATTTCGTCCCAGGAAAGGGGGTTGGCGGGGTCGCCCCGAACGACGGTAGCAAGGGCGCGGTATTCACCACGCGGCGTGCATGCCACCGCCTCGGCTCCCGGCTCGGGCTTGTATTCCGTGCGCACTCGTTTCATCAAGGCGCGCACCTCGGGCCGCAGCACCATCTCGTCGGTGAAGGAAGCCAGCGTCACGCGGCCGTCCAGCATCGCCGCGGCCAGCGTGTACTCCATGCTGAATTTTCCTTCCAGGCCGGTGCGCGGCTCCTTGTAGATTAGCGCATCGTCGGCGCCAGGCTGAATGCGGATCGTGAGCGCCTCCAGATCGGATGCATCGAAGCGCTCCTGTTCGAGGAGCATGAACATGGCATCGAGCGGCAGGTGCGTGAACCGGCAGCACGGATACTTCTTGATGCTGAGGCCGGGCGCGACGATGTCGTACAGCTTGCCGAGCGTCTCGAGCACCGCGACCGCATCTGCGTCTTCCGGACCGTGGTGCAGCTTGAGGTAGTCCGTGACGGCTTCGGGGTTGGCGGTGAAGCCCTCGCGTGCGAGAAGCGTCGCCTGGAGCCCGGCCTGGGCCGCATGCCCCGCGTGAAACGGCTTGGTGTCGGTTCCGAAGTTACGGCACAATCCTGACGCCTCGGTGGCTGCGAGCCCGAGCATCGCGTTCGCGCGCTCCCGGTCGACGCCTAATACTCTCGCAACCGCCGCGGCGGTCGCGAGCGTTCCGACGATAGGCGTGGGGTGGAATCCGGCCCGGCCCAGGTGGGGCCCGAATGCGGTCCCCAGTTTCCCCGCGATCTCGACGCCGATGACGTAGGCGAGGAGCGCCGTTGCGCCGTCACAGCCCTCGGCTTCTCCGGCGGCGAGCACGGCGGGAAGGACGCAGACCGAGGGATGTCCCCGCCAGGCAAGCACCCCGTCGTCGTCGGCCCAGACATCGTCGAAATCCAGCGCGTGGGCCATCGTCCCGTTGACGAGGGCAGCGATGGAGGGATGTGCCCGCAACGGTGTTCCGAGCACGGTGGCCGGTCCCCCGTTTGCGTGCGCCGCGAAGGCTTTGAGAGCACTCCGACCCGCGCGGGAGCGGGTGCCCGCCACGGCGACGGCGAGCGTATCGAGTATGGATCGTTTCGCCGCATCGATGGCTGCCCCCGGCAGATCGTCGAAGGAGAGACTGGTGGAAAACGCGGTGATGGCATCCGCGACGCTGGAGCGACGGTTCCCCGTCACCGCGGGGCTGGGTGCGAGGGCTGGCCGGTGGTTCACGCGAGCAACCTCACGACGTAGCGCGGCGCTTGTTTCATTCCGCTTTGATATTGGCTTCCTTGATGACCTTGGCCCATCGCGCCTCCTCTTCCAGCATGATCTGGCGTAAGCGCTCGGGCGTGCTGGGAGTCGCCTCCAGCCCCTGGGTCGCAAACGCGGCCTGAACATCGGGCATTCCCAGAACCTTTCCGATCTCGACGTTCAGCAGCGTCACGATGGACTTCGGGGTGGCGGCGGGCACCATGTAGGCATACCAGGGCGTGACGTCAAAGGCCGGATATCCG
>JACQGO010000316.1 GCA_016199485.1 Betaproteobacteria bacterium
GCTGTTCGACGCCAAGACCCAACAGCGCATCACCGATGCCGAAGTCAGGGCGAAGGTCGGCGAGGTCGGGCTTGCCCCGCAGGAAAGGAAGCTCGATCTGATGATCCACGGCGGCGCACCGACCTATTGCCACTATTTCAAGTTGTCGGGCTCCGGCCCGTACCGCATTACGGTGCTCATCCGCAAGGCCGGGGCGGCGCACCCGATCGAGGCCAGTTTCGAGCATTCCCATCCCCGCAGGTAGCGGCGTCCGGAGCGCCGCGGGTCGCACACGCGACGCGCGGCCGGTCGGGCGAGGCAGCGCGCCCAAAAAAAAGCTGGCCGCAGCCAGCTTTCGGGGAAACCGGCGAGACTACTTCCGGGACAGCACGTATTTGAGCGCCGCCTTGATGTCGGCGTCTGAGGCAGCAATCTTCATGTGGCCCTTGCCGTCCTTGAGCTTCGCCATCAAGTCGCCTTCAGCCTCCTTTTTCCCCTTGTACTTGGCGGCGATATCCTTGAAGGCCGGGCCGACCTTCTTCTTGTCCACCTCGTGGCAGTTGAGACAGCCCTTCGCTTTCACCACGTCGGCTCCTGACTGGGCATAGCCCGCAGCCGACACCAGAAGCCCCCCAGCAGCCACAACCCACAGCATTGCCTTCATCACATCATCTCCTTTTCGTGGACCAGCCGTCTGATTAACGCACGCCCGCGCAGCGCGGTTGACGCGCGTGCAGCGGTCACGTCAGCGCGAGCCACCCTCGCGGATAAAAGAGGCCCTGCGGCACTCCGCAGGGCCTGAGTTGACAGCGATGTAGGCCCTACACTACCTAGAACTTGTACTTCGCCATCAGGTACAGGATGTGGGCCGTATAGTCCGGGTTGGCGTACGCGCCGCTCAGGTGTTGCGCGTTGGTGGTGGCACCGGTCAGGTATTGATAGCCCGTATTCTGGTCATCGATGTAGCGGAAGCGCTCATACGCGTAACCACCGGTGAGTTCCCACTGCTTGCTGGCGTTGTAGACGGCCTTCAGGTTGAGCGAGTCGCGCTTGGTGTTGTCCCAGGCGATGATGTTCCTCGGGAAGTTCGCGGCCGTGGACGGGGCGAACGCCGTGAAATCCACCGTGCCCTCGGTCTTCGACCAGATATACGAGGCTTTCAGCACCAGCCGCGCCGCGACCGGCCAGTCCGCGCCTACACCGACCTGGTAGTTCCTGTCCTTTTTCTTGCTCGTCCAGGTGTAGGCGGCCGCAGTGGGGCTGATGATGACCGCAGGCGCCGCCGGGTCGCAACTGACAGCGGCGGTGCAAGTCGCCTGGCCCACGTACTTGGCGATCGTGTCGTACTGGACGTACTCCAGGTTGCCGAAAGCCGAGACCCGGAAGGTGTTGGGATCACCGTAGCTCGCGTTAAACAGGTATTCCTGGCGGTCGTCCTTGGTCCGGCCCAGGATCACGTTCTTGTACTTGTTCTCCTTGTAGATCGCCTCGAATCCCAGATCGAGCAGCGGGGCGGGATTGAAGTCAAGCGCGAGCCTGAGCAGGTTCTGGTCGAAGCTCGCGACGTCGAACCGCCTAGTGGCATAGAGGAAATACCCGTTGCTGACATCCGTCGGAGCAACAAAGGGCTCGACGAAGTCGGACCGCCGCTCGAGGTATTGATACTTCAGCCGCACACCCAGCATGTCGAGCGAGCTGTTCTTGAGCTCGGCGTAAAGTTTCTTGTCGTCGCTCCTGTTGTAGTCGGCGCGGTCGCGCTTGGTATCGGCCCAGTCGAAGCCGCCCGACAGCTTGTTCTGCCGGTTGACGCGGTAGCCCAAATCGATACCGAGGTTGTTCTTCCTGTAGCTCTGCGTATGCTCGGGCGCCGCAAGAGCAGCAACGGCGCCGCCGCCAACGCCGGCGGCATACGCGATCCGCGTCGAGCCGTTGTCCTTGTCGTAATAGTTATAGTAGATCCGGCTGTCGAGCGCCCTCGCGAGGTTGGAGGTCAACGACAACGAAGCGCTGGTGTGCTTGACGTTGCCATCGAATACCGCGGGGGTCGCGGCGGTCGTGGTGATCGCCCCCAAGGTCGAGTTCAGGTTGGCCGTCTGCGCGGTGAAGTTGCTGGTAACCCTGCTGTGCGTGAAGCGCCCGGCCAGCGTCGAGCCCATCGGCAACTGCCGCAGCACGCCGTTGACACTGATCTTCGTCAGATCGTTGTCGGGCGGCAGGAGAGCGGCGTCCATGCCGCCGCCGAAGTAGCCGTTCTGCCAGTTGAGCTGGCTCACTCCGTTGGAGAACTTGCTCTGCGTCAAGGCAACCGAAAAGTGTCCCCGCTTGGACGTGTAGCCGCCTTCCAACACGATATTGACGGTCTCGTAGTCGACCGGTGTGGGCAGCTCGACGTACCCGTTCCCGGGGCTCGAACCTTGCGCATAGCCCACGGGGCGGAGGCCCTTGATGGTGACGCGGTTCACGTCCGCCCGCCCGTACCATGGCGAATTGTTCGAGAACTCGAACATCCCGCCGAGGTCCTCGCGCTTGAGATCGTAATCGAAGCGCGTCCAGGTGCCGACGTTGGTGACGGGCCAGGCGCCGATCGCGGTGAGCGTGTTGCCGCCCACGCCGCGGTAGGGCGTACGCGCATCCCACGTCAGATTGTGGCGGAGCCTGTCGTCGTACAAGCGGTACTTGAAGACGCCGTACTGGCCGCCCTTCAGATCGATGTACTGATCGTCCAGGCTCAGGTTCTCGCCGAAGAAATTCAGGTAGGTGGCGCCGCCGCGGCCCTTCACGTCGATGGCGCTGATCACGCTGTCATTCTTGAGGTCGCGGAACTCGTTCAGCTTGGAGAGATCGGTGCCGGACCTGTCGACCGCGCGCAGGCCGAGCCCGACCGAGCCCGAGAGCCGGAAATCGCCGTCGGCAGCCACCGCGGCCGAGGCTGCGAAAAGATTCGCAACGAGTAACGGTATGAGTTTGCGCTTCATGGCTGTCATCCCCTATCGCGTGAAGAACTGGCCACGACCTGACGGGGCCGCGTTGCTGCCGTGGATCAAGTTATGGCAGTTGAGGCAGTTTCGCGCGACGAATTGAGCGCCGGTGTTCCCGCCTATCGCCGGGAATCCGCGGTTACGTCCATAGGGAGTGCTGGGGTGCCGCGTCCAGTCATGGCAGTCC
Source organism: Betaproteobacteria bacterium (assembly GCA_016199485.1). GTDB lineage: Bacteria > Pseudomonadota > Gammaproteobacteria > Burkholderiales > SG8-41 > JACQGO01. Next base: position 3,145 of record JACQGO010000316.1, read on the forward strand.
TGGCACAGGTTCGGCACTTTCTGTGCGAGCAGCTTGTTGTGCGGCGAGCCGTGCACGTTATGGCAGGCGAGGCAGTTCTCCTCGACCGGCGGGTGCTCGTGGATCGACGGGCCGCGCTTGTCGGTGTGGCAGGAGGTGCACAGCGTGTTGACCGACTCGCTTTTCACCATCGCCTTGCTCAGCGCTCCGTGCGGTTCGTGGCAGCTCGAGCATTTCACCTTGCCTTCGATGATCGGGTGACGCGAGGGCTTGAGGATCTGCGCGCGGATATCCTTGTGGCAGGAAACGCACGTTTCGTACTGGAGCTGCCGCCCCGTGGTCACGTACGGGCTGATCGAAGGACCCGGCCTCTTCAGGCTGTTGTCGCCGTGTATGCTGTGACAGTTGCTGCAGGAGACGTCGTTCTTCTTGTGCTGGCCGGAGTCCCAGAAGGCAAGATTGCGGCTCATGCCCTCGTGACAGGAGAGACAAACCTTGCTCTTCGCTTCGGCAGGGAGCGCCTTCGAGGCCGGGTTGATGATCCCGCCAACACCTTTTCCGCCGCCCGCCTTGATATGCGCGGTACCATCGCCGTGACAGGCATTGCAGCCGCCGGCGTTGGCCGGGCCCGCCCTGTTACCCTTCTGGCCGTGGACCGAGGCCTGGTAGGTATCGAATTGGGCGGCGTGACACTGCTTGCAGGTTTCCGTCTGGTCAGCCGGCTGCGCCGCTGCGGCCGTGGGACTCGCGAGTACGCCGCCCGTCAGGAGGATCACCGGCAGGAACCACGCCAGCCACTTAGGCGGGTGCATCTTCATCATCGCTTGTTCTCCCCAAGAGAAACGAACCGGCCGTTGCCGCGGACCGCAAAAAATCCTCCAGCTTCATTGCCGGAAAATTCCACAGCCACGTTTCGACATGATTGCTCGCTTCCACGAGCTCCCCTCAGCCCGCTTCGGCGCATCTCCTTAACCGTCGAGAACCACGCGTTCGCATTGTGCAATGATTATCGCGATATCAACCGGGCAAGGTACTGATTCAGATCAACCGCTCTCTCCGTCTCGAGGGTACGATTACATCACGGCGTGCGATTGTAGATGCGGCACATTGCCGCAGTGAATGAAGCGAATGGCGTATGCGTGCGACAGGCATCGATAAAAGTATCGATCCAGATCAATCGCCTTCTGTGGAGAAGATGATTGCGGTGCGTAGCTTTACATGCGTCAAGTTGCCGCATTGGATGGACTGGATTGCCGTACGGGTGCGACACGCACCGATGAATGACCCGGATGCTCGAAACGAACGCACCGCAAGCGCTCGGAAACAGGGAAAATCCATAACGAGTTGCTGAGCAACTCATGAGTGGCGGACGCGAGCTGCTTGTCGTTGGAGGGAATGGCGTTTCTCGTATAGCGCTGAAGCGAGCGCTATGTCAGCATAATTTTAGGGTCTCCGTTGCTCATAATGCGGGGACGGCTTTGTGCGCCGTGCAGAGCAGAGGGCTGACGGACGTCGTTGCAGATTTCAGCTTACCCGACCCCCGGTCGGGGCTGGAGCTGATCGCGCGGCTCAAGGCGGTGAACCGCGACTCGAGGATCGTTGTCCTAGCGAGTTACCCCAGCATCGCCACGGCAGTCGAAGCGATCAAGCTGGGGGCAACGCACTATCTCCCCAAGCCGGTGCGCGCGGAGGAAGTAATCGCAGCCTTTGACCGCCGCGAGGGGAACACGGGCGCGTGTGGCGCCGCGAAGCCGTTGTCCCTGAATGAGCTGGTGTGGGAACATATCAGCCGGATCCTCGCGGAAAACGGCGGAAATATCTCGGCGGCGGCACGCGCGCTCGCGGTGCACCGCCGGACGTTACAGCGCAAGCTGGCGAGATATCCCCCGAGAACCGGCAGACGTTCCGCAATGGAGCAAGCGCCCGTCGCGGAGCGCCGGCGCCCGGCGTAGCAGCCTGGAAAATCAGATCCTGCGAGAAAGCGGCGCGTGCATGCGCGCCCGCGGTTCGGACACCTGCTACCAGCGGACGGTGACTCCGACGAGAATCGCGGTGTCGAATTCCGCGCGATTGAGCCCCTTGCGGATGCCCACGTCGAAGTCCATCTTGTCCGAAGGCGAATAGATCACCCCGAGCATCGCGAAACGGCCGTTCTGTCCGGGCAGGAACGGATCGTCCCTGGCGCCGTTGGTTCGAACACCGGCCTCCCCGACCAGCCGGAAATCGTCCCGCAAGTAGTACGCGAGGCCGGCCGAGGCCCGCCACAGGTGCCCGCGGTTTGCTTGCTCGTCCGCCGGAAGCTTGTAGCGCGCGCGAGAGTAGGCGGCGTTGGCCAGAAACACCCAGGGTTTCGCCTCGCGCGTGAGGATGAGATTGACGCCCCACGACAGCCTGCCGGTTCCCAGGCCGCGGTTTTCGTCCCCGGTGGGTAACACGAGCCCCGGCTTCAACGCGAGGCTGAGGCCGTCCGCGTCGTAGAATCGCCATTTCAGTTCCAGCGTCGAGTCGCCCGTGCCGTTGGCTTCCTGCGTGACGGCTCCATCCTCGGTCGTGCGCTGGCGCAGTTGGTTGAGCCCGAACGCGACGTCGAGGTTGTCGAGCACCCCGTAGGTCAGTACCGGGTTGAACAAGGTCACCTTGCGGACTTGATGGACGGCCCCGCCGCCCGGGTCCGCGGTGCGGGCATTCCGGTCGTGCTCGGCCATCAATTCGAGCTGCCAGTTGCCGGTGCCCTGGGTGCCGGTGTCATCGGTGATGTAGGGATGGGCGGCCCAGCTCGAAGCGGGCGCTCCCAACAGGAAAAGCGTTGCAAGCACCAAAGCCGGACGGCGCGATGGAATTTTCCTGAGCATCCTGGCCATATGTCTCCCCTTCAGAAAGCGTAACAAAATGACGTCCCCTCCTTCTGGAGGAGGGGTGGCGCAAAGCGACGGGGTGGTGGACATGCCGCGTCTTCTCTCAACCACCCCGGCCCTGCGGGCCACCCCTCCTTGAAAAGGAGGGGAGTAACGCGGGGTCGTTCACTGCGGGCCACCCCTCCTTGGCAAGGAGGGGAAAGGTTCTCGCCTCCTCTCCGGGGAGAGGTCGCGCGCAGCGCGGGGGCGGTATGAATGGATGTCACCTGCTGCTACAACCGTCAATGGCTCCCCTTCGCGAAATCAACTGCGCGCTCAGTACTCCACCTTGATGCGTTCGAGCTCCTCCTTGGTGATGCCGGGTACGTTTCCTCTCGCCTTGAAGCGCTTGAGCGTCCACGCGCCCTCGCCGACCCAGGCCTTGAACAGCTTGAGGTTCTTCTGCCGCTCCGCGTCGGTTCCACCGAGATACTGGTACATGTTGCCGGGCTTGCCGCCCTTCGCGCCCTTGCCGTCGTCGAGCCGCCGCATGACGGCGCCGGTGTCGGGCCAACCCACGAAGGAAATCAAGTCCGCATACGTGTCCATGCGCGGCCCTTTCATCTGCGCGGCGTACTTCTTTTGGTCTGTCTCAAAATCGCCGAGATACGGCGATCCGGCGCCGTGGCAGGCGGCGCACTTCTGCTCCCACAGCGGGCGGATGTCCTTGCGGTAGGTGACGTCAGCCGCCAGCACGGGCACCACCAGCGACATCGAGATTGCGGATGCGACCAATGATTTCAGCATGGTTCTCTCCCCTAATGTGAATCGGGTTACGAAACCCGGTACCAGCACGGCATCGTGCATCGCCGGGCGCCAGTGATGCATCATCGTTCACTTCACCTGGTAATCGTGTACTGGACGGACGTCTTGATGTCGGCATCCGGCAGCGACAGCTCCGATTTTTGTTGTATCCTAGCAGCATTACGGGATGATGCGAATGCGGCAATTTGTCGCACCCCGAGTTGTCACGCGTCGGCCACCAGCTTCTTACTCTCAGAATTCGCGCCGAGAACGTAATGTCGGAGTCGGCAGCAACCAGGTTGCCCGCGGGCGACCCCTCACAAGGGCCTGCCCGGGATAATCTCCGGCAACTCGTGTTGCTGAGATGTATCGCGATTGCTGGGCAGGCGATCACTGTTGCGGTCGTGAACGGCGGCCTCCACCTCCCGTTGCCCCTGTTGCCGCTCGCCGTGGGGATCGGGTTCCTGGCCTTGTTCAATCTCGCGACCTGGTTTCGTCTCAGGCGCCCCGGCACGGTCTCTGACGGCGAGCTTTTTACACAGATCCTGGTCGACGTCGCGGTCCTCACCGTGCTCTTGTACTTTACCGGCGGCGCTACGAACCCGTTCGCGGGCATGTATCTCCTGCCTCTCGCCATCAGCGCCGCGATGATGCCACGGCACTATGCATGGAGCGTGGCGGCGACCGCGGCAGCATGTTACCTGTTCCTCATGTTTTTCAATGTGCCGCTGGTGCGCGAAAGCGGCGAAGTATTACATCAACATCACGTGTTCATTGTACTCGGACTGGGAATGGATTACGCGATTACAGCCGGGCTGATCACGTATTTCGTGATCAAGGTTACCGGCGCGTTACGCGAGCACGAGCGCCTGCTGGCACAGGCCAGGGAAAGCGAGCTGAACAATGAACGCATCGTCCAGCTGGGAGTATTGGCGGCGGGTGCCGCCCATGAGTTGAGTACGCCTCTTTCGACGATGGCGGTGATAACGAAGGAATTACACGGCCATTGGGGCAACAACCCGGAACTGCTGAGCGAGCTGCGCATCCTTTCCAACCAGATCGAGTTGTGCAAGAGCACATTGTCCAACCTGCTTGCATCGGCGGGGCAGCCCCGGATGGACAGCGGCGGAAGGCTGGCGCTCGACGAATTCCTGGAAGCGCTGGTGGAACATTGCCGGTTGATGCGTCCGAAAGTCGTCGTCAGGTGCAACTGCGACGGAACGCTGCCCGCCCCGGAAATTGTCGCAGATGAAAGTTTGCGACAGGCCCTCACGAACCTGCTCAACAACGCCGCCGACGCCTCGCCCGAACTGGTCGACGTGGAAGGGCACTGGGACGAACACGAGTTATGCATCCGCATCTGCGACCGCGGACAGGGAATACCGGCCGGGGCCGCAGACAAACTCGGCAAGGTGTTTCTTACGACCAAACAGCCGGGCAAGGGAAGCGGCATCGGCCTGGTGTTGAGCCATGCTGTTATCAGCAGATTCGGAGGCTCGGTCAGGTTGTTCAACCAACCGGAGCGCGGGGCGTGCACGGAAGTGCGGCTACCGCTGGCTCCTTTCCTGATATCGACCCGCTCGTGACGGACACGCGCGACATGGACCGTGATGATCGTCCCAACCTGCTGTTGGTGGACGATGACGAGACTTTCTGCTCGGTGCTGGCGCGAGCCCTGGAAAAGCGCAGGTTTCAAGTAACGATTGCGCATGACGTCGAAGCGGCGCTCGCCGCCATTCAGGAAAATTCTCCGGAATACGCGGTGGTCGACCTGAAATTGCTGGAAAGCTCGGGGCTCGCGCTGGTTCCCAAGCTGAAGGCTGCCGACGAACAGACCAGAATCGTGGTGCTGACCGGATACGCGAGCATCGCCACCGCGGTGGAAGCCATCAAGCTGGGTGCAACGTACTACCTCAGCAAGCCGGCTGACGCCGACGAGATCGTGGCGGCGTTTTATCGCGACTCGGGTGATAAATTCACGCCGGTCAACAAGAAGCCGCTTCCCGTCGAGCGGCTGGAATGGGAACACATCAACCGGGTACTGATGGAAAACCATGGCAACATTTCCGCCACGGCAAGAGCGCTGAACATGCATCGGCGCACGCTGCAGCGCAAATTGAACAAGTATCCTGTCAAGAGCTAGCCCGGGTCATCCGGATTGACGGTGGAATTCTTGCCCCGGGTGCTGGAGCGGGTTGTCCGACGATATTCGGTCCTCGCGCGCCGGAGCCCGCCGGTCGCCAGACCACAGGCAACCGGCCGGCTGGGCGCCTTACTTCGCCTGGCCGATCATGTACTGGACGGCGGCCTTGATGTCGGCGTCCGATAGCGACGCCGCGCCTCCTTTGGGCGGCATCGCCCCCTTGCCCTTGACGACGGAGGCGGTGAGCGCGTCCGCGCCCTTCTTGATCAAGGGTCCCCAGGCTTTCTTGTCGCCCAGCTTCGGGTTCAGAGCCGTGTGACACCCGGCACACGACTTGGTGTACACCGCTTTGCCGTCGTCGGCCGCGCCTGCAACCCCGCCGGTAACCGCCAGCATTGCCACGGCCGCAGCACTGATCATTGCGAGCTTCATTTCAGCTTCCTCCCAGGTTAAAAAAACCCCCTCCCACAACGAGCGATCCAAGGGAATCCCGGATCGCGCTTATTTCGCCGGCTGGCTCGAGTAAAACGAAGAAACGCTTTCTATGATGGCGTCGCCGTAAGGCAAGGTCATCTTGTGCATCATGGAACTCTCGCGTCTGTCGTCGCGGTACGCCCTCAAGGCCATGATGAGATAGTCCCTGTCCTGCCCGTTGATCTTCGGAACCGCCATCGCGGGGACGTCCACACCCGGAGCATGGCAACGATTGCATTTCTCGGTAAGATCCTGAACGATCGTCTGTCCCTTTTCAGCGGCCCTGGACTTCTGGACCGAGTAGAACGCGGCGATGTTCTCGATGTCCTTGTCGCCGAGGCCGGTCACGTAAATTCGCATGTTTTCACGCTTGCGAGTCGTCCGGTAGGCCTTGACTGCATCCACCAGGTAGCGGAAGTCCTGGCCGGCAAGACTCGGCGTCGCGGTGTCGGTGCTCACGCCGTTGGGCCCGTGACAGCCGCCACACACGGCGCTCAGCGGTTCTCCCGCCACCGGATCGCCGGCAGGGGGCGCAGCGCGTTGAGCGGGGGTCTGGGACGCAAAATAAAGCGCCAGGCTTTCCATGTCCTGCTTGCTCAGGCCGGACAGCATCGAATGCATCGGCGCTTTCTTGCGTTCCGCGTTCAGATACTCCTGGATCGCCACCACGAAATACCGGGGCTGCTGGCCGGCCAGGCTGGGCGTGCCGGGATTCCTGCTGTTGCCATCTTCGCCGTGACATTTTACGCAGGCCGCCGCCAGCGCCTTGCCCTTTTCGTAGGGCGAGACGAGTTGGGCATCCTTGCCCGGAGCGGCCGCGATCGGCGGCAGACCGGCGTAGTACGCGGCCAGGTTGCGCATGTCCGTTTCGGTCATGTGCCCCGCAACCTCCCGCAGCGCGGCGTGGGTACGCTTTCCTTCCTTGTAAGCTTGCAGCGCCGCGAGCAGATAACGTTCCCGCTGCCCCGCAAGGTGCGGAATGGCTGGAGCGGTGCCCGCGCCATTCAGCCCATGACACCCTTTGCATTCCCGCTCCGCGAACGCCTTGCCCGCACGAACATCCGCGGCGGCTTGTTTCCCGGCTGCGGTCCTGGCGGTTGGTTGCTCTCTGTCCGTGCACCCGATCAGCGCCACCGACAATACGATACCCAGCAAAAAACGTTTCATTGGAAATCTCCGTTGCAATCCAAGCGCCCGTCTTCTCCCGCTTTACGTCACCCGACCAGGGGAATATCGCCGCCGTTTCTCAGAGCGACCTGCGAAGGCGTCCGTGAGAACCACAACTGATACATGGACACCACCCACATGAAGGCGAAGCATAAACCCATCACGGCGCCGGAGATCATCACCACCCAGGCGAACGGATGATACAGCTTGGTGAAATACCACGAGCTGACATCCAGCGTGATGCTCACAAACGGCAATGCGACGACGGTGCACTTGAACCATACCGGACGCACGTAGGCATGGCTGTAGATGAGCCCCATGATGAAGAAGATGAAGCTCAGGCCGAACAGGTGAATATGCGACACGCGGACGAGCGTGAAGACGCCGGTGCCGGTGTCCCGCTCGGTCACTTTCTGCACGTTGTCGTATCCGTTAAGGTTCGCAAGGTGCGGGTTGCTGCCGTCGTGGCAGGTCATGCAGCGCCTGTCCAGCACCGGCCTGATCTCGCTTTCGAACCCGGCGCGATCGGCACCCTCCTGCACCCACACGATGACGGTATTGAGCTCGTCGCGCGGCAGCATCACCGACATCGGTCCGCGCAGCGCCGATTCGAGGCGCGAGGCCTTCCCGCTGCCGCTGTAGGCGATGACGATGTCGTCGTACGACAATGTCAGCGGATTCCCGTCCTTCCCGGAGTAGGTGTAAAACAGGTAGATCAGGGCGAACATGTAGGCCATGCCGAGCACGAGGAGCACCGCCGTATACAGCACGCGCATGCTGTACGGAAGCTCAGAATAGTGGCGGTAAAGCCGGTGCAGCGGCACATCACTCACGATCGTTTCTTTCATTTTGCTTGCTTCCGTGGCACCACCACGTACGCGATGGCCCGCGCTGTCTGGCGCGCGTAGTGGGCCGCAACCTCCTTGACATCCGTCTCGCTCATCAACGCGGTCATGGCGCTCATCGCCGGGCTCTTGCGCGCGCCTTTGCGATAGGCATGCAGCACCTGTTCGAGCCAGTCTGCGCGCTGTGCCGCCAGGCGTGGCATGAGCGGGTCGGTGCTGTTGCCGTTGACGCCGTGGCAGCGGTCGCACCGCTCCGTCCACTCCGCAGTGGTCAGAGGCCTGCGCACGTTGAGCGGCTGCGGCGACTGCGCCGCGTAATAAGCGGAGATGTCCTTCATGACCCGCTCGTCAAGCGCTGCCGCGGGGCCTTTCATCGATTCGTCCTTGCGTGATCCGTCCTTGTAGGCCCGCAGCGCGGCCGTGAGGTACTGGGCGTCCTGACCGGCGAGGCTCGGCGTCGCGGGATTCCCGCTGACACCCCGGTCGCCATGGCACGCGGCGCAGGAGGAGGCGGCGGCCTTGCCTCCCGCCTGGTCACCCGCGGCCGGGGTTTGCGCCCGGGCGGGTTTCTGCAATGCATAGTAGAGCGCCACGTTGTTCAGGTCCGCGTCGCTCACCGCCGCAGCCATCGACTTCATCACGTCGTGCTTGCGTTGACCGCCCTTGTAGGCGTTCATCGCCGCGACGAAATATTTCGGGTCGAGCGCGACGAGACTCGGCATGCCCGGCGTCTTGCTGATCCCCCCCGCGCCGTGGCACCCCGCGCAGCCCGCTGCCGCGGCCTTCCCTGCCTGGACCGGATCGGCCTTGGCCGGGGCCGCCTTCGCGGCGCCCGTCGCAACGGGTCGCGGCGGATCGAGACTCGCGTAGTAGGCGGCCACCTTGATCAGCGCATCGTCGCTCAGGAACCTGACGATGCCGTTCATGGCGGTTTGAACGCGGGCGCTCTGCCGGTAGGCCCGCAACTGGAGGTCGAGGTACGCCGCGCGCTGGCCGGCGAGATGAGGCACGCCCTTGGTGGCGCTGACGCCGTTCGCGCCGTGACAGCGGGCGCACGCAGTTTCCGCGATGCGCCTGCCCTCGGCAACTTCTACCGGCGTCGCGTATACGGCTCGCAGATCGTCATCGCCGCCGGGCTTGACCTTGCCGGTTTGAGCCGCCAC
>JACQGO010000317.1 GCA_016199485.1 Betaproteobacteria bacterium
CAATTTCTTCGCGCTCCGGCTTGCGCTGGGCGTAGACCTCGACATTGACCGTGATCGAGGTTCGGCCCACCCGAATGACCTCGGCATATAAGCTCACCAAGTCGCCAACAAACACTGGTTGCTTGAACAAAAAGGAATTCACCGCGACGGTGGCGACCCGTCCCTTGGCGAGCCGCACCGCGGAGATGCTGCCCGCGATGTCCACCTGCGCCATGATCCACCCGCCGAAGATGTCGCCGTTCTGATTGGCGTCGGCCGGCATGGGTACCACGCGTAGCGTGACATCCTTACCAGCTGGGAGGATCGTGGTCGGGCGAGATTCACTCATCGCTGTCTAGGGACGAAGTGATGAAGTGACGAAGTGACGGAAAATGTTCCAGCACAGTATCGTCTCTCGTCACTGCGTCACCTCGTCACTGCGTCACTGCGTCACCTCGTCACTGCGTCACTGCGTCACCGCCGGTCAATGACCGGCGTACATCCTGTCGATCTCGGCGTTGAACTTCTCCATGACCTTCGCGCGCTTCAGCTTCATCGTCGGCGTGAGGAGCCCGTTCTCGATGGTCCACGGCTCGAGCGTGGGCGTCACGCGGCGCACCTGCGCGTAGCCCGGAAACTCCTTCATCTGGGCGGCGATGCGTGCAACCAGGATTTCTTCAACCTGCTTCGACCGCGTCGCGTCCGGAGCGCCGGCATTGAGCCCGCGTTCCGCGCACAGCTTCTTCCAGTGATCGGCGTTGAGGACCGTCATCACGCTGAGGTACGACTTGCCCTCCCCGATCAGCATCACTTGCTCGAACAGCGGGTCGCGCGAGATCGCCGCCTCGATGTCCACGGGGGGCACTTTCTCGCCGTTGGAGAGGACGATGATCTCCTTCAGCCGCCCGGTGATAAACACATGGCCGTGCTCGTCGACGCGCGCGGTATCGCCGGTGTTGAGCCAGCCGTCGGGCTGGACCATCTGCCGCGTCGCCTCCGGATTGTTCCAGTAACCGAGCATCACGTTCGGCCCCTTCACCAGCAGCGCGTTGCCGTCGCCGATTCTCACCTCGACTCCCGGAACCGCGTGCCCCACGCTTGCCGGAAGGTTGTCGCGCGGGCGGTTCGCGCACGCGACGGGGCTGAGCTCCGTCATGCCGTAGCCCTGCAGCACGGTGAGCCCGAGGCCGATGAAAACGCGCGCGATGTCCGGCGATAGCGCGGCGCCGCCGGAGATCGCGGCCCGCACCCGGCCGCCGAGCCGCGCCAGGATCTTCTTCGCGACCAGCGGGTTGAGCAGCGGCCACAACAGGAACGACGCGTGCCACGCTCCGCGCCCCTGCTCGTGCTCGAAGCGCGCGTAGCCGACCGCCACTGCCAGCTCGAACAGCTTCTTCCTCACCGGCGGTCCTTCCTCAAGTTTGGCGCGGATCGCCGCATACACGCGCTCGTAGATGCGCGGCACCGAAATGAGCAGCGTCGGGCGTATCATCCGGAGGTCTTCCGCGAGCTGCGGGATCGAGCGCGCGTATGCGGTGGTGGATCCGGTCATCACCGTGAGGTAGTAGCCGCAGGTGCGTTCGAAGGTGTGCGACAGCGGCAGAAAGGAGAGAAAGATGTCGTCGTGAACCGCGGTGAGCACGTCGAGGCTTGCTGCAGCGTTGGTCAGGATGTTGTGATGCGAGAGCATCACGCCCTTCGGGCGGCCGGTGGTGCCGGAGGTGTAGACGATGGTGGCGAGCTGGTGCGCGGCGCGCGGTACGTGCCGCGTCTCGCCGCCTTCGTCCGGAAGCCACTCGCCGATCGAGCGCAGGCGCGGCTCGCCGACGCCGTCGCCGAGCGGCTTCACCGAAAGTATGCGGTCAAGCCCCTGCAACTGCCCGTGCACCTCGTTCAGCGCCTGCCACTGCTCCAGCCCCTCGAACAGCAGCACCTTGCAGCCGGCGTCGTTGATGATATAGGCGACGTTCTCGGGCCGGTCCTGGGTGTAAAGCGGCACCACCACCAGCCCGAGCCCCAGCGCCGCCTGGTCGAACGTCACCCATTCCGGGCAGTTGCGCAGCATCACCGCGACGCGGTCGCCCGGCTTCAGGCCGTCGCTCTCCAGCGCCGCCTGCCAGCGCGCGATCTGACGGTCGATCTGCGCCCAGGTGTAATCGCGCCAGTTGCCGTGCTGCTCGTTGAAGTGCCGGTAAGCGACGAGGTCGGGCGTACGCTTCACGCGCTCGCGAAACAGACCGTCGAGCGTCACCGCCGCCTCGACCGCAATCACGTGAGACAGACCCGCGTCGCCGCCGTTCGCCATGTCCTCCTCCTATCCCGTCATTCCAGAAACAAGTCGCTGTACAGCTCCGCCCCGGGCTCAACGGCATAGCGCTCGAAATCCGTCACACCCTCCTCGCGCAGCACCGCCTCGTCGATATAGAAGTTGCCGCTCGCGCGACGGCTGTCGCGGTTCAGGATAGCATACGCCGCGTCCGCCATGATCGCCGGTTTGCGGCTCGCGCGCAGCACGGCCTCCGGAAAATGCACCTCGATCGCGGCGGTCGCGATCGTGGTGCGCGGCCACAGCGAGTTCACCGCGATGCCGCAGGACGCCAGCTCGGCCGACATCCCGAGCGTACACATGCTCATGCCGTACTTGGCGATGGTGTAGGCCACGTGGTCCCTGAACCACCGGGCGTTCATGTTGAGCGGCGGCGCGACGTTCAGGATGTGCGGATTGGCCGATCTTGCAAGGTGTGGAACGCACGCCTGGGAGCACGCAAAGGTGCCGCGCGCGTTGACGCCAAGCATGAGATCGAAGCGCCTGATCGGCGTTTCCAGCGTCCCGGTGAGCGAGATCGCGCCCGCGTTGTTGACGAGGGCATCGATGCCGCCGAACCGCGTGACCACCTGCGCCACCGCCGCTGCGACCGCCTGCTCGTCGCGCACGTCCAGCCGCATCGCAAGCGCGGCGCCGCCCGCGGCCTCCACCTCGCGCGCCACGCTGTGAACGGTGCCGGCGAGCCTGGGATGCGGTTCGGTGGTCTTGCCGGTCACCACGACGTTGGCCCCGTCGCGCGCGCAGCGCAACGCGATCGCGCGCCCTATGCCGCGGCTCGCGCCGGTAATGAATATTGTTTTTCCTCTCAGCGACACGATTCATCTTCCCTTCGTTTGCAACTCGAATCGCGGCGTTGACCGAGTGAAACGTGAAACGAAGCAACCCGCGCGCATCAACCACCCACGTTTCACCTTTCACATTTCACGTTTCACATTCCACGTTTCACTTTCCGGTAAATACCGGCTTGCGTTTCTCGACGAACGCCCGCACGCCCTCGGCGAAATCAGCCGTCACCGCGCAGCGCGCGAACGCCTGGGCTTCGGCTTCGAGCTGTGCTTCGAGCAAGCCGTCGACACTGCGGTTCACCAGCGCTTTCGCCTCCGCGAACGCCGTGGTTGCCCCGTGCGCGAGACGCGCGGCGAGCTCGCCGGTTCGTACGACGAGCCCGGCAGCAGGCACGACCTCGTTTACCAGACCGAGCTCGCGCGCCTTCACCGCGCCGAAGGTCTCCGACAACAGGACCAGCTCGAGCGTCTTTCTCACCCCGATCAGGCGCGGCAGGAAGTGCGTCGCGCCGCCGTCGGGGCTCGCCCCGAGCTTGCTGTAGGCGAGCGTGAACTGCGTGTCGTCCGCGGCGAGCGCAATATCGGCGGCCACCATCAGGCTCATGCCGGCGCCCGCCACCGCGCCGTGCACGCTCGCGACGACCGGCTTGGGGGCGCGCCGCAGCGCCAGGATCGCCCGATGCAGCTCGCGCGCCAGCTCGAGCACGAGGTCCGCGGCGCGACCGGGATTCGCGTGAAATACCGAGACATCGCCGCCAGCGCAGAACGCGGGACCCGTGCCGCACAGCACCACCGCGCGCACCGCATCGTCGCGCTGCACCCGTTCACACGCGCCGCGCAGGTTCACGATCAGCTCGGCGTCGAGCGCGTTCATGACCCGCGGACGGTTCAGCGTCAAGGTTGCCACGTGACCGGCAACCGAGACTGCAACGGAGGCGCTCATGCGCTCCTGCGCTCCGCGAGCGTCGGTTGTGGAGCGCCGTGCTCTTCCGCGCGATCCTTCCCGAAATCGGGCGGAAAATCGTCGACCATGATCGCCTCGCGCCGGAGCTGCTTCGCGCGTGCGAGCAATTCCAGATCGGCCTTGCCGATGACGCCCCGTTCCTCCGCGCGCGCCGCCAGCTCGTCAGGCGTCTTGCCCTCGATCTGCTTGTGCCTCGCCGCTGCAAACACTTTCGCGTAGACCGCCTCGGCGGCGATCGCCGCGCGCAGCGCGCTTTCGAGCTGCGCCACCGGTTCCTCCGGGTTCGCCGGGATGTAGACGCCGGCGGTCAGCCGCTCGCGCGCCTCCGACGGTTCGAGCAGCAGGCTCGCCACCTTGTGTCCCAGTTCATCGCTTGGCGGCGCGAACCGCGCGCCTCCCGGGAACACGACGCTGCGCATCAGCGCAGCAAGCGAGCGGCTCGGAAGGTTCGCGAATAGCCCCCCGAACGCGGTCTGCATCCCGAACACCGCGTCCTGCAGCGACCACTCGAGCAGCGGCAGGTCGGAGTCCTGCCGGCCCTCGTCCTCGAAGCGCTTGAGCGTCGCCGAGCACAGATAGACCAGGCTCAAGATGTCCCCGAGTCGCGCGGAAATCTTCTCCTTGCGCTTGAGCTGCCCGCCCAGCACCAGCATCGTGACGTCGGCGCAGAACGCGAAAGCGGCCGACAGGCGCGTGAGCTGCCGGTAATAGCGCCGCGTCGCCGCGCCCCCCGGGACGTTGAGCAGCCCGCCTCCGGTGAACCCGAGAAAAAGCGCGCGCGCGGCGTTGCACACGACGAAGCCGATGTGCGAGAACAGCGCGTCATCGAATTCGCGCGAGGCGCGTTGCCGGTCCGGCTCGCGGGTCGCGGCGATTTCCTTCAACACGTATGGATGCGCGCGGATCGCCCCCTGTCCGAAGATGATCATGCAGCGCGTCAGGATGTTCGCGCCCTCGACGGTAATGGTGATCGGCGTCTGCTGGTAGGCACGGCCGAGATAGTTGCGCGGCCCCATGCAGATCGCCTTGCCGCCGTGCACGTCCATCGCGTCGTTGATCACCCGGCGGCCGCGTTCCGTGAGATGGTACTTGACGATCGCCGAGATCACCGCCGGCTTCTCCCCGAGGTCGAGCGCGCCCGCGGTCATCACGCGCGCCGCGTTCATCATGTAGGTGTGGGCGCCGATGCGCGCGAGCGCCTCTTCCACGCCCTCGAATTTTCCGATCGGCGTCCTGAACTGGATGCGTACGCGCCCATAGGCGCCGGTGGTGAGCGACGCGAGCTTCGCGATGCCGACCGCGTTCGCGGGCAGCGAGATCGAACGGCCGGCGGCCAGGCATTCCATCAGCATGCGCCATCCCTGGCCGACGCGCTCCACACCTCCGATCACCCATTCCATCGGAATGAACACGTCCTTGCCCGAGTTGGGCCCGTTGAAGAACGCCGAGTTGAGCGGGAAATGGCGCCGCCCGATCGTGATCCCGGGCGTACTGGTCGGAATGAGCGCCAGCGTGATGCCGATGTCCTCGCGCTCGCCGATCAGGTGCCCGGGATCGTGGAGCTTGAACGCGAGCCCGAGCAGCGTCGCGATCGGCCCCAGCGTGATATAGCGCTTGTCCCAGTTCAGGCGGATGCCGAGCACATCGCTTCGTCCCTGGAATTCGCCGCGGCACACGATCCCGCTGTCCGGAATCGAGCTCGCGTCGGAGCCTGCCTCCGGCCCCGTAAGCGCAAAACACGGGATTTCCAGCCCTTTCGCAAGCCGCGGAAGATAGTGGTTTTTCTGCTCCTCGGTGCCGTAGTGCAGCAGCAACTCGGCCGGCCCCAGTGAGTTGGGCACCATCACCGATACCGCGCCGGTCCCGCTGCGCGTGGTGAGCTTCATGATCACCTCGGAATGCGCAAGCGCGGAAAACCCTAGCCCGCCGTACTGTTTCGGGATGATCATGCCGAGGAAGCCCTTCTCCTTGATGAACTTCCACACTTCCGGCGGCAGGTAATAGAGATCGTGGGTGATCTTCCAGTCGTCGAGCATTGCGCACAGCTCCTCGACCGGCCCTGCGAGAAACGCCTTCTCTTCCGCAGAAAGTTCCGGTGTCCGCACCGCGAGCATTTTTCTCCAGTCGGGATTGCCGCTGAACAGTTCCCCGTCCCACCACACGGTGCCCGCGTCGAGCGCTTCCTGCTCGGTCTGGGAAATCTGCGGCAGTACTTTCCTGAACCAGTCGAGCAGCGCATCGCTCACCAGCTTGCGCCGCACGGGCGGGATGTTGAGCACCACGGCGCAGGCAAGAAACGCCAGCCACAGCGTGACCATCAGCGGTCGCGGCGCGCTGCCGTAGGCGCTCAATAGGCCCAGGCCCACCGCGATCGCGCCAGTCCATACCGCCGCGCTTGCACGCCAGTAGGCGAGCGCCCAGGCAATGCTCAGCGCGATCAGGACACCCGCCAGGATTTCCATGCTCTCACCCTCCGCGGCCGCGCCGGCTCTCCTGCTCGCCGCGCGCTGCATCGCTGCCGAGCCGCACGATCCGTTGCAATATGCCCACCGATCAACGCGTTACAGCGTGCTCGTTTTTGCCGACCATGTCAACGCGGCGCCCGAGGGTGGCGTACGCCGGTCTCATGCATTCTGAATATTCGGTTGTAGTAACATCGGTTTTGTTGATTCCCCACAAGCTGCTTCATGAAACCGGTCTCGCTTGCCAAGACCACGCGTCCCAGCATGTCCGGCATTTTGCCGCGGCACCGGTTGTTCAAGCTGCTGGACCGGGCGCGCGCAAGCTCGATCATGTGGGTGACCGGGCCGCCCGGCGCGGGCAAGACGACGTTGGTGGCAAGCTATCTCGAAAGCGCGAAGCTCGCGTCGCTCTGGTACCAACTCGACGAGGGCGATGGCGATGTCGCCTCGTTTTTCTACTACCTCGGGCTCGCCACCCCCGACCACGGCAGGCGCAAGCCGG
>JACQGO010000049.1 GCA_016199485.1 Betaproteobacteria bacterium
CCCCCAGGATCGCCGTCTAGCAGGTTGATGCAAAAGCCCGCGACGATGTCTAAGAGTGTCATTCCCTCGAAATCGGGAATCCAGAAGTGTTTGATTTCATTGCGAGCGCGTTTCTGGACACCTGCCCCCGATTAGAGCATTCGAGGGCAGGCTTTTCGCGGGAGTGACAGATCATTTTGCATCAACCTGCTAGACGCGACGACTCGCGGTTTCACCGGTGCGGGAAGGAACGCGCGGTCCCTCCAGCTAATCGATCTTCGCGCCGATTTCCCTGACCAGCTTGCCGTACTTGTCGTAGTCCGCCTTCGGAATTTACGCCGGGGCTCGTTCAGCCGCACTGTCGCCGGTGCGGCCGTCACGCTACAATTCCGCCATACTTGAGACCATGATGTCGAGCCTGAGTTCTTCCAGCGCGCCGGCTTACAGGAGGACACTTGCATGACGCTTCCACTCGACGGAGTGAAAGTGCTGGATTTCACCGCGGTGATGGCGGGGCCTTACTGCACGCTCATGCTCGCAGACATGGGCGCCGAGGTCACGAAGGTCGAGACCTTTCCCGAAGGGGACGCCTCGCGCCGCTTCGATCCCAAGGTGAACGACGAGAGCTACTGCTTCGCGGTGCTGAACCGCAACAAGAAGAGCCTCGCGCTCGACATGAAGCAGCCCGCGGGCCGGCAGATCTTCATGAAGCTCGCCGCGCAGGCGGACATCATGGTCGAAAACTACCGCCCGGGGGTGACGAAGAAGCTCGGCATCGACTACGCGTCGGTCAACGCGATCAATCCCGGCATCATCTACGCGTCGGTCTCCGGGTTCGGCCAGACCGGGCCGTACAGCAGGAAAGGCGGATTCGACATCATCGCGCAGGGAATGAGC
Source organism: Betaproteobacteria bacterium (assembly GCA_016199485.1). GTDB lineage: Bacteria > Pseudomonadota > Gammaproteobacteria > Burkholderiales > SG8-41 > JACQGO01. The sequence continues at coordinate 877 of JACQGO010000049.1, forward strand.
GGGATCATGACGATGACCGGCGAGCCCGGCGGGCGCCCGGCGAAAGTCGGCATCGCGATGAACGACATCGCCGCCGGCGCGACCGCGCTCTACGCGATCCTCGGCGCCTACATCGGGAAGCTCAAGAGCGGCAAGGGGCAGTACCTCGAAACTTCCCTGCTCGAAGCGGGCCTCGCGTGGACGTTCTGGGAAGCAGGCGCATATTTTGGTTCGGGAGAGATGCCGCTCGCCAACGGCACGCGGCACCGCCGCTCCACCCCCTACCAGGCATACCGGACCAAAGACGGCTACGTGACGGTGGGCGCCAACAACGAGAAGCTGTGGACGAATCTCTGCGTGCAAGTGCTGGGCCGCCCCGATCTGCTCGAAGATCCGCGCTTCGAGGGGCTTCCCGCGCGGCTCACGAACATCGATGCACTGGAGAAAGAGATCGAAGCCGTGTTCGCGACGCAGCCGACCGCGCACTGGGTGAAGAAGCTCGACGACGCGGGCGTGCCCGGCGGCCCGGTGTACACCTATGACCAGACGCTCGAGGATCCGCATGTCCTGGCGCGCAAGATGGTGGTCGAGATCGACCACCCCAGGATCGGCCGCATGAAGATGCTAGGGCTGCCGGTGAAGGCAAGCGGCGAGTTTGCCGCGATCAGGACCCCCGCGCCGTGGCTGGGACAGCACACCGGGCAGGTATTGCGCGGCCTTGGTTACAGCGATGACGAGATCGCCGCGCTTTACGCGCAAAAAGTCATCTACGACAAGTACCGCGTGAAAGCCACGGCCTATTGAGGGTTGTAGAAGCAGGTGACGTCCATTCACACCACCCCGCGCTCCGCGCGACCCCTCCTCAGAGAGGAGGGGAGAGCCTTTCCCCTCCTTGCCAAGGAGGGGTGGCGATGAAGTCGCCGGGGTGGTTCCCCTCCTTTCCAAGGAGCGGTGGCGATGAAGTCGCCGGGGTGGTTCCGCCTCGTCGTGACGGAGCGGAGTGTCACTCAGTTTCCCGAAGTTCAGTAGCTAATCGGGCAGCCCGTCGAGCACGCACCGGGGCTTGCCGCGCGCAACGGTGAGCACGCCGTTGATCTCGCCGTCCATACCGCAATAGGGTTCGCGCTCCACCTCCTTGAAGTGCACGCGGAACTCGCGGCCGTTCCGTTCTATCATCGCGAAGCCCCTGTAGAGCTTGATCATGGTGAGGCGGCCGTCGTCGCTCCACTTCGAGTAGGCATCGTTGCGCGATGCCTCGATCGAGCAGGTGCGCGAGCCGGTGCGGCTGTAGTACGCAAAGTGTACCGGCTTGTTCTTTTGCACGAGCAGCGCGATTCGTGCGTGCCGCTCGTCCGGCCCGGTACGGCACATGAGCTTCTGCGACACCGGCGCCGACGCCCCAGTCGCCGTCCCGAGCAGGATCCCCGCGCATAGCACCCGAATCAAGGTACGATTCACTTTCGTCCTCCCCACATGCCGTGCTCTTCGCCCTCCCATCCCGTCCGCCGCGCCGCGCAAGAGTCTTCCCTTGCTTGACTGCGCAGACATGCCGGCCGGCGCGAACGTGCATTGTTGCACTTCATGGCTGGAAACGCCAGTCTGCGCGAGGGTCCGCATGCCCCGCGCCGCCGGCTTGATCGTGCCGCCCCATTACGGGAACAGCCAATAGACAAGGCTAACTGTGCAGCAGGGTCCGCAGCACGCGCACGTTCTGCACCCGCTCCAGGCTCCACACCGCATCGATCAGCGCGCGGCCGCGGCGCCGGCCGAGCATGGGTGCAACGAGGTCCATGCACTTCTCCTCCACCTCGGCGCGGGTCATGGGGTCTCTCGCCGTGCCGCGAACGGCGCGCGTGTGATGCACGAGGCGCCGGCCATCGCGGGTAACGACTTCCACGACGGCCTGCCGGCCCCCGCTGCGGGTAAGCTCCGCGCTGCCGACGAGGTCGATGCGCTTCCTCAGCGCGAGCACCCTGCGATCCCTGATGCGCGCTTTGTCGTGCGCTGAGGCGAAAGTCACCTTGCCGTCGAGCAGCATCACCGCGGCAAGATGCTGCAGGCAGATGTCAGGCATATCGCGGTTGTCGACGATCGCCGCCTCGTGGTCCTGGACTTGCACCGTGATTTTTTCCACCTCCGCCGCTTTCAGATCATGTTCCCGCATCAGGGCCTGCAGCGAGCCGAGCGCCGCCTGGATCGGCGAGCCGACCGACCATTTCTTGATGTTGGTGTTCATGATCTCGTACTCGGACCCGAGCCCGCGGACCATCTCCTCCGGCGCCGGATCCGGCGAATAAATCGAGAAAAAGTCGCGGTGGCGCCGGCCCGAAAACTCGTCCGCCACGCCGGTGAGGCCGTGCGCCACCATGGTCGCCGCGGCAACGCCGTTGCGCGCCGTCATGCCGCCGAAGACAAAGGCCTTCAGGACGTGCTCCCCGTCGCGCTCGAAAGTTCTGATACCGGAGGCCTGCTGTGCGGTGTAGGAGAGCAGATGGCGGACCCGGGTGACATCGAGCCGCGCGAGCGCTCCAGCCGCGGCGGCAGCCCCGAATACTCCTCCAAAACTGTGATTGCTGTGGCCGGCGGCGCGGAACGCTGCCGGGTGCAGCGCCCTGGTCAGGCGGCACCCGATGTCATAACCCAGCACCACCGCGCGCAGCATCGATTTGCCGTCACGACCTTCGCGCTCGGCCATCGCGAAAGCAGCGGGCACGATGCCGCAACCGGGATGCATATTCGAAGGGTGATGCGAATCGTCGGTTTCGTCGGCGTGGGCGAACATGCCATTGGCAAGCGCGGCGTTCACGGCTGATGTCACCAAACCGGTTCCGACGACGCAAGCCTCCCTCGCTCCGCCCAGCGTCCTGACATACCCGATCGCCTTTTCCCCCGGCAACAGCCTCGATCCGGAAACCATGGCCGCCAGCGTATCCAGCACGTGATGCCTGCCCTTTTCGGCCACCTCCTTGGGCAGCGCCTTTTTCAGCGCGCCGGCGACATACGCGCCGACCTCGCTCATCACCGGAGAAATTGCGGGCGTGGTTTTGACCATGTTCTGAAAAAAACGAACACCGACCCATGAAGGATGCTACAGGGAAATGCTGACGGCCGCAGGCATCGCATTGTCTTTCTTTTCTTGAGGCGGGCCCCGCTTTTTGAGTATGCGGCGAGGCCGCGCGCGCTGTCAAGCGGGAATTCCCGCCGGTAGTGGGTCAGTTTGGCCGCAGCGACCTGTGCGGCGGCGCGCCTCGCGGGTAAGCCGTCAAGCGAAGTCTTGTGTTGACGAGCGCCGACGGCTTGGGCACCCGCAGCGTGCCGTTTGCCGCACCGGGAGCAAAGACAAACTGACCCACTACCTACCCGTCCCCGCATGACATCCCGGGCGCGCGTACTTACAATAGCGATATCATTCGCTTTGCGGGACGCAATACGGCCGCGTCCCCGCCCGCTGCGTGCTCGTACCGAGGAGCCAGACCATGACATCCGACCGCCGAGCAATCCCCGGCGCGACTCAAGAGGTCGCGAGCTGGATCTCCGGGCTCGACTACGGCGCGCTGCCTGCCCGCACCAGAGAGGTGGTGCGCCTCGCGATCCTGGATACGGCGGGCTGCGGAATCTACGGGTACAACACGCCGTGGGCAAAGATACTGCTCAAGTGGGCGCGGGCGGGCGGCGTGAAGGGCGAGGCGCGCGTGTGGGGCGAAGCGAAGCCGACGTTGCGCCCGGCCGATGCCGCGCTCGTGAACGGCACCGCCTCCCACGCGTTCGAGCTCGACGACTATCACAACGCGAAACTGCATCCAGGCGCGGTCGTGATCCCCGCGGCGCTGGCGGTCGCGGAAAAATGCAATGCGCCGGGGGAGCGGCTGGTCACCGCGGTCGCCGCCGGCTACGAAGTCATGATCCGCTCGAGCCTCGCGCTCAATCCGTCGGCCGCGCGGCTGCGCGGGTGGCATCTGACGGGCGTGTGCGGGCCGTTTGGCGCGGCCGCGGCATGCGCGGTGCTGATGGGGCTTGACGCGGAACAGACTGCGTGGGCGCTCGGCCTCGCGGGCACGCAGGGCGCCGGCCTGTGGGCGTTCAACGCCGACGGCACGATGAGCAAGCGCCTGCACGCGGGCAAGGCCGCGCACTCCGGAGTGCTCGCCACCGAGCTCGCGGCGCTCGGATTCAGCGGCCCGACCAAGATCTACGAGTTCGAAGACGGCGGAGTGCTCAGGGCCTTTTCCGACGCGTCCGACCCTGCGCCGCTCACCAGTGAGCTCGGCGCTACCTATCACCTCGATTCGACTTCAGTCAAACCCTACTCGTGCTGCGGGAGCACGCACGCCTATATCGATGCCGCGCTCGAGCTGCGGCGCCGCCTCGGCAGCCCGTGGGATGCGCGGCGGCGTGTGCGGGTGGGGCTTTCCACGGTGGTCGACGTGCAGTGCGGTTTTCCCTATGCGCCGAGCACCGCATTGAACGCGCAGATGAGCTTACGCTATGTCATCGCCGCCGCGCTCACCGACGGGCAGGTGTTGCCGTCCCAGTTCGGCGAAGCTCGGCTCGCGGACCCGGCGCTTACCGCGCTCGCGGCGAAGCTCGATCTCGTGAAGGATCCCGGGCTCGACCGCCTTTACCCGGAGCATTTCGCCGGCTGGGTCGCCGCGGAGCGGAACGGCGAGTGGGTACGCGTAGACGTGCTCGATCCCACCGGCTCGCCTGCGGCGCCGGTCGATGCGCAGGGCATCGCCGCGAAGTTCCGCGGCCTCAACCCGCACCTGCCCGCCGACGCGATCGCGCGGGCGGCGGCCGCGATCGAACAGCGGCCGGCGCGCGAATTCCTTTCGCTGCTCGTGCCATCGGGGGCGGAGCGGGTGGCAATCGCCTGATCCCGGGGATCGTGGAAAAATTGCGGATTTCCCAACGACCGAGGAGGCGCATATGAAACATCCGTTGCATGTCGTAGCGATCGTCGCGGCTGCGGTTTTGAGCGCGGGAGGAACCAGCGCCCTCGCACAGAAAACGGGTTATCCGGCCAGGCCGATCCGCCTGATCGTCCCGTTTACGCCCGGCGGCGGCACCGATATCGTGTCGCGCGCGCTCGCGCAGAAGCTGTCGGAATCGCTCGGGCAATCGGTAATCGTGGACAACCGCCCCGGGGCGAGCGGCAACATCGGGGCGGAAATCGCGGTCAAAGCGGCCCCGGACGGCTACACGCTGATCATGATATCCAGCACCTATGCCGGGAGCGCAGCGCTGTTCAAGCTCAATTACGACCCGATCAACGACATCGACCCGGTGGCGCAGGTCGCGCAATCGGCGTTTCTCATCTCGCTCCATCCCGCGGTGCCGATCAAGTCGGTCAAGGAGTTGATTGCCTTTGCGAAGGCGAATCCGGGCAAGCTCAACTTCGCCTCGACCGGCACCGGCGGGATCACCCATCTTGCAACCGAGATGTTCATCCTGGCGACGGGCGTCAAGATGACGCACGTGCCCTACAAGGGTACCGGCGCCGCCCTCG
>JACQGO010000305.1 GCA_016199485.1 Betaproteobacteria bacterium
CGGTGGGCGCCGGGTTTCTCGTTTCATAAGCCGCAGCCGGGCGATACCGTTCGGCACCTGCTGTGCTGCACGGTTTGCCCGCATCATCAGTGGAGGCGACATGGGCATGATGTTTCGATGTTTCTCGTTGTCGTTGCTCGCCGGCGGATTGTGCGCCGGCGCGTTCGCCGCGCAGAGCGCTCCGGGCGGGTATCCCGGCCGCCCGATCCGGCTTATTGTGCCGTTCCCGCCGGGGGCCGGCGTGGACGTGGTCGGCCGCGTGGTGGGACAGAAACTCACGCAATCGCTCGGCCAGCAGATCGTGATCGACAACCGCGCCGGCGCGGGAGGCACGCTCGGCGCCAGCATCGCGGCCAGGGCCACGCCTGACGGCTACACGCTGGTGATGGGCTCGGTCGGCAGTCTCGGCACGAGCAAGGGCCTCTACAAGAACCTGGCTTACGATCCGGTAAAGGATTTCGCGCCGATCACGCTCGCCGCGCGCGCGCCAAGCGGGCTGCTCCTGCATCCCTCGCTGCAGGTGAAGACGGTGAAGGAGCTCGTCGCGCACGCGAAGGCGAATCCCGGCAAGCTCAATTACTCCTCGGCCGGCAACGGCTCTCCGAGCCATCTCGCGGTGGAACTGTTCAAGAGCATGGCGGGCGTGAACATCGTGCACGTGCCGTACAAGGGCCCGGCGGAAGCACTGACCGCGCTCGGGAGCGGGCAGGTGCAGGTCGAGATCCAGAGTCTGCTCTCGGCGATGCCGCACCTCCAGGCCGGACGCATGAGGCTCATCGCGACCACCGGCGCCAGGCGCTCGGCGGAGATGCCCGATATTCCGACCATCAGCGAGGCGGCGCTGCCCGGCTTCGAGGTCTATACGTGGTTCGGCATGCTCGCGCCCGCCGGCACACCCGCGCCCGTGATCGCCAGATTGAACGCGGAGATCGTGCGCGCGCTCAACCAGCCCGACGTGCGCAAGTATCTCGTCAACCAAGGCGCGGAAGTGGTCGGCAACACACCGGCCGAGTTCGCAGCGTTCATCAAGGCAGAAGCTGCAAAATGGACCAGGGTGATCAGGGAATCGGGCGCGCGGATAGACTGAGGTCCGTGAACAGTATGAGCCTTCCTGAAACCACGAAACAGCGCGCCCGCGCTTCCACTTCCATGATACGCGATCTCAATTTGAGTATGTTTGTCGCAGCGCTGCTCGCATGCGGCGCGCCGTTTGCGCAAGGCGCTGCGGGCGGCCCCGGGGGTCCCGCGCGAGGCTATCCCACGAAGCCGATCCGTTTCGTCGTCCCCTTTGCGCCGGGCGCCGGCACCGACATCGTCGCGCGCATCATCGGCGGAAGGCTCGCCGAGCGCTGGGGCCAGCCGGTGGTGATCGACAACCGTCCGGGCGCGGGCGGAACCGTCGGTGCCGCCATCGCCGCCAAGTCGCCGCCCGACGGATATACGCTGGTGATGGGCTCGGTCGCGAGCATCGGCACGGCCAAGGGCCTGCGCAGGAACCTGCCCTACGATCCGGTGAAGGACTTCGCTCCCATCACGCAGGCCGTGCGCTCGCCGAGCATCCTGCTGGTGCACCCCTCGGTGCCCGCGAAGTCCGTGAAAGAGCTGATCGCGCTCGCGAAGTCGAAGCCGGGCGCGCTCAACTACGCGTCCTCCGGCCCCGGCTCGCCGGGCCATCTCAATATGGAACTGTTCAAGACGCTGGCCGGGGTGGATATGGTGCACGTGCCCTACAAGGAGCTCGGCACGATGGTGACCGATCTCATCGGCGGGCGAACGCAGGTGACGATGGGGAGCCTGATCGCGCTGCTGCCGCACGTGAAAGCGGGCAAGCTCAGGGCGCTTGCCGTCACCGGCAGCACGCGCTCGCCGGTCCTGCCTGACCTGGCGGCCGTCATGGAAGCGGGACTCCCCGGTTACGAGGCTTACGGCTGGTTCGGCGTGCTCGCGCCGGCGCGGACGCCGAAAGAAATCGTCGCGAAGCTCAACGCGGAGATGGTGCGCATCTTGCGCACGCCGGAAGTCAGGGATCAGCTCACGAGCCAGGGGAGCGAGGTCGTCGCCAACACGCCGGATGAGTTTGCCGCGTTCATCCGCAAGGAAGTTGCGAAGTGGACAAAGGTGATCCGGGATTCCGGCGCGACAATGGATTGACCGGCGCGACTGCCGTGGCGCGCCGGGTACCAGATCTTCATCCGCGACCCGGTCGGCACGAAGATCGAGTTCAACGTTGACGAGGCCGAGACGCCGGGCGGGTGAGCTCCTGTCGGGGTTCGCTGCGCTCACCCCAACCTACGTACCGCCTCGTAGCCTCGTAGGTTGGGGTGAACAACGTGAACCCCAACAGCGGCGCGGATCAACGCGAAAACAGCGCGTCAGCGCGCGCGAGCGTCTCGATGTTCTTCAGCCGTTCGAGCAGCGCTTCCGCTGCGCCCGCACCGATCACCGGCGCTGCGCACGAGCGGAACTTGCGCTCGAGCATCTCGCCGGGCATCGGCTTCACCGGCATGCCGGTCGCCGCGCCGTTGTACACCTTGAACTCGCGGCCGTCGCGCGTGGCGAGCGTCACCATCGCGCCTTCCGGAAAATCGCGCTTCGCCTGCCCGGTCGCAACAAGCGCGGCATCCTCCGTCATGATGACCTTGCGCATGTTTTCGAGGAGCAACGGGTCGCCCAGCGTCCGCTGTGTGAGATGCTCCACGCCGAACGCGCCGCAGGCGAGCATGCAGCCCACTGCGAACGGCAGGCTGAACTGCGCCTCGATGGGGGTCTTCGGCTCGCTGCAGGGTAGGCTGATATAAACGAGCGGCGTGACCGCGCAGTGTACCCGCGTGACTTCGCGCGCCGGGATCCTTTCCCTTGCGAGGATGTCCTGCACCGCCTCGGCGGCGGCCTGGACCGCTGAGCACGCCGGATAGAGCTTGAACGCAATGCCGGGATCGATGAGCGAATAACGTTCCTCGACGCGTGCGAGCGCGCCCTCGTCCAGGATGCCGTCGTTGAAGAGCTTTATGAAACCGTTCCTGTGCTCGAACACATCGGGCGGAGCGGCGAGACCGCAGTGCGCGAAGCCCGCCGCGTGGACGCCGGCTTCAGCGGCCCGCCCGAGCGCATACGGTTTGAGCGCGTTGCCGCTGAAGACCCGCGGTCCGGTCGCCTGCGAAACAGCGATGCTGAGCGCTTCGCGCACCGCTTCGGCGCCGAGGCCGGAGACCTTCGCCGCGCCCACCGCGGCGCCCATCGAGCCGAGCAGCCCGGAATTCCACCAGCCTTTGAAGTAGCCGCGATCGGTGAGGGCGCGCCCGAGCGCGTAGATCGTCTCAACTCCGGCGACGAAGGCGGTGAGAAGCGATTCGCCGTTCGCGCCGCGCGCCTCGCCTGCTGCAAGCACCGCGGGCCATACCGCGGCCGAGCCGTGCGCGATGCCGTCGTAGCAGGTATCGTCAAAGTCGAGCACATGCGCCGCGACGCCGTTGGCAAACGCAGCGCCGGGCGCCGCAACTCGCTGCGTATCGCCGAGCAGCGTGGCGGGACCGGCCGCGTATTGGTTGCGGGCATAAGTGCGCGCGTGCTTTGATACGTCGCTCGCAAGCCCCGCGAGCATCACGCCGCTCGCATCCACCAAGCAGCGCTTGGCCTCGCGCACCACCGCCGGCGGCAGCCGCGCGAATTCGATCGCTGCCGCGCGCCGCGCCAGCTTTTCCGCCAACGTGTCATTCATCGCGGACACGGAGATGCAGCGAGGTGCGCGCCGCACGCGGTGCAAATCAACCAGCGCGCGCCACGAGGTCGTCATAAAGTTTTCCGCTGATGACGACTCCTTCGCCCGCGGTGCGTTCGCGGGCGGCGAGCCGTCTGGCGCCGGGCAGCCGGGCGCCGGGCTGCGTGAGGATCGCCGTGCATAGCTCCTCGATCCGGTCGGGAAAGCGCGCGCCGGCGAACGCCGCCGGGTCGAGCCCGATGAAAAACTGCCCGGTGCGCGGCGGCCCGCCCTCATTGTTCGCGAACGAGGAGGCGGCGAACGAGAAGTTCGCGCCGGTGAGCACGGCCGCCATCACTTCGACCATCAGCGCGATGCCTGCGCCCTTGTAGCCGCCGGCAGGCGCCATCGATCCCCCCTTGAGCGACGCGTTGGGATCGGTGGTGGGCTTGCCGTCCTTGTCGAACGCCCAGCCCTCGGGAATGGGGAGCCCCTGCTGCGCTTTCAACATGACTTCGCCGCGCGCGACTACGCTCGAGGACTGGTCGATGACCACCGGTGCACCGTTTCTGCGCGGCGCGGCGAACGCGATCGGGTTGGTGCCGAACAGCGCTTTGGCTCCGCCCCAGGGCGCGATTGCCGCGGGCGTGTTGACGTAGGCGAGACACACCAGGCCCTCGGCCGCGACCCGCCCGACGTGGTAGCCCACCACCCCGCAGTTGTACGAGTTCGTTACCGCCATCGCGGCGATGCCGTTTTTCCTGACGAGGGCGCCGAAATCCTTGAGCCCGAGATCGATCGCCGGATGCGCGAATCCGTCGCGCGCGTCGACCACGAGCGCACCCGGCGCGGTGACGGTCGCCGTCGGCACCGCGTTGCCGTTCACCTTGCCGCAACGCGCATGATCGCAATAGGTGGGCAGGCGCATGAGGCCGTGGCTGTGTATGCCCTCGGCTTCCGCCGCGACGATCGATGCGGCCACGGACCCGGCGTTGGCGCGGCTCACGTTGGAGTTGAGCAGCGCGCGCAGGCTCAGTTCGCCGACTTCGGCGAGGCTCAACGCTACGGTGGCGGCAGTCATGATTTCTCCCGGAACTGGTCGTGGGCGGTTGTGGTTGTTGTCTGGGTGCCGCGGCGTCCTGCGGGGCGGCGCCGGGGAAGCGTACGAGACACTTGTTATCGAGTAGAATTGTATCGAAACGCCGTTTTCCGCGCCATCGCAGAAGCGAGCGGCAGGAGGAAATCCCGGGATGCGCTGCCGTGGCCACAGCCTCGCGTCGTAGCGTGCGGCATTCCCCATGGCGCGGCTGGCGGACTCATGCGATGGCAGACTCCGAGATAAAAGTCGTTTCCGCGGCAGAGGTCGAGCGGCTGCTCGACACTCCAGAACTGATCGAGGCGCTGCGCGCGATGCTGCGGAGCGGGTGCGAGATGCCGCCGCGGCACCACCACGCGGTCGCTCATCCGTCGGGCGCGCCCGGCACCTTGCTGCTGATGCCGGCGTGGCGCGCGGGAGGGTTGCTGGGGCTCAAGATCGTGACCGTGTTTCCCGACAACCCGAAGCAGGGTCTGCCGTCGGTAACCGGTGTCTATGTGCTGTCGAGCGCACGGACCGGCATGCCGCTCGCGCTGATGGATGCGCGCGTGCTCACGCTCAAGCGTACCGCGGCTGCCTCCGCGCTCGCCGCGAGCTACCTCGCGCGGCGGGACGCTGAACGGCTGCTCGTGATCGGCACCGGCGCGCTCGCGCCGTATCTGGCGCGGGCGCACGCCGCGGTGCGGCCGATACGCAATATCGCGGTCTGGGGACGCACGCCGGCGAAAGCCGAAGCGCTCGCCGCGAACCTGCGCACCGCCGGCCTCGCGGCGACGGCAGTGCCCGACCGCGAGCGCGCGGTTTGCGAGGCGGACATCGTCTCGTGCGCGACGACGGCGAGCACGCCGCTCGTCTGCGGCGCGTGGCTCAAGCCCGGCGCACACCTCGATCTGGTGGGGGCGTTTACCCCGACCACTCGCGAGGCCGATACCGAAGCGGTGCGGCGCGCACGCGTGTTCGTCGATTCGCGCGCCGCGGCGCTGCACGAGGCGGGCGATATCGTGATCCCGCTCAAGGGAGGCGCGATCGACGAGCGGCACGTCGTGGGCGACCTGTTCTCGCTCGTGCGCGGCGAAGTGGCCGGCCGCACCGGCGAGAGCGAAATCACGCTGTTCAAGTCGGTGGGCATGGCATTAGAAGACCTTGCTGCGGCGGAACTGGTGTTTGACAAGGTGAGAGCAAAGTAAAAACAACGCGCAAGGACTTGGCGGCCACCTCGGCTGCGTAGCCCTGAACACGAACTCCAGGGAGGTTCCCGAACGACATGACATCGATCACTGTGCTTGCCCCGACCGGAACGCTGGGATACGGCTTTGGGGCAGATGCGTTTGCTCGAGGTATGTCCCTCAAGCCGGACGTTATCGCGGTCGACGCCGGGTCGACCGATCCGGGTCCGTATTATCTTGGTTCGGGGATGCCACTGGTATCCCGCTACAGCATCAAGCGCGAACTTACAGAGCTCATTACCGCCGCGCTGCACGCAGGAATCCCGGTGATCGTAGGAAGCGCGGGCGGTTCCGGCTCGAAGCAGCATGTCGACGGGACGGTCGAGATCGTACGCGAGATCGCCGCAGAAAAGCGGCTCCGTTTCCGGCTGGCACGGATCTATGCCGACGTGGACGTGGAACGTGTCAAGCGCGCAGTAACGCTGGGAGAAGTGGACCAGTTCGAGGCGGGATTTCCTTTGACGCACGGCATACTTGACGAAACCGTGGCTCTGGTCGCGCAGATGGGACACGAGCCGATCGTAGAGGCCCTGCGCGCCGGCGCCGATGTCGTCATCGCGGGACGTGCTTGCGACGACCTCGTGATCGCGGCCTACCCGATCGCGCGGGGCGCGGATCCGGCGCTCGCGATCCACATGGGGAAGATCCTCGAATGCGGCGCGTTTTCCGCGGAGCCTTTTGCGATGGATGTAATGCTCGGGACTGTACACGCGGACCACTTCGTGCTGGAGCCGGGCAGCGTCGAGCGCAGAGCGTCGATTACTTCCGTTGCGGCACACTCTCTCTACGAGCGCGAAAACCCGTTTTACCAGGGCGGGCCAGGTCATTTTCTCGATCTTCAGCACTGCAAGTTCGACAGTGTGGATGAGCGCCGCGTCCGCGTGTCGGGATCCCGGCTTGTTGAGAGTACGGAAATCCGGGTGAAGCTCGAAGGGGTGAGAGTGGCCGGTTACCGAACCATCTGCGTGGCGGGTATCCGTTGTCCTACCATGATCCGCGTGATCAATGGCGTGCTGGAGGACGTCTGCAACCACGCGCTCGCATATTTTGCTCCCGCGAAGCCGGAGATCACGTTCCACGTCTATGGACGCGATGGCGTGATGCGCCATCTTGAGCCCCAGAAGCGGATATCATCGCACGAGCTCGGCGTGGTGATCGATGTGGTGGCGAAGGATCAAGACCTGGCGCGGGCAGTCTGCCATCACATCAGCGGCAGTCTGTTGCACGTCAGCTTCACAGGCCAGGTGAACACTTCCGGGAACCTGGCGTTTCCGTATTCTCCATCGGAAATCGACGCTGGCGCGGCTTACGAGTTTTCCGTTTACCACCTGATGCGCGTCAGTTCACCGATGGAGCTGTTTCCGATTCACCATGAAGAGCTCTGACATGGCCAGACCCGAAAAACTGCTGTCCGAAGTCGCTGCGATCATTCGCAGCAAGAACGCCGGCCCGTTCCTGGTGACTTTCGACATCATGTTCAAGGATCAGGAATCCTACGAAATGGTGTGTGACAGCAAGGCGCTGACCCCGGAGACCGTGGCGAAGGCCTTTGGCATCGATGTGAAGCGGATAACTTCGTTTTTCATTGTTCCGATGGCGAAAGCGATCAAGGTGACCATACGTCGGCCGATCGTGCAGGGCGCCATCGGCGACAGCGACGTGTACGGATGCCAGCAGCACGTGCCGCTTATGAATATTCGGATCCCTGTTCCCGGGGACGCGCCTGTTTGAGTCCCTGCCGCCCGCGGCCCATGTTTCCCACGCACAGCCGAAATGCCGACTGGTAGCGATGACGCCGCGTAGACCGACGCTGATGGGGACCCGTCACATGATTGTGGCGGGACATTATCTGGCGAGCCACGCCGGGTTCCAGATACTGGAGGCTGGTGGAAATGCCATCGATGCGGGCGTTGCCGCAGGCATCGCGCTCGGCGTCGTTCAGAGCGATGTGGTGAGCTTTGCCGGTGTCGCGCCAATGCTGGTATACCTCGCCAAGGAGCGCAGCCTGGTTTCGATCGACGGACTCGGCGTATGGCCGCGGGGTGCGTCGTGCGAAATATTTCAGCGGGAACATGGGGGGGCCATACCCAAGGGAGTGTTGCGCACCGTCGTACCGGCCGCGCCCGCCGCATGGATCGCCGCCCTGGAGAAATTCGGCACCATGGACTTCGGTGAGGTCGCGAGGGCGGCGATACGCTTCGCAGGGGAGGGATTCCCCGCGCATCCCGCGCTGTGCAACTGGGTTCGCGAGAAGCGAAAGGACTACGAGCGCTGGCCGTCAAACGCAGAGATCTACCTGCCCAATGGGGAGCCACCGAGAGCAGGCGGATTGTTCGTACAACGAGATCTCGCATCAACGCTTCAGTTCATGGCTGACGAGGAGGCGGCTCAACGCAGACGCGGCCGCCGAGCCGGGTTGCGGGCGGCAAGAGATGCGTTCTATCGCGGCGACATCGCGGACAGCATGGTGCGGTTTCACGGGGAAAACGGCGGGTTGCTGACCCGGGACGATCTCGCTGCGTACGATGTACGGCTTGAGCCTACATACTCGGCTCGTTTTGGCGATCTTGAGGTATGTACTTGCGGACCCTGGTGTCAGGGACCCGTGCTGCTCCAAGCGCTCAACATACTCCGGCGTTCCGATCTCGCGCGGATGGGCCACAACACGCCCGCCTACGTCCATACCGTGATCGAGGCCGTGAAGCTGGCATTTGCGGACCGCGAGTTTTACTACGGCGACCCGCGTTTCGTGACGGTTCCCATGGAGGGTTTGCTTTCGCCTGAATACTCTCGTTACCGTGCCTCGCTCATCGATTCGGGTCGCGCGTGGCCGGAACTGCCTCCGGCCGGCGACCCCTCTGCTTTGGGACGGGACCTAAAACCCATATTGCCGCCGCCGGCGACCGAAGCGCAACCCTTGCCGGGCGATACCTCCTATGTCTGTACAATTGATTCCCGGGGCAATGCGTTTTCCGCAACGCCGAGCGATCCTTCGAACGATACTCCCGTCATTAGGGGCACGGGACTGGCCCTGTCATCACGTGGCGCGCAATCCTGGACTCGCCCGGAGCACCCGGCTGCAGTGGCGGCCGGCAAACGTCCCCGGCTGACGCCGAACCCCGCGTTGGTGATGCGCAGCGGTCGCGTGTATATGCCGTTCGGCACGCCAAGCGGCGACGTGCAGACACAGGCGATGCTGCAGGTATTCCTCAACCTCGCGGTGTTCAAGATGGATCCTCAAGAAGCGGTAGAGGTTCCACGCGTGTGCACTTACAGCTTTCCGGATTCTTTCGATCCTCACCGCTATTATCCCGGGCAGGTCAACCTTGAAAAGCCGTTGGCAGAGGACGTGGCGGATGCGCTGAGGAGACTCGGGCACAAGGTGGGTTGGTGGCCGGAGATCGCGTGGCGCTCCGGTGGCGTATGCGCGATCGTGGTCGATCCGGAATCGGGAGTTCTGCAAGGAGCGGCTGACCCGCGCCGCACGTCGTACGCGCTCGGATGGTGATGCTCGCCAACGGAAGGGAATTCGTCGAGCGCATCGCGCGCGAATCCGATATGATTCAGCAGCGCATCGGGCATGAATGAAGCGTCATTTGGGGAGGCGGCAGGACATGGCGACAGCACGGGGAAATGCAGTTTTCTGTCTGGCGTTGTTGTTCGCGGGAAGCATTGTCACGGCGGCGGAAACCTACCCGACCAAGCCGATACGGTTTGTGACCCCGTACGCGGCTGGCGGCGGCGCCGATCTCATTGCGCGGACGCTTGGCCAGAAGCTGAGCGAGGTACTCGGCCAGCCGGTCGTGGTGGACAATCGGCCGGGTGCCGGGGCGACGGTGGGAGCCGATATCGTTGCCAAGTCTCCGCCGGATGGTTATACGATACTGCTCGCCGATACCAGCCATGCCATCGGAGCGAGCCTCTACAAGAGGCTGCCTTATGACGCCGTGAGAGATTTCACCGCGGTATCGCAGGTCGTCTCCGGGGCGAACATCCTGGTGGTGAATCCTGCGGTGCCTGCGAACTCGGTAAGAGAGCTGATTTCGTACGCGAAGTCCAGGGCGGGGGAGCTGAACTACGGATCGGCCGGCAACGGATCGCCCGGACACCTCGCGGTGGAACTGTTCAAGCGGATGGCGGGCGTGGACATCGTTCATATCCCGTACAAGGGCGCTGCGCCTGCAACAGCTGACTTGTTGAGCGGGCGAGTGCAGTTGATGTCGGGGGGTATGAGTGCCGCTGTACCGCATGTGCGATCCGGGAAATTGAGGGCATTGGCGGTCACCAGTCGGAAACGTTCATCCGCCGTACCGGATGTACCAACAGTCGCGGAAAGCGGGCTGCCGGGATACGATGTATCGACGTGGTTCGGTGTGCTGGCACCGAGCCGGAGCGCCGCGCACGCGGTGTCAAGACTCAACGCCGCAATCATCGAGCTGCTCAAGGGGGCGGATGTCAGGGAGCGTTTCAGTCCGCTGGGACTGGAGCCAACCGGCAGCACTCCCGGCGAGTTCGGGGCTCACGTGAGATCAGAAGTCATGAAATGGCGGAAGGTGGTGCGCGATGCGGGGTTGAGGGTGGACTGACCTCATCGCGGACGCGAAGGAGTGAGATCGATCGAGAGCGACCAACATGGCGGAGTGTTACTCGGAACGACTGGCGGAGTATATCGCGGGCTTGCGCTTCGAAACCCTGCCCTCGCGCGTCGTCGAGCAGGCGAAGTGGTGCCTGCTCGATTCCATCGGCGTCGCGATCGCGGGCGCCGGCAAAGTGTGGGCGCAGGCGGTGCTCGCGGAGGTGCGCCGCCAGGGCGGTGCGCCGCAGGCCACGGTGTGGCTCTACGGCGATAAGGTGCCGGACGTCGCGGCCGCGCTGGTGAACGGGATGTTCGCGCACAGCATGGATTACAACGACGATCATGCGGGCATCCAGGTGGGCGGGATCATGCCGCCGACGGCGCTGGCGGTCGCGGAGAGCGTGGGCGCTTCGGGCAGGGATCTCATTACCGCCATCGTGCTCGGCTACGACGTCGCGGTGCGCCTCGCCGACGCAATCAACTCGCAGCAGCTTTACCTGCGCGGGTTGCAGCCCACCGCGGTGTGCGGCGGGTTCGCGGCCGCCGCGGTCGCGGCGAAGCTCCTCCAGCTCACCCCGGGGGGAATCGCCGATGCTTTCGGCATCGCGGGAAGCTACGCCGGCGGCACGATCGAGTTCCTCAAGGAGGGCACGGACACCAAACGCTACCATGTCGCCAAGGCGGCGCACGGCGGGGTGCTCTCGGCGCGCCTTGCCCAGGCGGGAATGAACGGGCCGCGCAGCATCTTCGAGGGCGAGTACGGGCTGTTCAACGTGTATTCCGCCGATTCCCGTCCCGAGCGGCTGCTGCAGGAGCTGGGCAGCCGCTACGACATCCTGGATACCTCGGTCAAGCTCTATCCGTTCTGCGACGGCAACGCGGCGCCGCTCGAGGCGACGCTCGCGATCCTGCGCGAGAACAACCTCGCGCTCTCCGACATCGAGAAGCTCGACTACCGCATCAAGTCGTTCCTGATTCCCTACGCCGTCGATTATCACGGTGACCGCACGCGCAAATACCGGCCGCAGAACGAGCTCGACGCGCAGATGAGCCTGCCGTACTGCATCGCGGTGGGGTTGCTCAAGGACGGCGACGTGCGCATCGAGGATTTCGATCCGGCGCGCTTCGGCGATCCGCGTATCCTCAAGCTCGCCGATCGCGTCGGCGCGCAGGCCGACGCCGAGCTCGACAAGATCCCGCTGCGGCCGATGTCGATGCCGGCGGTGGCGGAGCTGACGACACCGCACGGCAGGAAGTTCAGCAAGCGCGTCGACTACCAGAAGGGCGACCCGCGCAACCCGTTCTCGCCGGAGGATTTCGTCAGGAAGTTCCGCGTCTGCGTGGAAGGGAGGCTGAGCGCGGAGAAGGCCGAGCGCGTGGTGGACGCGGTGCAGCGGCTCGACCGGATCGAAAACGCCGGCGAGCTCGCTCGCCTGCTTGCGGCTTGAAATTTTTCGTGAAGAAGGAAACAGCGATGAACCCAGTACTGCGTATCCTCGTGGCGGCGGCCGGGGCGGCCGTCGGTCTCGGCGCCGGCAGCATGGCGTGCGCGCAGAATTACCCCGCCAAGCCGATCCGCTTCGTGATCCCCTTCGCGCCCGGCGGCGGCTCGGACATCCTGGCGCGCGCGATCGCGCAAAAGCTTACCGACTCGCTGGGACAGCCGATCGTGATCGACAACCGGCCGGGAGCGAACGCGGTGATCGCGGAAGAGATCACCGCCAGGGCCGTACCCGACGGCCACACGGTGCTGCTCGACACCACGGCGTTCGTGCTCAACCCGCTGCTGCGCGTGAAGCTCCCGTTCCACCCGGAAAAGGACTTTGCGCCGGTGATCATGCCCGCGTCGGTGTGGCACGTGCTCGCGGCGCATCCCTCGGTGCGCGCGAAGAGCGTCGCCGAGCTGATCGCGGCGATGAAGACGGCGCCCGGCAAGTACACCTACGGGTCGTTCGGCACCGGCAGCACGGCGCACCTCGCAGGAGAGCTGTTCAACACGATGGCCGGCGCAACCTCCACGCACGTGCCTTACAAAGGCGGCGGGCCGATGATCACCGATCTTATCGGCGGCCAGATCACTCTGAGCTACGGCACGGTGCCGCTCACGATGCCGCATGTCAGGTCCGGCAGGGTCAAGGCGCTGGCCGTGACGGGCCCGAAGCGGATTCCCGAGCTTCCCGACGTGCCGGCGGTGGCGGAGACGCTGCGCGGGTACGAGGTGAGCCTGTGGTGGGCGTTCCTGGTCCCCGCGGGCACGCCGAAAGCAATCGTCGCGAAACTCAACGGCGAGATCGCAAAGGCGCTCGTGATGCCCGATGTGCGCGAGCGGCTCGCGCCGCAGGGCTTCGATTTTGGCGGCGGCTCGCCGGAAAAGCTCGGCGCGTTCATCAAAGCCGAGTCGGCCAAGTGGGCGAAGGTCGTCAGGGCGTCGCGGATCACGCTCGATTGAGCCGCGATGCCTGCGACGTCGAAGAACTCACTCCGGCGTCAACTGCGCGGCGGGCGCTTGGGGAGGACGGGCGCGCTTACACCTTCGACGCCGGCGAGAGCGAGGATCACGAGAAAATCCCGCTGCGGGCCGAGGTAGGCGTCGGTCGGGTCGAACCACTCGCCGCGCGAGTGCTGGTTGCCGCCCTTGCCGCCGCGGCCGAGGGTGACGGCGGGAACCCCCAGGCTGATGGGCAGGTTGGAATCGGTACTGCCCGGTTCTTCCGGCGCCGGCTCGACGCCCACCGCCCGCGTGGCGGCCAGCGCCGCCTGCATGATCGGTGAATCCAGCGGTTGCGCGCCGGCCGGCCGGTCGCCGACGAGCTCGATCTCGACGCTCAACTGGTCGCTTCCCCAGCGCGCGTTTTCCCCGGCGACCGCGTCGCGGATCGCTTTGAGGATCTCCGCCTCGATGGCAAGCAGCGGCGGGTTCTCCACCGAACGCATGTCGACTTCCATCACCGCCTCGCCCGCGATCGCGTTGACCGAAGTGCCGCCGCGCACCGTACCCACGGTGAACGTCGTCTTCGGTTGCGCGGGCGTGCGCAGCTCGCTGATGCCGGCGATCGCCCGCCCCATCGCGTGGATCGCCGAGGGCCGTCCGAATTCATTGAAGCTGTGGCCGCCGGGACCCTTGAAGGTCACCCGGTAACGGTGGCTGCCCGCGGCGAGATAGGTCACCCGCGCGACGTTCGGACCGTCGATCGATATGAAACCGTCGATGTCCTGGTGATCACGGAACAACGCCTTGACGCCGCGCAGGTCGCCGAGCCCTTCCTCGCCGACGGTGCAGACAAAGTGGAGGTCGCCCGCCGTTTTGACGCCGGTGGCGTTAAAAGCGCGGATGAGCGAGAGGACCTCGGCAAGCCCGCGCGCATCATCTCCGATTCCCGGCGCAAAAAGCCTGCCGTCCTCCTCTACAATCTTGAGCTCGGTTCCTTCGGGGAACACCGTGTCGAGATGGGCCGACACGACGAGCTTGGGGCCGCCGCCGTTGCCGGGACGCACGCCGATGACGTTTCCTTCATCGTCGGCGCGGACTTCCTCGAGCCCGAGCGCGGCGAAGCGACTCAGACAATACCCGGCGCGCGCCTGCTCCTTGAAAGGCGGCGCGGGAATCATGGTGATCGCTTTCTGCTCGGCGAGCGTGTTCGCGTCGTCCGCCTTCAGGAAGGCGAGCCCTTGCTGAACCTCGCGTGATGCGAGCAGCCCGTCGAACATGCGGCGCACGTCTTCGGCAACGGGAGGATCCGTCGCGGCGGCGACGGCAGGCGGCGGCGTGCCGCCCGGTGACGAGTGCGGCTGCGTCACGTGTAACCTCGTTCCGGGACGGGGGCGGATCTCACCATGCGATCGCGTACGCCTCGCGCCGGGGATCGGCACCGGCGTGCCGCAGCCCGGTCCCGGGATGCTGCAGGACGGCGCACACCGCGCCGGCGGCCGGAGCGAGTTCCGGCCAGACTTCGACGTCGTGGCCCAGGCCGCGCATCGCCTCGATGGTGGCCTGCGGGAAGCGGCTTTCCAGGTTGAGCCGGCCAGGAAGGTAGGTGTGCGGCGCGAACGAGTTGGGAAAGCCGAAGGTCCCGAAGCGCGGCGCCTCGATCGCTTGCTGCATCGTCATGCCGAACTCGACCACGTTCAGGAATACCTGCAGCATGGCCTGCGTCTGCACGTCGCCGCCCGGCGTGCCGAAGGCCATGTAGAGCCTGCCGTCCCTCAACGCGAGCGCCGGCGTCGGCGTGAGCCGCGGGCGCTTGCCGGGCTGCACCTCGCTTGGATGCCCGGGCTCGAGCCGCGACTGCGTTCCGCGCGAGGAGACGGTCCCGCCGTAACCCGGGATCACGGGCGTATCGCGCGCGTTGTCGGAGAGCGTCGCGGAGTAGGCGTTGCCTTCGCCGTCCACCACGGCGCAGTAAATGGTGTCGGGCCCGGCTTCGGCGCTGGCGAGCGCGGGCTTGAGATTCCGGCTCACGAACGGCTGCGGCGCGCCCGCGGGCCGGCCGGGCTCGGGCATTTTGCCGGACGCACGGTTCGGATCAATGCGGCTGCGCTGGCGCGCCGCGTACTCGTCGGAGAGCAGCCCGGCGGTCGGCACCTTCACAAACTTCGGATCGCCGACGTAGGCTTCGCGGTCGGCGAACGCGAGGTTGAGCGCTTCCGCGACCGTATGGATGTAGCCCGGCGTGTTGTGGCCGAGCGCCCTCAAATTCACGCCTTCGAGGATCTTGAGCGCCTCGAGCAGCACGATACCCTGGCACCACACGTCGCAGCCGTGCACCTCGATCCCCTTGTAGCTGCAGCGGATGCTTTCTTCGACCGGCGCGGTGAAGCCGGCAAGGTCCGACTTGCGGACAAAACCGCCGTGCTTCACGTGATATTCCTCGATCGCCTCCGCGATCGGGCCGCGGTAGAAGCAATCATGCGCCGCGGCGAGCTTGTGCTCGCGGCTCCCGCGCCCCGCGCGCTCGGCTTCGATCATCTTCCCTATCGAGCGTGCAAGCTCCTCCTGCCTGAACACCGCGCCCACCGCCGGCGGGCGCCCGCCGGGCAGATACACCGCCGTGCTCGAAGGCCAGCGGCGGTACTTGTCCTGGAATTTTTCGAGGTGCCGCACGAACACCGGGTACGCGGCAAAGCCGTCTCGCGCGAGCAGATACGCCGGCGTCGCCGCCTCCTCGAACGAGATCGTGCCGTAGCGCCTGAGCGCTTCGATGTGGGTGGCGGGCGCCGCCGGCATCACGGTGCGCAATATGCCGTCGGGCACGACGCCGCTGCCTTCGCGCGCGAGGCGCTTCGCGTCGGTCGCCGCGGGCCAGTAGCCGAGTCCGGCGAGGCTCACGACGCGGTTTTCGCGCCTGAGATACACCAGGGTGGGCGCGACACCGGCAAAGCTCACGATGTCGGGCTGCACGATCGCGAGCGCCATCGCCGCGGTCACACCCGCATCGACCGCGTTGCCGCCGCGGTCGAGGATGCGCATCGCCGCCGCGGCGGCGAGGTAATGGCCGCAGGCGACTGCATGGTGCGTACCGATGACGGTCGGACGCCAGCTCGGGCGCGGCGGGGTGGTCTCTGCGCTGGTGGTGGTCTCGGGCATGGAAACTCCTGTTGGTGATGCTGTTCGGCGACAGGCGGTCGAAGCGGGAGCATAGGGAGTGCGCCCGCGTGCTGTCAACGGTGGCGCGGGTGCGAGAAGTTCACATTGTGGATTGCGCGTCGCGCTCGTCGAAAAAAATTCCGCGCGCGGGCATAATGCGATCGTAGCCCAGACGCCGGCTGTTCGACGCGCGTCGAGGCGGCCGCCGTTTTCACATGTTGAATACCAGCGCGTTCCCCCACCGTTTGCCGCGCAACTTCGCACTGCTCGTGACCGCGCTGATCGCGGGCCAGACGTTCGGCACCACCGCCACCATGACGCTGCCGGCGCTCGCGCCCAAGGTCGCGCAGAGCTACGGCGTGCATTCCTCGTTGATCGGTTACCAGATCAGCGTGCTCGCAGCGGGCATGCTGTTCTCGCTGGTGTTCGGCGGGAATCTCAGCCGGCGCTGGGGCGCGTGCCGCGTCACCCAGGTCGGGCTCGCGCTGATGACCGGCGGGGCGGCGCTCACCGTTGTGCCGCACCTCGTGTTCCTGCTGTTCGCCTCGATCGCGCTTGGCCTCGGCTACGGCCTGCTCACGCCCTCGGCTTCGCACCTGCTGATGCGATTCACGCCCGCGAATCGCCGCAACGTGATCTTCTCGATCAAGCAGACCGGCGTGCCGCTCGGCGGCGTGATCGCGGCCGCGGTCGCGCCCTCGACTGCGCTCGCCGTGGGCTGGCAGTGGACGATGGCCGGGGTCGCGGCGGTGCTCGCGAGCCTCGTGCTCCTGCTGGAGGTGCAGCGCGCGCGGTGGGACGACGACCGCGAGCCGCGAACGCCGCTTGTCGCGAACCCGCTGGGAGGCGTCGCGATCGCCTGGAACGATCGTGCGCTGCGCCCGCTGTCGTTCGCGGGCGCCTGTTTCGTCGCGGTGCAGATCTGCCTCTCTACGTTCACCGTGGTGCTGTTCGCGGAGGAAACGGGCTACAGCCTGGTGCAGGCCGGACTGGTGCTGATGGTGGCGCAGGTGGGCGGCGTCCTGGGGCGCGTGTTCTGGGGCTGGCTCGCCGACCGCACGGGGGAGTGCCTCGCGGCGCTTTCGATGCTCGCGCTGGTGTTGGTCCTGGCGTGCGTGCTGGTCCTGGGCATCTCGGCCTCGTGGCCGGTCGTCGCGGCGTACGCGCTGTTTTTCGTGATCGGCGCGACCGCCTCGGGCTGGAACGGCGCTTTTCTCGCAGAGGTGGCGAAGCTTTCCCCGCGCCACGCGATCTCGAGCGCGACCGGGGGCTCGCTGTTCTTCGTGAACGTCGGCAAGCTCCTCGGGCCGCTCGCGTTCACCAACGTCTACGCGTTTTCCGCGAGCTACGCGATCGCGTTTGCTTCGCTCGCGGTACCTTCGGCGGCGGGTTTCGTCTGCCTCGTCGTTGCGCAGAAGGCGGTGCGGCTGAGGTTGGCGGGCCGCTGAGCGCAGTCAGAGGCCCTCGATTTAAGTGGTAACAAAATGAAGCGGCCCTGCTTTACTCCCCTCCTTCCCAAGGAGGGATGGCCCGCAGGGCCGGGGTGGTTGAGAGAAAAGGCGCGCATATCCACCACCCGTCGCTTCGCGCCACCCCTCCTCCCGAAGGAGGGGATTTCATTTTGGTACGGGCTCTTAGAACAGAACCCCAACGAGTGCAGACACGATGGCCGCCGCCAGGACCGCCAGCAGCACGACGATCGCCGTCATCATCTGCCAGTGCGGCACGAACCGCACGCGCGGCTCCTCGGGCTTGCCGACCACCTTTTCCGCGAACGGGCGAAACGCAGGATAGCGGCGCCCTAGGGCGCCGATCGCGACGCCCGCGGCCGCGGCGCCGAAGAACAGGGCGAACGCGGTGAAGAACCAGAAACCTCCGCCCGCGCCTTCGACCGTGTAGGCGAGGTACGCGACATAGGCACTCGCCGCCGCGATCAGGGCGGCAATGCCGCAAGAAATCCAGATTCCCACTACGGTCGCCTCCGCGTCACGCCAGCTTGAGCGCGCCTGGTCTTTCGATTCCCGCCGCTACCGCATCCACCGCTTCGGCCAGGCGTTCCACGATGGTGGCGAGCGCGCTCTCGCCGACGATGAACGGCGGCGCGATCAGCGCTTAGAACCCGACCGCCTGCCCGTCGGTGCGCCGCTCCGAGGCCGCGAAGTAGCCGTCGTCCATCCTGTAGATCAGTTGCGCGCGGCCGAAATCGGTCGACCAGCGGTCGGCTTCGACCATGCCGTGGCCACGGCGTCTCAGGTCGGCCACGACGCCGGCGCTCACGCCGTATTCGATGCCGACGTTAAGCCCCGCATCGATTCGCCAGCGCGGCGCGTCCGCCGCCGCCTGCGGGTTCTGCCGGTAGTCGGCGAGCCGCACCATCACCTGGGTATGGCCCTGCGCCTGCATCGACCCGCCCATCACCCCGAAGCTCATCACGGGTCTCCCTTTCTGCGTGACGAACGCCGGGATGATGGTGTGGAACGGCCGCTTGCGCGGTGCGACCACGTTCGCATGGCCGCGCTCCAGACTGAATCCTGCGCCGCGGTTCTGAAGGCTGATTCCGGTGCCCGGCACGACCACGCCCGAACCGAATCCCATGTAGTTCGACTGGATGTACGAGACCATCATGCCCGAGGCATCGGCAGCGGTGAGATAGACGGTACCGCCTTTGCCCGGCACGCCGTGCTGGGGGTTGCCCGCTCTCTTCATGTCGATGAGCCGGGCGCGGGTGCGCAGGTACTCCCTGTCGAGCAGCTCGCCGGGGCTGACGCTCATTGCGGCCGGGTCGGTGACGTAACGGTAGATGTCGGCGAAGGCGAGCTTTATCGCCTCGATCTGCAGGTGCAGGCTGTCCGCGGAGTCGACGGGGACCGCCTCCATGTCGAAGTTTTCGAGAATGCCGAGCGCGATCAGCGCGCCGATGCCCTGGCCGTTGGGCGGGATCTCGTGCAGCGCGTAGCCGCGGTAGGAGTGGCTGATGGGCTCGACCCAGTCGGCACTGTGCGCGGCGAGGTCATCCATGCTGAGCGCACCGCCGCACTCGTGCGAGTGCGCGACCATCTTTTCCGCGAGCGCGCCCCTGTAGAACGCTTCACCCCGGGTCCCGGCGATCGCCTCCAGCGTCCGCGCTTGGTCGGGAAACACGAAGGTTTCGCCCGGCTCCGGCGCGCGCCCCTTGGGCATGAAGGCTTCCGCGTAGCCGGCCGCGCCCTGCAGCTCCGGCACCTGCTTCGCCCACAACCGCGCGATGGTCGGCGAGACCATGAAACCGTCGGCCGCGTACCGGATCGCCGGCTCGAAGAGCTCAACGAAGGGGAGCTTGCCGAAGCGCTCCGAGAGCGCGACCCATGCCGAGACCGCCCCGGGCACGGTCACCGCGTCCCAGCCGCGCTGCGGCATCGTTTGCATGTCCTTGAACCGTTCCGGGTTCCACGCCGCGGGCGAACGCCCCGAAGCGTTCAAACCGTGGAGCTTCTCGCCGTCCCACAGGATGCAGAACGCGTCGGCCCCGATGCCGTTGCTGGTGGGCTCCACCACGGTGAGCGCGATCGCGGTGGCGAGCGCCGCATCGACCGCGCTGCCGCCTTTCATCAGCATGCGCAGCCCGGCCTGCGCCGCGAGCGGCTGCGAGGTCGCCACCACGTTGCGCGCCAGTACCGGCATGCGCTGCGAGGGGTAGGGGAATTGCCAGGCGAACGGGGTCATGACGGCGCGCACCGGAAGTGAAGAATGATACTACGGTAGCGCGTCAGTTCACACGCGCGCCTGACACCTTGATGACGCGGTTCCATTTTTCGACGTCGTTCTTGATAAACGCCGCGAACTCTTCGGGCGTGCCGGTCGCGAGCTCTCCGCCCTGGGCGAGCAACTTGTCCCTGACGTCGGGCAGATGGAAGATGCGCACCAGCTCCTTGTTGAGCTTCTCGATGATCTCCCGCGGCGTCCCCGCCGGGGCGAGCACGCCGTACCAGACGTAGACTTCGTAGCCGGGCAGCCCCGCCTCTCCCATTGTCGGGACCTTGGGCAACTCGCGCATCCGCTCGCGTCCCGTCGTGGCGAGCACGCGCAGTCGCCCCGACTGGTAGTACGAGATCGTCGAGACGACGCTCTGTATCGCGAGCTGCGAGCGCCCGGTCACCAGGTCGATCGAGGCTTCCGCCGGGCCTTTGAACGGGATGTGCACGATTTTCACGCCGGCCATGTAGTTGAACAGCTCCATCGCAAGATGGCTCGGCGCGCCGCTGCCGGCGGTCGCGTAGTTGAGCTCTCCCGGTCGTGCTCTTGCGAACGCGATCAGCTCCTTGACCGTCTTCACCGGGACCGAAGGATGGACCGCGAGCACGCTCGCCGCGCGCACGCCGAGCGTGATCGGCGCGAAATCCCTGTTCGGATCGTAAACCAGGTTTTTGCGCAGTCCGACGGTCCCGAGACTGCCTACCGATCCCATCAATAACGTGTAGCCGTCGGGCGGAGATTTCGCGACGTAAGTCGCCCCTATGGTCCCGCCGGCGCCCGCACGGTTCTCGACGACGACCGTTTGCCGCCAGCGTTCCGCGAGTTTCGCCGCGAGCAGCCGGCCGACGATGTCGGTGCTGGCGCCCGGGGAAAAGGGCGCGATGATGCGGACCGGGCGGCTGGGATACGCATCTGCCGCCGTGCTCGCGGCGCCCGGGACGAGCAGGGCACAGCCCGCGAGCAGGCACAGCGTGGATTGCAACATGCCGGGCTTCATTTGGGCTTCCTCCTGTGTACGGGAACCATGCGGCCCCTCCGCGCTTCCTATCGAGCTTTGCGTAACTGCGTTACATCGCTCGACCCTCACCCCCGACCCGTCTCCCGAGGGGAGAGGGGAGCGTTGAGCGAAACCGGATCGTCATCCGGCTTCGCAAGATTCACTAATGCGTTGCCAGCATCCACGCCAGCAGCTTGGTGCCGAGCACGAAATCCTCCATCGTCATCCCTTCCTCCGCCACGTGACTGCCGTGGGCGTTGCGCAGGAAGATCATCGCCGCGGGGACGCCCGCCTTGGCGAACTCCTGCGCGTCGTGCCCCCCGCCGCTCGCGATGTCCATCGTCGGGATGCCGAGCGCCTCGCAGCCGTGGCGCAACTCGCCCCGCAGCCGGGAATCGAGCACCGTCGGCTCGGTCACCGAAAAGCGCCCGAGATCGAAGCGCACGCCGCGGCGCGCGCCGACCTCCGCGGCCTGCCGCGGGACGAACTCGCGCATCATCGCGAGGATGTCGGGGTCCCCGCTGCGGATGTCGAGCGAAAACCGCACTTCGCCCGGGACCTTGGACAGGCTGTGCATCTTGGGATCGGTCGAGACTTTTCCGAAAGTAAAGATGAGATCTCCGCCCGCTGCGTGGACCTCGCGCCACTTGTGGTCGAGCTCGAGGATCAGCTCGGCGGTCGCGATGACCGCGTCCTTGCGCATCTCCTGCGGCGTGGCGCCGCCGTGATTGTATGCACCGAGGCAGCGCGGATCGCGCAGGCGTGAATTGCCGCGGATGCTCGTTACCACGCCGACCGCGATGCCCTTGGCTTCCAGCACGGGACCTTGCTCGATGTGCAACTCGAGGTAACCCTTGATGCGCTGCGCGTCCAGATGCGGAGGCTCGAGCGGGACACGGCCGGGATCGAATCCGCATTGTTTCATGTGGTAGCCGAGCGAACGGCCGCTGTCCACACGGACCGCCTGTTCGAATTCGCCGGGCTCGATCAGCCCCAGCGCCATGCGGCTGCCGAGGTGGCCGCCGTGCGGGCCCGAGAACCAGCTCCCGGTCTCTTCGGCACGGATGCCCATCACGGTGATGTCCCGCTCGGGTCGTATCCCGGCGCGCTGCAGGGCGGCGAGCGC
>JACQGO010000312.1 GCA_016199485.1 Betaproteobacteria bacterium
GTGGCGAGTCAGGGATTTGAACCCCGGACCAACGGATTATGATTCCGCTGCTCTAACCACTGAGCTAACTCGCCACGGGAAGCGGCGGAGTCTAAAGAGCGGGAATGCGCTTGTCAAGTTGCGGGGCGCATTCCGGTCCCGGATTCGGGTTTAAAATCCGTCGGTTGTTGACGGCGCGCGCGCGTGCTATGCTGCTTGCACGATACGAAGGAATATTCCGCATTGTGAGAAACAGCTACGGAGGAAACCATGCAGAAATGGTTGCGTTTTGAGCACGCCGGCCGCGTCGGCTTCGGTATGCTCGAGGCCGACACCATCAAGGTGCATCAGGGCGACATGTTCAGCAGCCCGAGCGCGACCGGACAGACGCTCGCGCTTGGCGAGGTGAAACTGCTCACCCCGACCCGGCCGTCCAAGATGATCGCGATCTGGAACAACTTCCATCAGCTCGCCGCGAAGTTGAACGCCGCGATCCCGAACGAGCCGCTGTATCTCGTCAAGACCAGCAATTCATTTCTCGCGAGCGGCGGTACGATACGCAAGCCGAAGTCCTTCGACGGCAAGGTCGTGTTCGAAGGCGAGCTCGGCATCGTGATCGGCAGGACGTGCAAGGAGGTGAGCGAGTCGCAGGCACCGGACTGCGTTTTCGGCTACACCTGCATCAACGACGTGACCGCCGCCGACATCATCAACCGCGATCCGGCGTTCCAGCAGTGGGTGCGCGCGAAGAGCTTCGACACCTTCGGCGTGTTCGGCCCGGTGGTCGTGACCGGGCTCGATCCGCTGAAGCTCGCGGTGCGCACGGTGCTGAACGGCCAGGAGCGGCAGAACTACCCGGTGTCCGACATGATCTTCCCGCCGGCGAAGCTCGTCGCGCTGATCTCGCAGGACATGACGCTCCATCCGGGCGACGTGATCTGCTGCGGCACCTCGGTCGGGGTGGGCTCGATGAAACCGGGCAGCACGATCGAGGTCACGATCGAAGGCGTCGGCACGCTCTCGAACCGCTTCGAGTAGCGGCGGCCCGGAAGTTCCGAAAGGAGGCTGCTATGAAAATCTGCATCGTTGGAGCGGGCGCGATCGGCGGAATGCTCGGAGCGAAGCTCGCGGCCGCCGGCGAAGAGGTGACGCTCATCGACCAGGGCGCGCACCTCGAAGCGATCAGGACGAACGGCATCAAGCTGATCTGGCACGACGGCTCCGAACTCGTGGCGAAGAACGTGCGCGCGACCGACAGCTTCGACGCCGCCGGCAAGCACGAGCTCGTGATCCTGGCGCTGAAGGCCCACATCATCGGGCAGGTCGCCCCGCAGCTCCCGAGGCTGTTCGACGACACCACCGTGCTGCTGCCGGTGCAGAACGGTGTTCCGTGGTGGTACTTCCAGCGCCACGGCGGCCCGCACGAAGGACGGCAGCTGAAGTCGCTCGACCCGAACGGCACCATCGCCGCGCACGTCGACCCGAAGCGCATCATCGGCTGCGTGGTCTACCCCGCGGGCGAGATCGTCGCCCCCGGGGTGGTGCGCTGCGTGGAAGGCGACCGCTTCCCGGTCGGAGAGCTCGACGGCGCGCCGAGCGAGCGCGCGAAACGCGTGTCCGACGTGCTCGTGAAGGCGGGCTTCAAGTCGCCGGTACTCGACAACATCCGCTCCGAGATCTGGCTGAAGCTCTGGGGCAACATGTCGTTCAACCCGATCAGCGCGCTCGCCCACGCGACGCTCGTCGACATCTGCCAGTTCCCGCTCACGCGCCGGCTCGCCGCCGACATGATGAGCGAAGCGCAGGCGATCGCGGGGAAGCTCGGCATCACCTTCCGCTTGCCGCTGGAGAAGCGCATCGCGGGCGCGGAGAAGGTCGGCAAGCACAAGACCTCCACGCTGCAGGACGTCGAAGCGGGGCGCGCGATCGAGGTCGAACCGCTCGTGGGCGCGGTCGTGGAGCTCGGCAGAATCACGGAGACGCCGACCCCCCACACCGACGCGGTGTATGCGCTCACCGCGCTGCTCAACAAGATGATCCAGGACGAGCAGGGATACGTGAAGCTGCAGAAGAAGACCGCTTGATCCCGTCCCGCCCGGTCTTGTGCCGCCGCCCGGAACGCCCGCGCGGCGGACTTTTTTTGCGTGTGTCGAGCATACGGGATTACACTGGAGCACGCGGAAATGGTGCAACATGCCTGATCGATTCGACATCGCCATCGTCGGCGCGGGCCTGGTCGGCGCGAGCCTCGCGGCTGCGCTCGAGGACAGCGGCCTCTCGGTCGCGCTGATCGAGCCGCAGTCGCCGCCGCGCCCGCCCGCCGACGGAAGCTGGGACAGCAGAGTCTACACGGTGAGTCCGGGCGCGGCGGCGCTGCTCGAAGCCTGCGGTGCGTGGCAAACGCTCCCGCGCGAGCGCGTGACCGCCGTCGAGGCGATGCGGATTTACGGCGATGATCCGGCCGCGCGCCTCGAATTCAGCGCCTATGACGCGGGGGTGAGCGAACTCGCGTTCATCGTGGAGAACCGCGTGCTCGCGCATGCGCTGTGGCAGCGCCTCTCGCGCTCGACGCACGTCGCGCTGTTCGCGCCGGCCGCCTGCGCGCTCGCCATCCGGCAGGACGCGGCGTTGCTTACGCTCGCCGACGGCACGGCGCTCGCGGCGAAACTCGTCGTCGGCGCGGACGGCGCGGACTCGTGGGTGCGCACGCAGGCCGCGATCGCGGTGGTGGGCCACGACTACGCGCAGATGGGAGTGGTGGCGAATTTCGCGTGCGCGAGACCGCACCGCGGAGTCGCTTTTCAGTGGTTCCGGCGCGACGGCGTGCTGGCATTGCTGCCGCTGCCGGGCGAGCGCGTGTCGATGGTGTGGTCCACGGGCGAGGCGCACGCCTCCAAGCTGCTCGCGCTCGGGGCGGGCGAGCTCGCGGGGCGAGTGAGCGAGGCGAGCCGCGCGTCGCTTGGCGAGCTCAGCACGATCACCGCGCCGGCGGCGTTCCCGTTGCGGCTGCAGCGTGTCGCGCAGCTCGTGAAGCCGCGCCTCGCGCTGGCGGGAGACGCCGCACATAATGTGCACCCGCTCGCCGGGCAGGGTGTCAACCTCGGTTTTCGCGACGTGCGCGAGCTTGCCCGCGTGCTTGCGACGCGCGGTGCGCAGACGGATTGCGGCGACTACCGCCTGCTCCGGCGTTACGAGCGCGCCCGCAAGGAGGACATCGCGGCAATGCGGTTCACCACGGATATGCTGCAGAAACTTTTCGCAAGCAATGTTGTCTGCGTTGCCATGGCGCGCAATCTGGGACTCACGCTCGTCGACCGTCGGCCGCAGATCAAGCAGTGGCTCGCAGAGCACGCGATGGCCTGAGCGCGGAATCGCCGGGTGTCCACTTTTCCCAGAGGATGATCATGTTGAAACGGCTGACGGGCGGCGTGTGCCTGCTGTGCGGGTTGGCGGCGGGCATTGCCGGCGCGAGCGAGGCGGTCAGGAAGAATTTCCAGGCGAAATTCCCGCAAGTCACCGTGGAGAGCGTGACGCGCACCCCGGTGGCCGGGATCTACGAAGTCTACGCCGGCGGGCAGATCATCTACACGGACGAGAACGTCAAATACCTGTTTCTCGATACGACGCTCGTCGACGTCGATGCCAAGGTCAACCTGACCCGCGAGCGAATGCAGCGGCTTTCGGCGATCAAGTTCGATGCCTTGCCGCTCGACCTTGCCTTCCGGAAAGTGGTGGGCAACGGCAAGCGCAAGCTCGGCTACTTCGCCGACCCGAACTGCCCGTACTGCAAGCGCTTCGAGCAGCAGGAGCTTTCGAAGGTGACCGACGTCACGGTCTATATCTTTCTCTACCCCATCCTTTCGCCGGATTCCGTCGCGAAAGCGAAGGCGGTGTGGTGCTCGAAGGACCGGGTGAAGACCTGGGACGACTGGATGCTGCGCGGCGTCGCGCCCACCGGCAGCGGCAACTGCAGCACTCCGGTCGAGAAGATTCTCGCCTACGGCAGAAAGATGAACATCACCGGCACGCCGACGCTGATATTCGCCGACGGCCAGCGCGTGCCGGGCATGATACCCGCCGCGCAGCTCGAGCAGTTGCTGGCGAACGCTGGCGGCAAATAGAGCCTCGCGCGCCGCATCCGGTAACATCATCCTCGTCGCGCCGGCGGGCCGTCTTTCGGATTTGGCGAAAGTGACCCGCGTTCCAAGTCAGGCAACGCTCAGGTTCACGGCCGCGTGTGCGATGTCGGCTGCGGTTCACCTGTGGCTCATCGTCGGCGTGCCGGTGCGTCCGGCGCGGCCGGTCGCCGCTCCGCCGCCCGTGCTGAGCGCGCGGATCGTGCCGGGCGGGGATACGCTCACGCCACACGAGCCTGCGCGGATCGCGGCTCCCGCGCTCACCGCGGAATCGGAAACGCCGCTGCCCCCGGCGACGCCTCCCGCCCCCGAGCCGAAGGCCGCACGACCCAAGTCTCCCGCAAAGCCTGCGCTGCTCGCACCGGAGGAGAGGTCGGGCGACGCTGCCGGCATTTCGCTGCCCCTCGTTGCCGATCCCACGTACTACCCCGCGGGGCAGCTTGATGTCTTTCCGAGCCCGCTCGCGCCGATCAAGCTCGACTACCCCGAGCAGGCGGCACGCGACAACACGGGCGGGCGGTTACTGCTTCTCTTGATGATCGACGAGCTCGGCGTCGTCGACGACGTCGCGGTGGTCGAGGCCGAGCCTCCGGGAATTTTTGAAGAGGCGGCGCGCGCAGTGCTGCGGGCAACCCGCTTTTCGCCGGCGCGCAAGGACGGGCGGGTGGTCAAGAGCCGCGTGCTGATCCAGGTAAGCTACGACCCCGGCGCGCATGAGGGCAGCGTACGGTAGCGGCGATGAACCTGGGGCCGCGGGCGATGAAGGTGTTTGGAATCGGTAACAAAATGAAGCGGCCCTGTCTTGCTCCCCTCCTTTCCAAGGAGGGGTGGCCCGCAGGGCCGGGGTGGTTGAGAGAAGAGCCGCGCATGTCCACCACCCCGACGCTTCGCGTCACCCCTCCTTAAAGAAGGAGGGGATGTCATCTTGTCCCGCTTTCTTGGTTGCCGGCGTTCTCGCCGTTGAGCGGGAATCCGTTCGGCAGCAGCACCCACATCCTGCCTCTCTGCCGCATGCGTCCGGCTTCGCGCCCCGCTTCCTCGCCGAAGCCCCAGAAGAAATCGGCGCGCACCGGACCGCGGATCGCGCCGCCGGTGTCCTGCGCCAGCATGAGGCGATGGAGCGGCCGCGTGCTGTTCGGCCAGGTGGTCGAGAGGTAGACCGGTGCGCCCAGGGGGACGTAGCGCGGATCGACCGCGAGCGAGCGCCGCGCGGTGAGCGGCACGCCGAGCGCGCCGAGCGGCCCGGGAAGATCGCCCGGCAGCTCGCGGAAGAACACGTAGCTCGCGTTCTCGTACAACAGGTCGGAGAGCCTGTCGGGGTGCTGCTTCGCCCAGCTCTTGATGCCCTGCATCGAGGCCTTTTCGAGCGGCAGCTCGCCGCGTTCCACCAGGAGTCTCCCGATCGAGCGGTAGGGGTGGCCGTTCTGGTCCGCGTAGCCGACGCGGATCATTTCGCCGCTTTCCAACTGCACGCGTCCGGAGCCCTGGATCTGGAGAAAGAACAGGTCGATCGCGTCGTCGACCCACGCGATTTCCTTGCCGGCGAGCGGCGCCAGTCCCTGCTCGATCTGCGCGCGGCTAAAGTACGGCACGACGCGGCGCCCCTCGACACGGCCGCGCAGGCGCATGTTCTTGAGTTGCGGATAGAGCTCGCCGAGATCGACGACGAGCAGGTCCTCGGGCACGCCGTAGATGGGGTAACGGTAGTGCGCCGAGCGCCGGCGGCTGCCCGTGAGCAGCGGCTCGTAGTAACCGGTGATGAGCCCCTGGTTGCCGCCGTCGCCGTTGACGACCTCGTGCGGAACGAAATTGAGCTCGAAGAAGCGGCGCACGATGTCCCGGTCGAGCTCCGGGAGGCCGCGCGCCGCATCGCACACTTCGCGCCAGTGCCGCCGGTTCTGCAGCGCGCTGCAGCTCGTGAGAAATGCATCCCACGCGAGCAGCGGGTCTTCCTCGCGCCACTCCGGCAGGGTGTCCCAGGTGACCGGACGCAACGCCGCGGCGCGCGACACCGGCTCGGGGGCGGGCTTCGCCGGCGTGACGGCGGGCGGCTGCGTTGCGGGGGTGGGAGGCGCGACAGCGCGGGGGGGCTCGGGCTTCGGTGGAGCGAGCGTCCCGCAGCCGGCCGCCACGAGCAGCCCGCAGAACGCAACGAAGCGCGTGAGGCACGATGGCAATTTCATGCGCATTTCGCTACAGTGCAGGCAGCGAAGTATACCGAATTTCCATCCAGTGTTCTGGCTGCTGCTCGAAGCGGGGATCGCGCTCGCGATCCTCGTCTTCATCGTATGGTGGACAATGCCGCGCCGCAGGCGCGACGGGCGCAGCGACCGCCACGACAAACGCTAGCTTTTCTATTTCTTCCGCAGGCGGATGATCCTGAACCACCCGCCGGCGAGCGCCGGCTGGTCGCTTTCCAGCGCGAGACCCGGCACACGCGCGAGCACTTCCTCGAACACCACGTCGAGTCGCGTGGCAATGCGCCGCGCGATCGGATTGAGCAGGCGCCTCAACGGCGCGCGCTGTCCGGGGCGAAGGAACTTGTCGAGCACCAGCACGAGGCCGCCGCGGGTCACGACGCGTGCGGTTTCCGCGAGCGCCTGCGTCGGCTCCGGCACCACTGCGAGGATCAGATGGAGCGCGGCGTGATTGAAACACGCATCCTTGAACGGCAATTTCAGACTGTCGCCCTGCGTGATGACGAGATCCGCGCCCGATACCCGGCAGCGCGCCCGCTCGAGCATGGACCGCGTGAGATCTAGGCCCACGTAACGATGCCCGGGGGGCAGGTACGGAATGTCGAGGCCGGTTCCGATGCCGTTGATGAAGACCGTCGCGCCACCCTCGCGCGGCAGCTGCGCGAGGCTTGCGCGGCGCGCGTTGTCCAGCGCGTGTCGCACGACGAGGTCATAGAAGGGGGCGAGAAGGGTATAAGTCGCCTTCAGCGACATGTTCCGAGTTCGAAGGTCAACGTTCCAGGTTCCAAGTTCAAAGTTCAAGGTTCAAAGTTCAATGTTCACGGTCGTGAACCGAGGACCCTGGAACCTGGAACCTGGAACACTCAATGCAAGACCCTCGGCATTGACAGCGTGAACTTGGGGATCGCCGCGTCGAACTGCACGCCGTCCTCGCCCATCATCTGGTAGCTGCCGCGCATCGTGCCGACGGGCGTCGCGATCGCGGTGCCGCTGGTGTATTCGAAACTCTCGTTCGGCCGCAACAGCGGCTGCTCGCCGACCACGCCCAGGCCGCGCACCTCCTGCACCTGGTTCTCGGCGTCGGTGATGATCCAGTGGCGGCTCACGAGCTGGGCGGCGACGCTTCCGGTGTTGGTGATGGTGATCGTGTACGCGAACACGTAGCGCCCCTTCTCGATGTCCGACTGTTCCGGGACGAACGCGGTGCGCGCGGTGACGGTGATGTCGTGCTTCTTGTTTGCCATTTCTATCGGGCCGCCGGCGCGGGAATGCGCGTGGCGGGAGCGACGTATTGCACACCATTTCGCGCGGCGGGGCAAGCCGCCTGCCGCCGCGGCTTTGTCGCGCTCCGCCGATAACGGGTAAAATGCCGCTTCCAGAAAGGGAGCTCGAGTCATGCCGGTGTTTCGCATCGCGCCCAGCATACTGTCGGCCGACTTCGCCCGGCTCGGCGAGGAAGTGCAGAACGTGATCGCCGCCGGCGCCGATCTCATCCACTTCGACGTGATGGACAACCACTACGTGCCCAACCTCACGGTCGGGCCGCTCGTGTGCGAGGCGATCCGCCCGCTCGTCACCGCGCCGATCGATGTGCACCTGATGGTGAGGCCGGTCGACCGCATCGTTCCCGATTTCGCCAGGGCCGGCGCCAACATCATTTCTTTTCACCCCGAGGCCTCCGAGCACGTCGGCCGCACCATCGGACTCATCAGGGAGGCGGGCTGCAAGGCGGGGCTGGCGTTCAATCCCGGGACGCCGTTGGCCCACCTCGACCACGTGCTGGACAAGCTCGACTTGGTGCTCATCATGTCGGTGAACCCCGGTTTCGCCGGTCAGAGCTTCATCCCCGAGGCGCTCAGAAAGCTCGCCGCGGCGCGCAGCCGCATCGCCGCCACCGGGCGCGACATCTGGCTCGAGGTGGACGGCGGGGTCAGGA
>JACQGO010000051.1 GCA_016199485.1 Betaproteobacteria bacterium
CACGATAAGGCGTACGGCCTTGGTCGGAAAAGGTGCGCCGGATGCCGTCGCGGCAGTCTGCGCCGCGGCGAAGCTCGTCAGCGTCGCGCCGAGCGCGATGCCGCTCAACAGGAAGGCAAATCGTCGCATCGCATCCTCCTCGCAATAAGAGCCCTTCCAAACCAGATTGGCCACCGAGGACACAGAGGTCACGGAGAGAACAACCGGACCAAGAGAGTGGCTTGAAGATGTTTCTTTCGCATCTTTTCTCGGTGTTCTCTGTGCTCTCTGTGGCTACCGTCTTTCGCCTTTCAGCACGATTAGCGCATCCGCGGCGACCACGCCCTCGCCAGCGGCGCGCACGAACAGGGGATTGACGTCGATTTCCGCGATGCGGTCGGCGTGGTCCGCGGCGACCCACGACAGGCGTGCGAGCGTCTGCGCGAGCGCCTCGACATCGAGTGCGGGGCTGCCGCGATAGCCGGTGAGCAATTTCGCGCCCTTGATTTCCATGATCATCTCGCGCGCGGTATCGAGGTCGAACGGCGCGAAGCGGTGGGTGATGTCGTGCAGCACTTCGGTGAATATGCCGCCCAGGCCGAACGCGATGGTCGGGCCGAAATAGGGGTCGTTCACGACACCGACGATCACCTCGAGTCCGCTCGCCATTTCCTGCACCAGCACGCCTGCGATGCGCGCGTCGGGGTTGTGCTCGCGCGCCGCCGCGGCGATCTCGCGTCCCGCCTGTTTGAGCGAGGCAAGGTCGCGAATGCCGAGCCGCACCACGCCTGCTTCGGTCTTGTGCGGGATGTCGGACGACTCGATCTTCACCGCGAGCGGGAAGGGCAGCGGCGGCCCGGTGAGCGCTTCCACCTCCGCCGGCGCGAGCAGCGCTTCGCGCGTTACCGGCACGCCGTAGGCCGCGAGGCACTGCTTGGAGCGGTGCTCGCTCAGCGTGGATGCCGATGCCGGGAGATCGAGCTTTATTGCTTCCGCTCGCTGCAACGCGCGCTTGCCACGGGTCTCGTAGCGGCGCTTCTTTTCCGCAAACCCGGTAAGCGCCGCGAGCGCCCGCACGGTGCGCCCCGGCGCGACGTAGCACGGCACTCCGTGCTGTTCCAGGAACGCCATCACTTCGCCGTTGTCGTCGGGTGAGGAAGGCCAGTTGAGCAGCAATGGCTTGTCGGTCTCGCGCAGCACTTCGAGCAGGCCGCGTGCCCAGACTGCCGCGGCGCTGCCGCGCGGCACGCGGGCGATTACCTGATCGACGTTGGGATCCGCGAGCACCGCGCGGATCACGTCGTTGTAAGAGGCAAACTGGTCGTTGTAGCCGTGCGCGGTGGCATCGACCGGATTGCCGACCGAGGCGAACGCCACCGTCACCTCGCGCAGCCGCGCGCCGGTATCCGGCGCAAGCTGCGGCAGCGTGAGCCCGCGTTCGACGCAGCGATCGGCGAGCAGCACCCCGGCGCCGCCCGAGAGCGTGATCACCCCGGTGCGATTGCCCCTGGGCAGCCGCCGCGCGTGGAACGCCTTCGCCGCATCGACCAGATCGTCGATATCATCGATCTCGACGAACCCGCCGGCACGGAACGCAGCGCGGTAGAGCTCGTAGCCCGCGGTGAGCCGCGCGGTGTGCGAGATCGCCGCCTGGCGGCCGACCTCCGTGTTGCCGACTTTCCAGGCGAGTATCGGCTTGCCGAGTTCGAGCGCGCGCTCGCCGAGCGCGATGAGCCGCCGGCCGTCGGCAACGCCCTCGAGGAACGCGACGACCGTCTCCACGTCGTCGCATTCCAGAAAATACCCGATGAGATCGAGCGCCGTGAGATCGGCCTCGTTGCCGGTGGAAACCGCGTAATTGAAACCGATGCCGTAATACGCCGCGACCGCGACCACGCCGAAGCCGAAGCCGCCGCTTTGCGTGACCATCGCGATCGGCCCCGGCCGCAACGTCCCGAGCTGAAGCGTGCCGCCGAAGCCGTTGCGCACGTTGTCGCGCAGGTTGAGCACGCCGAGACAATTCGGCCCGATCACGCGCACGTTGTGGCGGCGTGCCGCGGCGATCAGTTGCTCCTGTAGCGCCTTGCCTCCGGCGCCCACCTCGCTGAACCCGGCGGAGAGCACGATCGTGAACGGGATGCCGGCTTTCCCGCACTGCTCGATCACCGCCGGCACGTGCGGGGCGGAGAGCGCGACCAGCGCGACGTCGCATGGCGCGGGCACCGCGGCGAGATCGGGATAGCACGTGAGGCCCTTGATCTCCCGGTGCTTCGGGTTGACGGGGTAAACCTTCCCCCGGTAGCCGTATTCGGTGAGCAGGCGCAGCGGCTGCCCGCCGATGCGCGAGAGATCGCTCGAAGCGCCGACCACCGCGACGGCGCGCGGATTAAGCAAGCGCGAGAGATCGGGGATCGTAACGGTGGCGGTGAGCGTATCGGGCGGAACCAACGAACTCTTCCTTCCCCTCGAGCCCGCGAGGGATGCCTCGGCGAAAGCTGAAGTTTACCTTGATCGGCGCCCGCCGCGCACGTGCGCTTGCTGCACGGCGCAACATGAAAAGGGTTTCTCCGACTTTTCCGTGGGTGTCATTCCCGCGCAAAGCCTGCCCTCGAATGCTTTAATCGGGGGCGGGAATCCATAGGGTGCCTGTTTGGCGAGTTCACCGTAAAAGGCTCTGTCGAAGCAAACCCCTGTGACGTTCACTGCGGGGAATGCAAACGCAATACGCCTTGTTCAACGCCGTATGGATTCCCGTTTGCACGGGAATGACAGGTCCTGTAGAGGTTACTGCTTACGCTTCGATGGGCAAGCAAAACAGAGGCAATAACCGCGGAAATTCCAGAAGAGCCATGAAAAGAGGATGTAACGAGGACCACATTGTGGATGACCGGAGCAGCGCCCGTCTGCGCTGCGGGGGGTGCGAGAACGTTGATGTTCAGCGCAGGCCGCCGGCCATTTTCCGGCTCTCCGGCGTGCGCCGCAGCCGCCACGTCGCGAGCGGGCCGAGCAGGGCACCCGCGCCGAGAGAACTCCACGCGAGCCCCCACGCGAGAAATTCCGAACCGGCTGACGCGCGCGTCGCGTCGAGAACGAGGCCGAACACCCACGGACTTACCGCGCCTGCGCCGAATCCGAGCACCGAGCGGATCGAATATGCTGCGCCGAGGTAGCGCGGCGGAACGAGCTCGGTGACGGCGGTGGAGTACACCGAGGAATCACCGATCGCGGTGAAGTTGTATAACGCGGCGACCACCACCAGCAGCCACAGCGGCAGCCCGATCATCCATCCGAACGAGAACGAGCACGCGAGGCTCAGGCACGACATCACCATGATCACCCAGGTCCTGCCGCGGCGGTCGGAGAGCGAGCCCCCCGAGATGCTGCCGCCCATGCTGGTGATGTAGGTGAGCGCGGTGAACATTGCACCGAGGCTCGCGGCCTGCATCACGGAGCTGCCGCCTTGCTGGGACGATGCCGCAAGGAAGGCGGGCAGCCAGGCCCATAACCCGAGCAGCTCCCAGGAATGAAACACGTACGCCCAGATCGCCAGCATCGCCGGCTTGTTCCCGAGCACGGCCGCCATCGGTTTGTCGGCGGCGTGAACCGCGGGAGCGGGATGGACGACGTTCGGAGTGCCGCGCAACGCGTACCACGCGATCAGCGTCCCCGTCGTCGGCCCGCAGGCGGTGACGATGAACGCGCCACGCCAGCCGATGTAGGGCACGAGCAGACCGGTGAGCAGCAGCGACACGGCGTAACCGAAAGAGGATGCTGCGAGGTAGAAACCCATCGCGCGGCCGCGATTCTGCGCCGCGAAACGCTCGGCGATCAGCGTCAAACCCGGCGTGTAGGATCCACCGGAGAGCAATCCGGTGAGACCGTAGAGCCACAGCGCGGAGACGAAGCCGTCGGCGAACAGCGCGAATACCAGTGCCGCGGCGCTTGCCGCGATGCTCGCGAGCAGGAGCACGCGTCTGGCACCGTAGCGGTCGGCGAGGAAGCCCACGGCGAACAGCGATACGAGGTAGCCGGCGTGCCACGCCGACTGGATCAGGCCGGCCTCGCTCGCGCTCATCGACCACTCCCGCATGAGCAGCGGGATCGCCGCCGAATACGCGGTGAAGATCAGCGTGAAACTTGCCCTGCTCAGACAGAGCTCGGCAAGCCATGCCGCGTCGGTCTGCTGGCGGTCTCGTGCCATGGCGGCAGGAATATTCCTTAGCGACGCGGCGAAAATCCTTCGCCACAGAGATCACAGAGAGCACAGAGAAGAGGGACCGCAAAACAGTGACACCCGCGCCCGCCGCCGCGCGAGGCGGCATGCGCTGGCAACCACTATCCGTTTTCTGCTCTGTGAGCTCTGTGTTCCCTGTGGCTCGGCTTGAAACCTTGATTTTCCTCCGCGTCCTCCGCGATGGGAGGCCCTAAATCGAATCCCAGGGAAACACATCCGCGGTGCGCTCGAGCGGAAAGAACCAGCTCTTCAGCGCCGGCAGCATGTGCTCGGCGCACGCC
>JACQGO010000052.1 GCA_016199485.1 Betaproteobacteria bacterium
ATCCCTCTGCCGGGGAAGAAAGGGAACAATTTACGATGGCCACCTACGCCGAAACGCTCGCGCAGTTCGCCTGCGATCTCAGACTCGAGGACGTCCCGACCGACGTGGTTGACGACGTGAAGCTGAGGCTGATCGACACCCTGGGCGTCTGCCTGTTGACGAGCCGTATGGAATACGCGGAGATCGCAGCACAGGTCGCGCGCGAGCTGACGGGGACCGGAGCGTGCACGGTCGTCGGGCGCGGTAACGGCTGGAATGCGGCTGGCGCCGCGTTCGTTAATGGCGCGCTGGCTCACGGGGTTGATTTCGATGATGTCCACGGACCTTCGATCATGCACGCAAGCTCGCTCGTCATCCCCGCGTGTCTCGCCGGCGCGGAACAGTACCGTGTTTCGGGGAAAGAATTGATCGTCGCGATGACGGTTTGCTACGAAGCCCTGATCCGCATGGGTCTCGCGGCCCCGCAACAGTTCCACGCGCGCGGCATCCAGGCAACCGGCATGTGCGGGGCGTTCGCTGCCGCGCTGGCGGTAGGGCGGATGGCGGGCCTTGAAGCCGGACAGTTGGCGGAAGCAGTCGGCCAATGCGGGACTTTCCTGACCGGGCTGCGCGCTTGCGCGGACGACGGAACCTGGTCGAAGCGCCTGTTTCCGGGATGGGGCGCGCTGGGCGGTATCGCGGCGGTAGCGCTCGCCAAGCGCGGCTTTTCGGCGCCACGCGCGGTGCTCGAAGACCGCTGGGGACTTTACAACGCATTCATCGGCGTGGACAAATGCGACCTTTCGCAACTCAGCAACGGCTTGGGCCGAGTCTGGGAGACTCCGCGCATCTCCTACAAACCGTATCCCACATCCGGTCGTTTACAAAGCATGATCGAGTGTGCGCTCATCCTGCGCAGAACGTACGGAATCAAGCCCGAAGACATCGAAGAAATCGAAATCATGGTGGGCGATGAGACGATGCGCAGGTGGTTTCAGCCGATGAAGTTCACGCCGCCGACCGATTACGCCGCCCGTTTCAGCGGTCCCTACGTAGTGGCCGCCGCGCTCGCCGAAGGCAAGGTGGGCATGTCCGAATTCACCGAGGAGAAGATCCACGATCCGCGTATTCTGGCGCTCACGCGCAGGACGCGCTGCGCGCCGGTCGAAGAAGTGTATCCGCTTCACCGGCCCGGCTGGATCCGGGTACGGATGAGGGACGGAAAAGTTCACGAACACACGGAACCCTACGAGCCCGGCTCGCCGGACAACCCTTTGTCGCGGGATCAGGTGGAAAAGAAGTTCTTTGCCAATGCCGGGTCCGTCTTACCCCGAAAGCGGGCGGAGGAAATCCGCGAAGTCGCCTTGCGCCTGGAGTCGCTGCCACACGTGCGGGAACTTACTGCTCTGGTCGCATGAAGCCAAGCGGCAATGGGCGGCGAGCCTGCCCCGCGTCATCGGCACCGAATTCGCCGGTGAAATCGCTCATCTGGCCATTCCCAACGCGGTCAAGATCGCTTTCAGTTCGCCGTACTGGCCGTCGAAATACTTTTTCGACTCCCGGCTCCTCATGTACTCGTTCACCCAGAAATTCTTTTCGAGTTCTTTCTTCCAATCGGCCGTCTGGGTCACCTTGGCGAACACTTCGTCCCAATAGTCGATCTGGGCGCGGCTCATTCCCTTCGGCCCGATTGCGGCGCGCCAGTTCGCGAAATCGGTGTCGACACCTTGCTCTTTCCAGGTGGGGACCCCGGCAAACAATCCGTGCAGGCGCTGCCCGGAGGAAACGGCGAGCGCGCGCAGTTTTCCGTCCCTGATCTGCGGTGCGACGACGGAAGCGGCTGCCGGAACGAGGTCGACGTGCCCGCCCAGGAGCGCCGTCGCGGATTCGCCACCGGACTTGAACACGACGATCTTGAGCCGCGTCACGTCCACCCCGGCTCTTTTCGCAGCGAAGGCGATCGCGATGTGATTGGCGCCGCCGCGCGTAGCAGTCGCAATGTTGACCGATTGCGGGTCTTTCCTGAGCCGCGCCATGAGGTCGCTTCCGGTCTTGATCGGCGAGTCTGCCTTGACCGTGAACACGATGTATTCGGCTCCCAGCAGGGGGAGCGGCGTAATCTCGTCCGGGCTGATCTGACTGGTGCCGGTGATGTGGTTGGTGAGAAGATTGAGCGGTGTGACGGCGATGAAATGCCCGTCTCCGGGGTGCTGGTTGAGGTAAGTCCATCCAATCGAGCCGCCGCCTCCCGGTTTGTTCACCACCGTGACAGGCGTATCCGCGATTCTCTTTTCCTGCAGGATCCTCTGGATCAGCCTCGCCGTCTTGTCGACGCCGCCGCCGGGCGCGGTCCCCACGACGATTTCCACGTTCCTGTCGGGCCTCCATTCCGCCGATGCGGAATGACCGCTTGGACCGGCCAGCGCTGCAACGAGCAACAGAGCCGCGCGAGCGTATCTAAGTTCCAGTGAAGTCGTCATTTCGTTGGTCCGCATTTTCCTCTCCGTCTCACCCGCTAGCATGGCTCCTTCCCGTCGCCACCCGCGCCGGCTTACTCCGCGCGGATTCCCGCTTCCTTGATCACCTTGCCCCACTTGGCGATTTCCGCCTTGATGTACGCGGCGAATTCCTGCGGCGTATTGCCCACCGGCTCGAACCCGTGATTCGACAGGGTCCGGTGCACATCGGGCTGCTGCAGCGCCCGGACGACCTCGCCGTGGAGTTTCGCGATAATCGATTTCGGCGCGCCGGCAGGCGCCACGAGTCCGGTCCACTGGTTGACTTCGAATCCTGCAAGTCCGGAATCCGCCATGGTGGGAAGCTCCGGGAGCGACGCCGCGCGCTTCAAAGTGGTGACGGCGAGCGCCCGCAGCTTGCCCGCCTTGACGTGGGGCAGCGCCACGGGAACGTTCGGAAACATCATGTGAATCTGCCCGCTGATCAGATCGATCATCGCCGGCGGCTGTCCCTTGTACGGGACGTGGACGATGCTGACGCCCACCATGCTCTTGAAAAGCTCCGCGGCGAGGTGCGCCGAGGCGCCGATCCCCGAGGAGGCGTAATTGAGCTGTCCGGGTCTCGCCTTCGCCAATGCGATCAGCTCGTGCACCGATTTCGCCGCGACCGCCGGATGCACCACCAGAATGAGCGCCGAGGAGGAAACCAGCGTCACCGGCGCGAAGTCCCTGACGGGATCGTATGCGAGCTTGCGATACAGACTCGGATAGGTGGTGAAGGTCGCGGGCACCACGATCACGGTGTAGCCGTCCGGCGTCGCCCTGGCTGCGATTTCCGTGCCGAGGCTCCCGCCCGCTCCCGGCCGGTTGTCGATGACGATCTGCTGCCCCCACCTCTCCCCGAGCTTCTGCCCGATGGCGCGCGACACGATGTCCGCGGCACCGCCGGGAGGAAACGGCACGATCCAGCGGATCGGCCGGCTCGGATAGGTTTGAGCCGCATCGCGCGCCGGGGCTTGTGCGAGAACGGCGTTTCCCGCAGAAGCAAGCGCGGCGAAGACCCCTGCCGCCCGCAGAAGACCTCCGGCCACCACCATGTCGTGCTCCTCCTCGGTTGACGCATCTCGCCTCCGGCGCGTTGCGCCGGAGCGCCTGTTCTTTTCTCCGCTACGCGAGCGCCGCCGCGGTCGAAGGCGCCCCCCGAGGCGTTTTCGCCTCGTCTTCCCAGTCCGGCACGGAACGCAAACCGCGTCGCGTGCGGATCAGGCGACCATCGCGGCCGTCGAGGGCACCCGAGGCGGCGACTTCGCCCCCCGCGACACGTCGGGCACCGGTCTCAGCTCGTGGCGGAGCGCCCCGCCCTCGCGCCACAGCGCGATGTTGCCGAGATAACGCCCGTTGTCGGCTGCGGGATAGTCGAGGCGGAAATGCCCGCCGCGGCTCTCCTTGCGGTTGAGCGCAGCGGTCCCCAGCATGCGCGCAACCGCGATCAGGTTTTGCGTCTCGAGCGTCTTGCGCAGGCACTCGCAACGCTCGCGCACGCTCTCTCCCTCGACGCCCACCCGCCCCGACACCTTTTCGAATTCGTCGAGCTTCGCGAGCCCCGCGACCAGCCGGTCCTCGCGGCGCACCTGCCCGATCGAGGAGATCACGAGCTTCTGCACTCCGCGACGCCATTCGTCGGGCGAGACGCCCCCTTGCGGGCGCGCGATGCGCTCGCGCAGCGCGTCGATCGCCTCGCGCCACTCGCCGGCGTCGCGCGCGGGAGACTTGCGTGCCGCGGCCTCGCAACCCGCCGCGATGCCGGCGCGATAACCGAAGACATAGGTGTCGCTCAGCGCGGCGCCGCCCAGCCGATTCGCGCCGTGCACGCCGCCCGCAGCCTCACCCCCGGCGTAGAGCCCCTCCACCGTGGTGCGCCCCCACTCGTCGATGCGCACGCCGCCGAGGTAGGTATGCGGCCCGCTGGTCACCTCCATGAAATCCTTGCGCGGATCCACGCCCGCGTTCACGAAGGTCTTCACGACGTCGGCCATCGCGGTCACGTTGATCTCCTCGAACACGTGGCGCACGTCGATGCACACCGCGTTGTTGCCGGTGCCGCGGCCCTCGAAGATCTCCATCGCGACGCCGCGGTTGATCATGGCGCGCGGCGCGCGTTCCATGTTCTGCGGATCGTAGCGGCTCATGAAG
The DNA here is from genome assembly GCA_016199485.1 of Betaproteobacteria bacterium. GTDB lineage: Bacteria > Pseudomonadota > Gammaproteobacteria > Burkholderiales > SG8-41 > JACQGO01. The sequence goes on from JACQGO010000052.1 coordinate 4,629, forward strand.
CGCTCGCCGTCGCGGTTGAGGAGATGCCCACCGTGGTTGAGGAACCCGCTCGAATGGCACGGATAGCCCACGAGCTTCGCCGGCGCCGCGGTGAGCAGCTGGTAGTCGATGAACTCCATGTCGATCAGCTCCGCGCCGGCGCGCAGCGCCATCGCGTAGCCGTCGCCCGTCACGGTAGGGGGCGAATCGTTGATCTCGTGCAGCTGCGGCGCGCCGCCGGTCGCGATCACCGTGGAGCGCGCGTGGATCAGCACCGGCACGCCTTCGCGATAGCGGAAGCCCCACGCGCCGACGATTTCGCCGTCCGCGCGCAACAGATCCACCAGCATCACGTGGTCGAGCGGCTCCACCCCGAGCGCACGCGTCTTCCTCGCGAGCGCCTGCATCAGCGGCTTGCCCATGAGCTTGCCGCAGTGGACCAACCGCGGATAGCGGTGCGGCCGCGAGCTTTCGCGCTGGTCGAAGCGGCCGTCGGGCCGCTTCACCAGTCCCAGCCCCCACGCGTCGAGCTCGAGCGTGCGGTCGATCGACTCGCTGCACATCAGCCGCGCGAGCCGCGGGTTGGCGAGGCCGTAACTCGCCTTGATCGCATCCTCGAAAAAGAGCTGCGGACTGTCCTCCGGGTCCGCGTGCCCGATCGCGACCGAGTAGCCGCCGCGCGCCATCGAGGAGCTGCCGGAAGCGTAAGTGCCCTTGGTGACCACCAGCGGGCGCGCGCCGGCGCGGATCGCGCCGACGGCAGCGATCATGCCCGCGGCCCCCCCGCCGATGATCAGCACATCGGCCTCAATTCGCTGAATGTCCTTGAAAACATCGCCCGCAGTCGACATCGTGAAATCCTCTGACGGCGGCAGGGATATTAGCACGGCCCGCACCGGCGCGGACGCGCGGCACCGGCCGCGCATCCACCGCGGTTTGCTGCTGCTTTACCGATTCTTCGGCGCTCCGCGCCTACGCCGCGGCGTCGGGTTTAAGCCCGGCCTGTTCGACGCCGTGGATGCAGACCGCTTCGTCCTCCTCCCCGGTGCCGCCGCTCGCGCCCGCCGCGCCGATGATTTCCCCCTGCGCGTCCCTGATCAGCACGCCGCCCGTCTGCGGGAGGAACTTGCCCTGCGCGGTGGAGGCGAGCGTGACGAAAAAGTTCGGGTTGTCCTTCGCGCGCTTGGCGAGCGCCCGGCTCGAGCTTCCCATCGCCACCGAGGCCCACGCCTTGCCGAGCGCGACATCGACGCGGAACATGCTCGCGCCGTCCTCGCGCTGCACCGCCTTGATATGACCGGACTCGTCGAGCACCACCACGCCGAGCGGCTTGATTTTCATCTCGCGCGCCCTGGCGAGCGCGCTTCCGATGATGGAGTTCGCCTGCTTGAGGGTAAGTCTCGCCATCGATATCCTCCGTCGTCCCCGCCTGGTGGAATGGTGATCGAATAACCTTGTCGTGCCGGCGCGATGCGCGGCCCGAAAACGACTGGCGACTATACAAGTCGCTCCCCGCGCTGTCAAACGTTGTAAAATGGCGCGGTCTCCGTCCGCGCCGCCCGATGCTCGCTGCGCACAGGCCGCGCGGATTTTTTCCCTCAACCTGCGAGCGAACAAGCGATGGCCACCGATCTTCACTACCTCACGATCACCGAAGCCGCCAGGCTGATCCAGTCCGGGAAGCTCTCGCCGGTCGAGCTCACCCAGGCGTTACTCGCGCGCATCGAGTCTCTCGATCCCCAGCTCAACGCCTTCATCACCGTCACCGCCGATCTCGCGCTCAAGCAGGCCAAGGAAGCCGAGGCGGAGATCGCGGCCGGGCGCTACCGCGGGCCGATGCACGGCATCCCGGTCGGGCTCAAGGATATCTACAACACCAAGGGCATACTCACGTCGGGTCACTCCAGGGTATGCATCAACAACATCCCCAAGGAGGACGCCACCACCACGCGCAAGCTCTACGAGGCCGGCGCGATACTGCTCGGCAAGCTCGCGACCCACGAGTTTGCGCACGGCGGTCCCTCGTTCGACCTGCCGTGGCCGCCGGCGCGCAATCCCTGGAACCTCGAGCACTTCACCGGCGGGTCGTCGAGCGGCTCGGCGGCGGCGATCGCTTCCGGGCTTGCGCCGGGGGCGCTCGGCTCGGACACCGGCGGCTCGATTCGCGGGCCGGCGTCGTACTGCGGGATCGCGGGGCTGATGCCGACCTACGGGCTCGTCTCGCGCGCCGGCGTGATCCCGAACTCGTTCACCTTCGATCACTGCGGGCCGATGGCGTGGACGGTCGAGGACTGCGCGATCATGCTCGCCGCGATCGCGGGCCACGACTCCCGGGACGCGGGCAGCATTGCGCACGAGATCCCCGACTACCGCGCGGCGCTCAAGCCGGACATCAAGGGCTTGCGCATCGGCGTGATCCGGCACTACTGGGAAGAAGACCTGCCGGCGCACGAGGACCTGCGCGCCGCGATGGGCGAAGCGATCGAGGTGTTCAGGAAGCTCGGCGCGAAGGTGGAGGATTGCCGCACGCGCCCGATGCGCGATTGCCTCGACGTCAAGGTCATCATCGCGGAAACCGAGATCTTCTCGATCCACTACAAGGACCTCGCCGTCCGCCCCGGCGAGTTCGGGCGCGACTTTCTCGGCCGCATCCTGCCCGCCTGCCTGTTCCAGGCGTCCGACTACTTCCAGGCCTCGCGCGAACACCGGCGCATCATCGCGGAGGCAAGACCGCTCCATCAGAAATACGACGTCCTGCTTACCGCGGGCTTCGGTCCCGCGCCGCGGCTCGACGCGCACAAGACGCTCGCGTTCTGGCAGAAGCCCAACATCTTCACGCCGTCCAACGTGACCGGCGGCCCCGCGCTCGAGCTGTGCAACGGATTCAGCAAGAGCGGGTTGCCGCTGGGGATGCAGATCATCGGCCGCCCGTTCGACGAGCCGACGGTGCTGCGCGCGGGCTACGCGTACGAGCAGGCGACCGCCTGGCGCGCGAAGCGCCCGGCGCTCGCGCCCGGCGTCCAGCAACCGCCGGTCACGCCCAAGGGCAACGAGCCCGCGATTCCGGACATGGATGCGGCCACCCGCCAGCTCGTGATGCAGATGGCCGCCCGCGCCGGGCTGCGGTTGAACGAGCGGCAGACGGCGATCCTGCTCGAAGCCGCGCCCTATGCGCTGGCGATGGCCGAACGCATCCGCGGCGGCCGCGACCGCTTCGAGGAGCCGGCGCTCATCTTCGCGTTCCCCGACTCCCGCTGAGCAACCACGACTCGCATTGAACGAAACCAGAGGAGGATCAGATGCCGAACGAAACCCCGCACCGCACCCCGCCGCCCGTCGCGCACGCGGCGCTCCGCCTGGCCGCGTTGCTGTGTCTCGCGATTCCCGCAGCCCACGCGCAGCAGGCCGTGTGGAGACCGGAGAAGACCGTCGAGTTCGTCGTGCCGGCAGCGCCGGGCGCTTCGTTCGACGTGACCGCGCGCACGATCCACCGCATCTGGCAGGACAGGAAAATGCTCGAAGTCGCGAGCGTCGTCGTCAACAAGCCGGGCGGCGGCGGGCGCATCGGGCAGACCTACCTCAACCAGCACGCGGGCGACGCGCATTACCTCTCGATACTCACCCCCGGGGTGCTCAGCAACCACATCCTCGGCCAGAACAAGTTCAACTACACCGATTTCACGCCGATCAGCGTGCTCTTCGCCGAATATCTGTGTTTCGCGGTGCGCCCCGACTCCCCGCTCAGGTCCGCGAAGGACATGGCCGAAATGCTGAAGAAGGATCCGGAGGCGCTCAGCACCGCGGTCGCGACCTCGCGCGGAGGAGCGCTGCACACCGCCGCCGCGATCGCGATGAAGGCGGCGGGCGTGGACATCAAGAAAATGAAGATCGTCGTGTTCAATTCCAACGCCGAGTCGGTGACCGCGCTGCTCGGCGGTCACGTCGACATCGCCGTTTCTCCCCCGTACCAGCTGATGCCGCACGTGCAGTCCGGGAAAGTGCGGGTGATCGCGATCTCCTCGCCACAGCGCGTGAAGGGCGCGTTCGCCGGGGCCGCCACCTGGCGCGAGCAGGGCATCAATTCGAGCTTCGCGAGCTGGCGCGGCGTCATGGGACCGAAGGGACTTACCGCGACGCAGGTCGCCTACTGGGAGGACATCCTCGCGAAGCTGTCCAAAAGCGACGAGTGGAAGCGCGACGTCGAGAGAAACCTGTGGGAAGTGAACTTCGTCCCGAGCAGGGGGTTGACGAAGTATCTCGAAGGTCAGTACGACGAGCTCAAGCGCATACTTGCGGAGCTCGAGCTCGCGAAATAGGCGGAAGCCCCCCCCGATGAACATGGATGAACGCGGACAGGAACACAAACGGGGTCCAAAAGCATTGGCCACAGAGCGCACAGAGAACACCGAGAGCTGAAATACAAAGACCAATCCTCGTCGTTTTCGACTGCTCTCTGTGAACTCCGTGTCCTCTGTGGCTTGATCCCATGAATTCTACAAGACCGCCGTGGGCGAATCGGGGCGAAGGGCGTTTCTTCACGCGCATCGAAGTCACCACCATGCTGAACGGCGCGATGCTGGCGCTGCCGCTGCACGTGGTGACCGGAACCAGGGACGGACCCACGCTTGGCGTCATCACCAACGTGCACGGCGACGAGTTCCTGCCGACGACGGTGATCCGCCAGTTGATCGGCGAGCTTGACCCCGCAAGGATGAGAGGCAGGCTCGCCGTGGTATCGGTGGCGAACCCGCTCGCCACCGCGAACTTCGGCCGCCAGACGCCGGAGCAGCACGGCCGCACTGATCTGCACGAGGTGTTTCCCGGCAACGCGAACGGCAACACCACCCAGCGCATCGCGGCGACGATCACTTCCCGCCTGCTCGAACACGTCGATGCGTTCGTCGACTTTCACTCGGGCGGCAGCGGCGGCCGGCTGCAGGCACGGGTTGACTACAACAGCAAGGCGCCCGCCCCGGTCAAGCGGAAGTCGCTCGAGTTCTCGCGCGCATTCGGCGCGCCGTTCGTGCACGAAAACGACCTGACCGGCACGGCATCGCATTATCTCAACGGCAAAGGCATAGCCACCGCGAACCCGGAAGTGGGCGGCGCGTATCTCGGGCCGGACGACACGGCGCACTACTTCAGGCAGTGCCTCACCGGGCTGCGCAACCTGATGGCGGCGCTCGGCATGCTGCCCGGCTACCGCATCGTGAGGCCGAAGAAGCAACTTCTCTTCAATCAGAAGGGCCGCCGCGAGCTGCGTCCCGCGCACAGCGGCTACCTGGTCTCGCACTACCAGCGGCCGCAGGACTTGGGCAAGCTCATCAGGAAAGGCACCCGGCTCGGCGAAACCGTCGACATCTACAGCTACCGAGTGCTCGAGGAAATCAGGGCGCCGTTCGACGGCTATCTCTTCTTCTCGCGCTACTCAGGCGTCGTCGGTGCCGGCACGCAGGCCTTTGCGCTTGCCGAAGCCGCCACTTCCGAGTGGCTGCGCTGAGCGCGCAGGCAGTGAACTCCATCGAGAGCGCTTCCTCGATACGGGTTCCAGGCACCAAGCCCAAGATCACCGGGGCGATCGGATGGCCGGCGCGCCGAATTTAGAGGGACTCTTATCTTGCGTAACGATCGTTCCCGGGGCTAAGCTTTACTGCAAAGAACCAACCACTGGCATGAGGAGGGGATAGCATGAGTGTCGTACACCAATCACGCGCCGTCTTTCGCTCAACCGGTGTGCCCGTCGGCGTCGAGGTCACAGGTGCAGACATATCTCAGGGCATGGATACCGAGACGTTTCGGGCCATCGAGAGCGTATTTAACGATAACGGGGTAATCTTCTTCCGCAATCAAAAGTTGACCCCGGAGCAGCTGCTGGGCTTCAGCCGACAGTTCGGAACCCTTGAGAAGCATGTGCGGCAAGAGTATGCACTGCCGGGTTATCCTGAAATCCACCTGATCTCGAACATCAAGGAAGGCGAAAGGTCGATCGGAAGCGCTTACGCCGGGGATGACTGGCACACCGATTTGTGTTTTACGAGGAGACCGAGCCGCTGCTCGCTGTTGTATGCCGTGGAGGTCCCGATAAGAGACGGCAGGGTGCTTGGCGACACGGAATTCTGCAGCGTTGCTTTCGCCTATGACACGCTGCCCGACGGCATGAGGCAACGCTTGCATGGTTTGCGAGCGATCTTTCAATATCACCGCGCCCAGGAGCGCAAGCGCAAACAGCGGGTGCATGACCACCCGCGACCCGAGCTTACGCCTGAACAGAAGGCAGCGACACCGGACGTGACGCATCCCGCGGTGCGCGCTCATCCGATCACGGGACGAAAATGCCTTTACGTAAACCAGACTTATACCTTCGGTATCGAGGGCATGGACGAAGAGGGGGCACAGCCCCTCTTGCAGCAACTTTACGCGCACATAACACGACCCCGGTACGTATACCGTCACAAGTGGCAAGCGGGCGACGTTTTGATCTGGGATAACTGCCTGACGCAGCACAAGGCGATCACCGACTATGCCCTGCCCCAGCGCCGGCTGATGTACCGGACGTCGGTCGAAGGCACCGAACCGCTTTGAGGGCCGAAGGCGCTCCTATTTCGGCTACGTGACGCTGGCCGTGCCGGCCCGGCTCTCAGCACGCGGATACATCGGGTCTCTCGGGGACGTCGTGAAGCGCGATCGATGACGGGAATGTCTTTCTTGTGGTGATCGCGGCCTTGCGCTGCCTGCGAAACGCCGGATGTATCGCCTCGTCAGCCGGGGTGCCCGCGCTCACACTGAAGACGTGTTGCCCGGGCAGTTGCCGCGCAACATGTCCATCAACCGACCCATGTTTCCGAGGCGCTCGAGATTTACGACCGTTTCGATGGACAGGTCAACCTTGTCCCTGTCCAACACGGGCTCGGCGTTATTGCGGTATTTGTCCACCACGTCGTCCCAGCTCGGAGGGCTTTCAGGGCCCCATGGGCCCCTGTCGACCTGCTGCGAGAATTCGCGGCCATCCTTCAGTTTGACCTTCAGCAGGCAGCCGTAAGGCGCGTGCGGCGGGTTATAGCCGTGCTTCGCATATTCCGGCGATACCGCCATCTCCACTCTCTGCATGACGGAAGCCGTTGCCGGATCATTGACGCGGGCATCGGAAAAGGAAGAGATGATTATCTTCCCGTCCAGCAGCGCCGTTGCAACACAGAACTGCATGCTGTATTTCGCTTCAGACTTTGTGCGCGGAGCAGGAAACTTGAGAAAGTCCGCCACCGCCGGGGTGACAAGACATTCCACCCGCTCAACGTCCCCTGCCGCGAAGCCATGCTTGTTCCGGAGGTTCAGGATGCCCTGGATCGCGTTGTGCGAGCGGGTGCACGACGGGAATTTCTTCAGGCTGATCCCGGGAGATATGAACTCAAACGGGTCCCCGAGATGCTCAAGGATGCGCGCGCCGGCCGACCCGTCGCCAAAGGTCTGCAGAAACCCGTCTCTCGCTTCAAGCACGTCGGCCGGGCCGGTGAAGCCCATGCCGGCGAGCTGCGCGCAGGTTATCCCGTCACGCGCGCTGCGTCCGGCGCCGTAGGCCTTGCTCATGGTTCCCATCGCGGCCCGGATCCCGGATGCTTCCGCGCCGGCGATGCCGAAGGCATTCGCCATTTGTCCGGAATCGAGTTTGAGCAGCTTCCCGGCGGCAGCCGCGGCGCCGAAAGTGTTGAGCACCGCGACTGGGTGCCAGCCTTTCAACTGGAATTCCGGGCGGACGCCCGCCCCGATCTTGTTGGCCACCTCCGCGCCGATGACATGGGCAAGAAGAATATCCTTGCCGGACGAGCCGAGTTGCTCGCCTACCGCCCAGACCGCCGGGCACACGGAGACCGAGGGGTGGTTCATCTGAATCACCGAAACGTCGCTCCACCCCGCGACGTCGCCGGCGGTGCCATTCACGAGAGCCGCGAAGGGCGCGCACGTCTTGAACCCCCGCGTCAATACCGTTGCCGCCGGGTCTCCCCCCTGCGCCTCGACATGGCGCGTTAGAATTTGCGGCGCCGGCTCGGTCATGCCGCCGAGCGCGAGACCCAGCGTGTCCAGGAACGAATGCTTTGCGAGCTGAATAACTTCCGGGGGGACATCCTCGTAACGCGTGCCGACAACAAATTGAACCAACCGCGCCGTAAGCCCGGTCTGCCGAGAGGACTTGTCATTCATGCTGGCTCCCATCCCGGTTCGACACAGGCGTCGGCTGCGCCTGCCGGGGCGCCGGTATCCGTCTTTGCAACCGGTGATACACATTGATTCTTCCTGGCCATACAGGATCCCCTCTCTCGCGACCCCCAACGGTCGGAGCAGCGGATGACTTGATCAGGCTGCCCGCTATCGGCAGCGTCCCGGGCACCGTGTCATTCTTCTACTCCACGCGTATCTTTGCGTCTCGCGCGATCTTGCGGTTGGTGTCGATGTTCTGTTTGACGAAGGCCGCGAGTTCCTGCGGCGTCTCCAGCATCGACCGCGCCCCCTGGTTTGCCAACTTGGCCTTGACTTCGGGCAGCGACACTACGCGCTTGATCTCGGAGTGCAGCCTGGCAAGCACGGTTTTGGGCGTGCCCGTCGGTGCAAAAATCGCGTACCACTGGCCCCACTCGTAGCCCGGCAGGCCCGCTTCAGTGGTGGTAGGCAGGTCAGGCAGCAGCCGCGAGCGTTCTCTGGCCGCAATCGCCAGCCCGCGCAGCCTGCCCGCCTTGATCTGCGGCGCGGCAGAGATGATGTTCACCACCATCATCTGCACTTCGTTGGCAACCAGCCCGTTCACCGCCAGCCCGCCGCCCTTGTACGGCACGTGCACCACGTTTACGCCTGCCGTCAACGTGAACAGCGCGCTCGCGAAGTGCGAATCGCCCGCGGCGCCGCCCGAGCCATAGTGATACTTGCCCGGATTGGCCTTGAGCAGCGCGATAAATTCCCTGAGGCTCTTCGCGGGGACCGATGGGTGGATGGTAACGATGTTGTCGAGCAATGCCACGCGTGTGATCGGCGCGAAATCCTTGAGCATGTCGTAAGGCAGCTTGCTGCGGACCGCGGGTGTCAGCGTCTGATTGCCGCCGAACATCGCGATGGTGTAACCGTCGGCCGTAGCCCGCGCGACCGTCTCCGTGCCGATGATGCCGGTCGCACCGGGACGATTGTCGATCACCACCGGCTGCACCCAACTTTCGCTCATCGGCTGAGCGACGACGCGGGCAATGGTGTCGTAGGATCCTCCGGCCACATACGGCACGATCATGCGGATGGGTCTGACGGGATAGTTTTGAGCGGCGGCTCCCGCTGCAGCGATACTGTAAACAGCGCCGATCAACAGCCAGACGACTCGCAGCATGGTTCTCCTCCTCGCAGTGGTGCGTTATGCGCCAGGAACATCAGCGCGTCTACCGCGACAACCCCTTTTTCGCGGGGAAGGACGACGAGCGGATTTACATCGAGCTCGGTGATCCGGTCGGAATGGTCCGCCAACAACTGCGAAACGGCGACGAGAGCCCG
>JACQGO010000053.1 GCA_016199485.1 Betaproteobacteria bacterium
CGTGAATGATGCCTTATCACGCGCGAATTGCAAACGCTCCACGAAGAGCGGGGTAGTGGGTCAGTTGCAAAGCCAAACTGACCCACTACCGAAGAAACCGCGATCCGCTGAAAGTAGCCCACTACCCGGCGCGGATGGACTGCGCCCCGACTCTGATATACTTAACGCCTCATGATTCAGCGAGCTTCGCCTCCATCCGACGCGCTCGCGCACGCTCGCGAAGTGCTCGAGATCGAAGCCAGGGCGGTTTCCGATCTCATCAACCGGCTCGATGACGGGTTTGCGCGGGCAGTCGAACTGATGAGAAGCTGCCGGGGGCGCGTCGTGGTGAGCGGCATCGGCAAGTCCGGGCACATCGCGCACAAGATCGCTTCCACCATGGCGAGCACCGGCACGCCCGCGTTCTTCGTCCATCCGGCCGAAGCGAGTCACGGCGACGTGGGCATGGTTACGTGCAACGACGTCTTCGTCGCCCTGTCCAATTCCGGAGAGAGCGCGGAGCTGATGGAGATCATACCCGTCATCAAGCGCCAGGGCGCGAAGCTGATCGCGCTCACCGGCAACCTCGGCTCCAGCCTCGCGCGCGAAGCGGACGTGCACCTCTACGCGGGCGTCGAGAAGGAGGCTTGCCCGCTCAATCTCGCGCCGACCGCGAGCACCACCGCGGCGCTTGCGCTGGGCGACGCGCTGGCGGTCGCGCTGATGAAAGCCAAGGGTTTCACGCTCGCGGAGTTCGCGCGCTCGCATCCCGGCGGGACGCTGGGCAGGAAGCTGCTGCACGTGCGCGACGTGATGCGGACCGCGGAGGCAGCGCCCCGCGTGCCGCTCGGCGCAAAGCTTCCCGAGACGATCCTCGAGATGTCGCGCGGCGGCATGGGCATGGCCGCGATCGTCGACGGCGAGAACCGCGTGCTCGGGATTTACACCGACGGCGACCTGCGCCGCACGCTGGAAAAGGGCGGTGACATCCATTCCATCAAGATCGCAGAGGCGATGACGCGCAAACCGCACACGATCGGGCCGGACAAGCTCGCGGTCGAGGCGGTCGAGATCATGGAGCATTCCAAGATCAACCAGTTACTGGTCGTGGATCACGAGCAACACCTGATCGGCGCGCTCAACATGCACGACCTGTTCCGTGCGAAGGTGATCTGATCGTTCCGTGTTCCAAGTTCCAAGTTCCAGGTTCCAGGTTCCGAGTTCCGGGTTCCGAGTATTGGGTCTAACGTTGAACTTTGAACTTTGAACATGGAACGCCTAATTACGATGCAGGACATCTACGAACGCGCACGCGGCGTCCGCATCGCCATCTTCGATGTGGATGGCGTGCTGACCAATGGCGCCCTCCACCTTTCCGCTTCCGGCGAGGAAACAAAGACGTTCGACGTGCGGGACGGACACGGGCTGAAAATGCTGAAAGCGAGCGGGGTGCCCGCAGCGATCATCACCAGCAGGAATTCGCGCGCCGTCGAGCTGCGCGCGCAGGGCCTCGCGATCGAGTTCGTGTTTCAGGGCGTCGCGGACAAGCTCGCGGCCCTCGACGGGCTGTTGCGGCAACTCAAGCTTGACGCCGCGGCGGCCGCGTACATGGGCGACGATGTGCTGGACGTTCCGGTGATGCGGCGCTGCGGGCTCGCGTTCACCGTGCCGGAGGCACCCCTCGCAGTGAGGCACGCCGCGCATTACGTGACGCGGGCCGCGGGCGGGCGCGGCGCCGCGCGCGAGGTATGCGAACTCCTGATGCACGCGCAGGGCTCGCTCGCAGCGCAGCTCGCCTCCTGCCGCAGATGAGGCGGGGCGCGGCCTTTGGGGAGGAGAAGCAGCGTCGGCATGAGCGATCGTCTTACCGCATGGTTTCCGCTGCTGCTGCTCGCCGCGCTCGCGGCGCTCACTTTCTGGCTCGACCGCGCGGTGCGACTGCCGCTGCCGGTGCGCGACGGCAGCACACGCCACGATCCCGATTACGTGGTGGAGAATTTCGCTGCGGCGCGCATGGGCAAGGACGGCCAGACGACCCAGACGCTGGCGGCAAGAAAGATGGTGCACTATCCGGACGACGACAGCACACATCTCGAGTTTCCCCGCTTCACCCATCTCGGCAGCGCCAGGGCACCGGTGACGATCACCTCGCGGCAGGCGCTGGTATCGAGCAACGGAGAGAACGTCTACTTTATCGACGACGTGGTGGTGACGCGCGCCGCGTACGCCGAGAAGAGCGCGCTCTTCATGTATACGAGCTATCTGCATGTGATCCCCGACGACCACCTCGCCAGGACTGACCGGCCGGTCAAGATCGTCGATGCGAATACCACAATCCACGCGGTTGGCTTAGAATTGAACAATGAGACCCGCGTAGCGAAGCTACTTTCCAATGTCAGGGGCAGCTACCAGAAACCCAAGCAGGAATCGCGCGGCGCGAGGTGAGACGCGTCCCCGCCGCACGGTGTGGGCGGCGGTGCTCCGCTTCGGACTCGCGGCGCTGCTCGTCGCGTCGCCAGCGGTGCACGCGGAGCGCGCAGACCGCGAGAAGCCGATCAATCTCGAGGCCGACCGCGTCACCATCGACGACGCGAAGCAGGTCGCGGTATTTGAAGGCAACGTCGTGCTCACCCAGGGCACGCTCGTCATCCGCGGCGACAGGATGGTGGTGAAGCAGGACAGCGAGGGATTTCAGTACGGGACGACCTGGGGCGATCTCGCCTACTTCCGGCAGAAGCGCGAGGGGGTGGACGAATACGTCGAAGGCTGGGCCGAGCGCATCGAGTACGACGGCAAGGCCGACAAGATGCAGATGTTCAGTCGGGCGTATCTCAAACGCGGGCAGGACGACGTGCGCGGCAACTACATTTCCTACGACGGCACCACCGAGTTCTTCAGGGTGCTAGGCGGCGGCGCGGCGGCGGCCACGCCCAGCAATCCGCAGGGACGCGTGCGCGCGGTCATTCAGCCCAAGCCCAAGGACAAGGAGGAAAAGCCCGCGCAAGCGTCGCCGCTCCCGCTCAAGCCCGCTGCCGGCGTCTCCGCGCCGCGCGAAGAACCCGCAAAACCCCGGCCGTGAACGACCAGCCCTCCACTCACCGCGTTCCGCTTGCCGCTGAGCGCTCGCCCCCCTTCCCTGCTCCGGTGACGAGCGAACTCAAGGCCGAGCGCATGAAAAAGCGGTACCGCTCGCGCGTGGTCGTAAAAGACGTCTCGCTCGAAGTGCGCAGCGGCGAAGTGATCGGGCTGCTCGGTCCGAACGGCGCCGGCAAGACCACCTGCTTCTACATGATGGTAGGATTGGTGCCGATGGACGGCGGGGAGCTCCATCTCGACGAGAGGCGGCTCACCCACATGCCGATCCACCGACGCGCGCGCCTGGGCTTGAGCTACCTGCCGCAGGAAGCATCGATTTTCCGGCGGCTTTCGGTCGCGGAGAACATCCGGGCGGTGCTCGAGCTGAGGAACGGGGACCGGGACGTGACCGGCAACGAGCTGGACGACCTGCTGCACGACCTGCACATCAGCCACCTGCGCGACAGCCCGGCCATGAGCCTTTCCGGGGGTGAGCGGCGCCGTGTCGAGATCGCGCGTGCTCTCGCCACCCACCCGCGTTTCATCCTGCTCGACGAGCCGTTCGCCGGCATCGACCCGATCGCCGTGCTCGACATCCAGAAAATCATAAGGTTTCTCAAGGAGCGTGGCATCGGGGTGCTGATTACCGACCACAACGTGCGCGAGACCCTGGGCATCTGCGACCGCGCCTACATCATCAACGACGGCACCGTTCTCGCCTACGGCAAACCGCAGGAAATCGTTTATAATGAGAACGTCAGAAAAGTCTACCTTGGAGAGCATTTCCGCCTGTAGCTCAGTCTCCCGGTCGGGGGCGCGTACCGCCGGGCGCGCCAAGACCACGATGCAGATAGCCAGCTCGCTCCGTTGCAAGCATGAAGCACTCCTTACAACTCAGGCTATCGCAGCACCTCACCCTGACGCCTCAACTGCAGCAATCGATCCGGCTGCTGCAGCTCTCTACACTGGAACTCGACCAGGAGCTCGAGCGCTATCTGGAGGAAAACCCGTTTCTCGAGCGCGAAGACGGGATCGAGGAAAGGCCCGTGGGCGAGCGCGGTCCGGAGCGCCGCGACGAGAGCGCCGCACCCGCCAAAGACAGCGCTGACTCCGCGGCCGGGAGCGGCGAGACTGCTGAAATCGCCGCTTTCGACGACGCGCCGTCCGGCGGCTACCGCGAAGACGCCGATGACGGCGATTTCCCGCAGCTCGCGGCCGAATCACCGACGCTGCGCTCGCACCTGCTGTCGCAGATCAGCCTCACCAGTCTTTCCGAGCGCGACCGTCAGCTGGTCGCGTTGCTCATCGAATCGCTCGATGACGACGGCTACCTCAAGCAGAACATGAGCGAAATGCTGGCACTGCTGCCGCAGGAGCTCGGCGTCGAGCCGGAGGATCTCACCATCGCGCTCAAGCACCTGCAGCACCTCGAGCCGGCCGGCGTCGGCGCGCGCACTCTAGGGGAGTGCCTGGCCCTGCAGCTCGAGGCGTTGCCGGAGTTGACGCCGCACCGCAGGCTCGCGCTGGAGACGGTGACGAACCATCTCGAAGTGCTGGCGGCACGCGATTTCACCAGGCTCAAGAAGCTGCTGCGCTGCGACGACGACGCGCTGCGCTCGGTACAGCACCTGATCACCAATCTCAATCCGCGTCCCGGCGGTGCTTACGCGCCCGATGACACGCGTTACGTGGTCCCCGACGTGATCGTGAGAAAAGTGAAGGGCATATGGGTCACCGCGCTCAATCCGGAGGCGATGCCGCGCCTCAGGATCAACCGGATTTATGCCGACATCCTCGCCCGCAACCGCAACTCGGGGTCGCAGCAGCTCGCGAGCCGGCTCCACGAAGCAAGGTGGCTCATCAAGAACGTCCAGCAGCGCTTCGATACCATCCTGCGGGTGTCGCAGGCGATCGTCGACCGCCAGCGCCACTTCTTCGAGCACGGCGAGGTGGCGATGCGACCGCTGGTGCTGCGCGAGATCGCGGAGGCCCTCGGGCTGCACGAATCCACGATCTCGCGCGTGACCACGCAGAAGTACATGCACACGCCGCGCGGCATCTACGAGCTCAAATATTTCTTCGGCAGCCATGTCACGACGGAGACCGGCGGAGCGGCCTCAAGCACCGCGATCCGCGCGTTGATCAAGCAGCTGGTCGGCGCCGAGAATTCGCGCAAACCGCTTTCGGACTCCCAGCTATCGGAAATCCTGAGCCAGCAGGGCATCGTGGTGGCGCGCCGCACGGTGGCCAAGTACCGTGAATCTTTACAGATTTTGCCTGTCAATCTGCGTAAGACGCTGTAAGGGGGCTCTAATTCCACCGTCCCAGGAGTGGCTTTATGAACCTGCAAGTGAGCGGCCATCACCTTGAGATCACACCAGCAATCCACAACTACCTTGCGACCAAGCTGCAGCGGATCACGCACCATTTCGACCATGTGATTGAAGTCAACGTCGTTCTCTCGGTGGAAAGGTTCAGGCAGAAGATCGAGGCGAACGTTCACGTGCGCGGCAAGGACATATTCGTCGAGTGTCACGACGCCGACCTGTATGCGGCGATCGACACCCTGGTCGACAAGCTCCAGCGCCAGCTCACCAGGCACAAGGAAAAGAGGCTTGAGCAGCGCGTCAACGGCAAACCGCTCAAGCGGCGCCTCGCCCGCTAGGAGTTTGTCGGGCTTGGCCCCGACAAACTCCTTGAGCAAAATCGGCCCCGGGAAAATTGTAAAAGCGGACCCCCATATGGGAATTCACGCTTACTTTCCGTCAGATTCAACCGCTTTGGCTGGGTTTTGTTGCGAATCGCTGGCCGATTTTGCCGTTAGCAGCCCGTGTGGACTGTTACGTCCTCACGGGCTGCTAGCGCTCGAAGCTTTGACATTGGGCACGCAAGCGCTATAATGCGCGCCGCGGTGACGGCACCCACCCGGCAGGCCGTCCTATCCTCCCGCGTTACCCCCTATGAACCAGATTGCCAAGCTCTTGCCTCCCTCCAACGTCCTGCTCGATCTCGATGTCAGCAGCAAGAAGCGCGTCTTCGAGCAGGTGGGGCTGCTCTTCGAGAACGGCCAGCATATCGCGCGCAGCCAGGTGTTCGACAGCCTGTTCGCGCGGGAGAAACTGGGCTCCACCGGCCTTGGCCAGGGAATCGCAATCCCGCACGGCAGGATCAAGGGGCTGCGCGACGCGGTCGGGGCAATGGTGCGGATGAAGCAGCCGATCCCGTTCGACTCGCCGGATGGCAACGCGGTCAATCTGATCTTCGTGCTGCTGGTGCCGGAACGCGCGACCGACGTGCACCTGCAGATTCTTTCCGAGCTGGCCCAGATGTTCAGCGACAAGGCATTGCGTGAGAGCCTGCTCGCCGCCACCACCGCCGGCGAGGTGCACCGGCTCATCAGCGAATGGCAGCCTCATGCCACGAATCAGCATAGCTCAGTTGTTTGAGGACAACCGCGACAAGCTCCACCTCACCTGGATCGCCGGGCCCGACGGGCGCGGGGCGTATCTCAACAGCGACCGCATCAAGGACTCCTCCGAAGGCCTGATCGGCCACCTCAACTTCATCCACCCCAACTGGATACAGGTGCTCGGCGGCGCCGAGGTGAAATACCTCAATGACCTCGAAGCCGCCGCGCGCGAACAGACTCTCGCGCAGCTCGCCCGTTCCGATCTCGCGTGTCTGGTCGTCGCCGGCGGGGAAGCCCCGCCGCCGGTGCTCGTCCACTTGGCGGAAAGCGCCCGCACGCCGCTGCTCGCCTCGCCGATCCCGAGCGTCGAGCTGATGTGGATGCTCCGGCCCTACCTCGCGCGCGCGCTCGCCGAATCGACCACAGCGCACGGCGTCTTTCTGGACGTGCTCGGCATGGGCGTGCTCATCACCGGCGACTCCGGCGTGGGCAAGAGCGAGCTCGCGCTGGAGTTGATCAGCCGCGGCGGGGGATTGATTGCCGACGACGTGGTCGAGCTCTGCCGCATCGGCCCGGAAGCGGTGGAAGGCCGCTGCCCGCCGCTGCTCAAGGACTTTCTCGAAGTGCGGGGACTGGGTGTGCTCAACATACGCACTATTTTCGGCGAGGCGGCCTTGCGTCCGCGCAAAAACGTGAAGCTCATCGTACGCCTGGAGCGGCCGGCGGGACCCGAGCCCGCCCCGCCGGAGCGGCTACCGCTCAAGCCCGGCGCCGA
The DNA here is from genome assembly GCA_016199485.1 of Betaproteobacteria bacterium. Lineage (GTDB taxonomy): Bacteria > Pseudomonadota > Gammaproteobacteria > Burkholderiales > SG8-41 > JACQGO01. Next base: position 7,239 of record JACQGO010000053.1, read on the forward strand.
GGAAATCATCGGCGTGAACATCCGCAAGGTAACGATACCGGTTGCCGCGGGCCGCAATCTCGCGGTGCTGGTGGAAGCCGCGGTGCGCAATTACGTGCTGCAGCTGCGCGGTATCGACAGCACGCGGGAGTTCGTCGCGCGGCAGGCGCAACAGATCAACAGCGGCAGGGAGTAGGCGCGGGCGACGAGCTGTTCCGGTGCGGGTAACACACCGCTTACCGCCCACCCCTTGCCGCTGGCCAGAGATGCAACTGATACTCATCACCGGCCTCTCGGGCTCGGGCAAGAGCGTTGCGCTCAACGTGCTCGCGGACAGCGGTTATTACTGCGTTGACAATCTGCCGGCGACGCTGGTGCCCGAGCTCACGCGCTTCCTGGAGGAGGCGGGATACGTGCGCGCCGCGCTCGCAATCGACGTGCGCAGCGGCACGACGCTCGGCGCGCTGCCGCACTTGATCGCCGGCTTGAGGCAGCGCGGCATCGATCTCAAAATGCTCTACCTCGAAGCGAAGACCGACACGCTGGTGCAGCGCTTCTCCGAAACGCGGCGGCGCCACCCTTTGAGCGATGGCAAGCTGTCGCTGCCGGAATGCATCGAACGCGAACGAGAGCTGCTCGCGGAGCTCGGCGCGCTGGCGCACCACGTCGACACCAGCGATCTCAGTTCCAACGTGCTGTGCTCATGGGTCAAGGACTTCGTGGAAATCCCGGACGCCGGGCTCATACTGATGTTCGAGTCGTTCGCATTCAAGCACGGCATCCCGCTCGACGCCGATTTCGTGTTCGATGCGCGCTGCCTGCCCAACCCGCACTACGATCCGCAGTTGCGCCCGCTCACCGGCAACGACGCCGCGGTCGTCGATTTTCTGAGCGCCGACGGGAGCGTGCAGCGCATGTACCAGGACATCCAGCGCTTCATCGCGAACTGGCTGCCGTGCTTTCAGCGCGACAACCGCAGCTATCTCACGGTGGCGATCGGCTGCACCGGCGGAAGGCACCGCTCGGTTTTTCTCGCGGAGCGGCTGGCGCAGCATTTCGCCACGCACACCCGGGTGCTGGTGAGGCACCGGGAGCTGGCGTGAGCCGGTCAAGCGACAGGCGCTGAGCCGCAAGCCGCAGGACTGGAGCCCGGACCCGCGCACCGCCTACGGCCCGCGTTAGCTATGCCCGCCGGCACTCTGCAAGAGGTTTTTCTTTTTCCCCTGCACACGGTGCTGTTTCCCGGCGGCACCCTGCCGCTCAAGGTATTCGAGCAGCGCTACATCGAATTGACCAAGATCTGCCTGCGCGACAACCGGCCGTTCGGTGTATGCCTGATCAAGGAGGGGCGCGAGGTCGGCGCGCCCGCAACGCCGCACGCCACCGGTTGTCTTGCGACGATCATACGCTGGGACATGCCGCAACTCGGCGTCTTTCAGCTGGTCGCGCAGGGGACGCAGCGTTTTGCCATCGTGAGAAGCGCCGCGGGAAACAACGGGCTGATCTCGGCGACGGTGGAGCTCCTGCCGGAGGAAATCCCCTCTGCGCCGCGCGACGAGGTGTGCGTGCAAGTGCTGAAGGCGATCGTGGAGCGGGTAGGCGCCGAGCGGTTTCCGGCACCGCCCCGGTTCGATGAGGCGGGCTGGGTCGGGTACCGTCTCGCGGAAGCGCTGCCGCTGAGCGCCACCGTCAAGCAGCAATTGCTCGAGATGAGCGACGCGCACGCACGGCTCGCCCTGCTGCACAAGCTGATCGCGCGGCAGGGGCTGCTCGGATAGCGGCGCTCCGCCGCGATCGTTTCACAGCGCTTGCAGTATCCTTTTCACCGGCGCGGGCAGCGCCGCCCCGAGAGCCTCTTCGACCGGCAGCCAGACCTGGCCCGGCTCTCCCGCACGCGCCGCCCCGCGCGTCACCTCGCAGCGGCGCGGCAGTATCGTCAGGCGGAAATGGGTAAAGCCGTGCACGAGCGGCGGCAGCGCTGCCGGCGGCGCGGTCGCAACGCCGAACCGCGCGGCGCAAACGCGCTGAGCGTCCTCGCCGGGCGCGATCTCCGGCAAGCTCCACATTCCGCCCCAGATGCCGGTGGGCGGGCGTTTTTCCAGCAGCACCTCGCCTGCGTGTGTGAGCACGAGCATCATCGTGGTCCGTTCCGGCAGCGGCTTTCTCCGCCTGGGCGACGGCAGCTCCGCCGTGCGGCCGGTACGCCGCGCGACGCAGCCCGCGTGCAACGGGCATGCCGCGCAGTCGGGATTGCGGCGCGTGCACACCGTGGCGCCGAGATCCATCAGCGCTTGCGTGTAGGCTGCGATACCGCGTGCGGGCAGCAGCGCCTCCGCCTTATCCCACAGCACGCGTTCGACGCGCGGTTCGCCGGGGTAGCCGGAAATTCCGAAGCAGCGCGTGAGCACACGCTTCACGTTGCCGTCAAGGATCGCGCACCGCTTGCCGTAAGCGAATGCGAGGATCGCCGCCGCGGTCGAGCGCCCGATGCCCGGCAAACGCGTCACCGCTTCGAAATTGCGCGGGAAGCGTCCTCCGTGCTCCGCGAGAACCGCACGCGCGGCGCGGTGCAGGTTGCGGGCGCGCGAGTAGTAGCCGAGCCCGCTCCAGTGCGCGAGCACTTCGTCGAGCGGCGCCCGCGCGAGCGCCGCGATCGTGGGGAAGCGCTTCATGAAGCGCCGGTAATACGGAATGACCGCCGCGACCCGGGTTTGTTGCAGCATGATCTCGGAGACCCAGATCGCGTACGGATCGCGCATTCGCTGCCAAGGCAGATCATGGCGGCCGTGGCGCTTCTGCCACGCGACGAGCTTCGCTGCGAAACCAGGCATCGCGGACGATCGCATCTCGCGCCGCCGCTCAAGGCGGGAGTGCGCGCCGGCGCGGGTCGGCCCGGGCGACTGCGTTGCGCGCGCTCCGCAGCGCCCCCGGGGAGGGGTGGGCCGCGCGCGGAGGCGCGCCCACCACAAGCTTGACGTTGGACGAGGTCACGTCCGCCGCCTTGAGCACGCCGATGCGCAGTGTGCCGCTCGCGCGCAGGTTTTTCAGCGTGCCCCAGTCGAGCGCTCTCTGAGACTCGCGCCTGCCCGCAGCCTGCGGCGGCAGCCAGCGGTCAAGATCGAGCCGGTCGATGTCGGCGTCGAAGTCGATCGCGGGCTGCGCGAAGCCGCGTACCCCGATCCGCGCCCTCACGCGGCTCTCCATGACCTTGCCCGCCAGTTGCGCTCCGAGTTCCTGCCTGCCCGCGTCCAGGCGGGCATCGCCCTTGAGCTCGCCGTTCACGCCGCTGCGCGGCAGCGCGGGACCGGTGAAGGTGAAACTCGCCGCAAGCCCGCGCAAGCGTGCTTCCCGCGTCTCCACGTTCAGCGTGAGCGGCGAGGCAACGCTTATCGCGACGCGCTCCCCGCTCTGCCGGGAGTCGATTTTCAGCGTCATTGCACCGCTTTCCAACGCCCGCGCAGTGCCCGCCAGCCGCGGGAGACTCACGCCCGCGGATATCGTGCCGCGCGGCCGCAGCAGCGTCGCGTCGAGCGTCACGTCGCGGGCGGCGACATTGCCGGCCCTGAATGCAAATCGCGATGCCCGCAATGTCGCGTCGAACCGGTCGCCGCCCGCCGTGCCCGCGAGCAGCGCGGAGAGCCCGCTCCACGCAACTTCGCTGCTCGCAAGCCGCGCTGTCACATCACCGCTTGCCCGCACCGTCACCTGGGTGCCGCTGCCCGCCTCCCCCCGGGCTTCGAGCGCGACGTTCTGCAGCGTCCACGATCGCGCGGCGAGATCAAAACCGAGGCGCCCGGCGAGCCGTGCTTCGACAGCGCGCTCAAGCCCGGGGGCGTGAGCGGAAAATGACAACTCGATCGGCGTGATCACCCCCTCGGCGAGGCGGCCGGTCCTGAGGTGGAGCCTGGAGACGGTGTAGTGCGCGTCCCGCGCCTCGTCGCGGTAGGCCACCGCGGCGTCCTCCAGCGTGACGGCGCCGATGTCGAATCGGAACCCGGCGCCGCCTCGCGACCGGACGAGCAGGTCGTCGACGTTGAAGCTGCCGTCGGGGTGCCGCACCAAGTTCACCCGCAACCCGGTTACCGCGATTTTTTCCGCCACCAGCTCGTCCCTCAAGAGCGGCAGCAGAGCGAGCGCCAGATGTACACGCCCGACTGCCGCGAACTCGCGTTCGCTCCCGCGTTCGGACAACGCGAGCGGACCGAGTTCGAGGCCGGCCCGGGGCCACAGCGCGAGCCTGATGTCGCCCTCGAGCGTAAGCGCGCGCTGCGTCGCATCCTTCATCCACCGCGCGAGCTGCGGCTTGTAATCATTGGGATTGAAGGTCGCGGCGACGAGCGCGACGAGCACCGCGAGCAGCACGATGAGGCCGCCGGCGGCGATCAACGCGAATTTCAGGTAGCGCATGACTAATCCGGATCAGGCCTCCCTCGAGGCCGGATCCGGATTGGAGCGGGTGATGGGAATCGAACCCACATTCTTAGCTTGGGAAGCTAATGTTCTGCCATTGAACTACACCCGCCCGAGGGGCCAATTTTACGGGGAGAACCGCCTATGCCGCAATCGAGCTTTGTTGCCGCCGCCGGGCCTGTGCCATCGACATGAAACCCCCTGCCGACCGACGGCCGGGTAGTGCCTCACATTGATTGTAACGGTTCGTGCATCGCGCACGTGCGGGCGCTAAAATCTGCGCATGGCTACGCGACCTAAACGACCGCGCGATCCAAATCAGCTAGCGAAGCTGGTTGTAGATATTTCTACCGGCGAAACCCTCGGCGATCCTGCGCCCACGAAAGTCCAAGTCAGGGGCAGATTGGGAGGGCTTAAGGGTGGCAGAGCAAGAGCACAGACGCTATCAGCGGCCAAACGGCAGGAAATCGCCAGGAAAGCGGCGAAGAAACGCTGGGCTAGCCGCTAGGCTCCCTGAAGTAATATTTTCTCGATTTGTTCTAGGGTCTGAAAAAGCTGTTTGGTGGGCATCGGCGCAGCCGCGAAGTATCGGTTGTCGCTGAAAGGCTGATTAATTCTTCGTTCAATCTTGAAATCCAGTTTATCTGCCGCTTCCAAGCCCATCAATGCTTCGATTTGAACTGGGGCAGGTAGCCCCATGACTTCTTTGCCGAAAGCAAGCCTCTTAACAGAAAACGGTACATCCAAACGCAGCGACATTGCGGTGCGAATCAACGAATTAATTTCTTCTAGAACTGAAAGGCAACTCTCAATGCTCTTTTCAAATTGAACGACAACATTGGTGGCGTAATCCCGTTTGTAAGACGAGGTTCTAATTCTAAATCCAAGAGAATCGTCCAATAGCGTAATAAGGCTTTCAAGCACTAAGTCAGATTGTTCTGTGCTTTGAGTTTGAACGGCTGCGCCACTGTTCATTAAGAACAAACCTTGAATCGCAATCTTCTCATTATCAGCATGAAACTCTCCGCTCTGAAATACGAGCGGAACCTGCGGGGTCATACCGGGCTGAATAGCGGGAATACCAGCAAACTTATACGTTCCCGCTATTTTCGCGATTAGATCGCTCCAGACGATCCCCTTGGGGGGCGCAATATCGTCTGGGGACGCTCTAAATGCAGCGGTCCCCTGCAAACTCCCGACAATCTTCATAGGGATGTTGGTGCGCTTGTAGCTATCGCAATGTCTGCTCTCTTTAACAATGGGCTATTCAACCCATAGAGTTGCGGGTCTACGTGACAGTCCTGCAAGTAGTCATAAATCAGCCACGGCACATTGGCAGAAGAGCCGCTGTTAACGGTGCTATATACGGCCGGAGATGTAACACTTATTGTTTGCTCTCCAGAAAGGCTTTGGATGGATAAACCGAGTTCTAGCCCCATACCAAGCAACAAGTCGCTGATCGTGTCAAGCGTCCAATTTCCTGGCGATCCCAACCAGCGGGTAATCTGCTCCGGTTTGCGCCCAATTTTGCGCGCCAATTCTGCCCTACTGGTTTTGTTCGCCTGTTCTTGCTTTGCGAACTCTGACAATACAAGTTCATGAACCCTATTGCTTAGGCGTCCACGAAAATAAATCAATGTCCCGGCAGGAATGACGCTCTTGCGGTCTAGAACGTCAGACAAGATAGGTGTTGGCTGATATGTAGTCAGTTGGGTAGACACTGGAAGGGTCTCCTGTTTTCGGGTCGTATGCCGGAAAGAGATTTCTCCATTCGGTCTTGCATCCTTCGATTGCATTTCTCCATTCTCTGGATTCGGGCCCATGCAGATCCGGTCGCTTGTGCCAAGTAAGAGCGACAAAGACGTCTGTTTCAGCAAATCGGCCAAGCACTCGAATACCTGGTTTGGCTTCCCTGCTTCTAATCTCCCATACTTCCTCTCGCCATCGATATAACTGCCTCATATAAGCAGTCGCCCCCTTTTTGAACGGACGCGCCGCTACCGGTATAACAGCCCCTTGCGAGAAACGATCAAGATGAGCACGCAAGAGGACGCAGCGCTCCATCCATTGGCGGTCGCGCCATGGCCCATTTAGTAGTGCATTGATCTCCGGTGATACAAAAATATGCCGAAGTGCTACACCTAAGCTAGGTGGCATCAGCGGCGGAAGGGCAAAAAGTCTGTGCTCATTGACCCTCGCTGCAATTTCAGAATATATTGACATATAAGTCAATAGTTCGTTCTGGGCTCAAAGCACAATATCTAAACTGAAATTTATGCTTGACTTATGGATTCAACTCAAGCATAATGTTCACATTGGAGGGGTGAACATGAACCGCCTAAGTCTCCCAGATCGTGCCCGTATTCTTGGTTGCCTGACCGAAGGCACCAGTATGCGCGCTACGTCCCGCCTCTGCGAAGTGAGCATCAACACCGTGACCAAGCTGCTGGTTGATCTCGGGACCGCTTGCGCGATCTACCAGAACGAAACGCTGCGTAATCTGCCATGCAAGCGGCTACAACTCGATGAGATATGGAGCTTTTGCTCCAAGAAGCAAAAGAACGTCGCGCCGTGGCGCGAGGGCATCCTTGGCCAAGGTGACGTATGGACCTGGATGGCGATCTGCGCGGATACCAAGCTGGTCCCGACGTGGCTAGTCGGGAAGCGCGATGCGTTCTACGCGGACGTGTTTGTGAAGGATTTGGCGGGTCGGCTTGCTGTACGGCCACAGGTAACGACAGATGGCCTTAAACTCTACCTCAAGCCGATAGACGAAGTCTTCGGCGTAAACGTTGATTACGCCATGCTGGTGAAGCTCTACGGCGGGGATTCGGGCCGGGAGGCCCAAGCCCGGTATAGCCCGGCTCAGTGTCTCGGAACCCGGACGGTCTGCATCACGGGCACCCCCGACCCGGCCCATATCTCCACGAGCTTCGCGGAGCGCCAGAACCTCACCATGCGGATGAGCATGCGGCGGTTCACCCGCCTGACCAACGCCTTTTCGAAGAAGGTGGACAACCACAAGGCCGCGCTGGCGCTCTACTTCATGCATTACAATTTCGCCCGGATTCACAAGACGCTCAGGGTTACCCCGGCCATGGAGGCAGGGGTGGCCGATCACGTCTGGTCTCTCGAAGAGATTGCCCGACTGACAGGTTGAGGGAGGGCTCTTGTATGGCATCACGTTCAGAAAAGATCGCCGCCAAGCGATCCGCAGGAATCTGCGTCACCCTTAGTCCAGATTGTGGTAGTAAGGCTCTTTGGCCGTGGGAGCATTGCCCTAAACACCTTCCAAAGAGTCACACGACTGCCCGTTGGAAGGCAGACCAGAACCGGATGGCGCTGCCAGCGGAGCCACCGCCTCCGAATTCAAACTGAGACACTACCGGACGCGCTTTACTGGCTGAGCGCGATGATAGGGTTGCTGCCGTTATCCTTGGAGAGGTCCAGAGCAACTTCTTTGCCTTCCTCCACGTCAACGGTCAGGTCCCAGAGGTGCTGGCTTC
>JACQGO010000320.1 GCA_016199485.1 Betaproteobacteria bacterium
CGCAAACAGCGCGGGCGGGACCGAAAGAATTTCCGGGTAGGGGATTTCATGTTGCCGTTCGAGGCGAACGGCGTTTCGTGGACTTGTTCTTGTCGGAGGCGACGATGGCGACGAAAATCCAGGTGGTGTTCTACAGCATGTATGGCCACGTCCACCGGCTCGCGGAGGCGGTCGCAGCCGGCGCGCGCGAGGGACCGGATGCCGACGTGACGCTCCATCAGGTGCCCGAACTCGTGCCGGATGACGTGCTCGAGAAGAGCGGCGCGAAGGCCGCGCGTGCGGCGTTTGCGCGCGTCCCGTTCGCGAAACCGGAGCAGCTCGCCGAGGCCGACGCGATCATCTTCGGCGCGCCGACGCGCTTCGGCAACATGTGCGCGCAGATGCGCAACTTCCTCGACCAGACCGGCGGGCTGTGGATGAAGGGCGCGCTGATCGGCAAGGTGGGAAGCGTCTTCACCAGCACCGCCTCGCAGCACGGCGGGCAGGAAACGACGATCACCAGCTTTCACTCGACCCTCCTGCACCAGGGCATGATCGTCGTTGGTGTTCCGTACTCGGAACAGCGGCTGCTCAACATGGATGAGATCACCGGCGGCACGCCCTACGGCGCATCCACCATCACCAGGGGGGACGGCTCGCGCCAGCCCTCGGAAAACGAGCTCGCGATCGCGCGCTTCCAGGGCAAACACGTTGCGACCATCGCCGCGCAATTGAAGCGCGGACGTGGCTGAGCGCCGCGGCGACGCGACCGGGATGTGAGCGTACGCCGTGCAGGAGTTGACGGATCTGCTGGCGCAATACGGCCTCGCGCTCGTGTTCGCCAACGTGTTCCTGGCGCAGGCCGGGGCGCCGGTTCCGGCGGTGCCGCTGCTGCTCGTCGCCGGCGCGCTCGCCGCGGGCGGCGAGCTCTCGACGGGACTCGTCGTCGCGGTTGCGGTGGCCGCCTCGCTTGCCGGCGACGCGCTGTGGTTTGCCGCGGGACGGCTCCACGGAGTGCGCGTGTTGAAGGCGCTGTGCCGCGTCGCGCTCGAGCCCGATTCCTGCGTCAGGCAGACGGAAAGCATCTTCGAGCGCTGGGGAGCGATGTCGCTGCTGTTCGCGAAGTTCGTACCGGGGTTCGCAACGGTTGCGCCGCCGCTCGCCGGCGCGATGCGGCTCGACGTGCTTTCGTTCGTCGTCTACAGCGCAGCGGGCGCCGCGCTGTGGGCGGGTGTCGCAACCGCAGCAGGCATGGTGTTCGCGCGCGAGGTGGACTGGCTGCTGGCGTTGCTCGTCGGCATGGGTGCGCAGGCGGTCGCGGTCCTCGCCGTGCTGCTCGCCTTGTTCGTCGCGTTCAAGTGGTGGGAGCGCCACCGCTTCGTCCGCGCGCTCAGGATGGCGCGGATCTCGGCGGGCGAGCTGCACCGCATGATACAGGACGGCGCCGATCCGGTGATTCTCGACGTCCGCTCGAAAACCGCCCGCAGCCTCGATCCGCGCCGCATCCCCGGCGCGCGGGTGATCGACTTCACCGCTCCCGACTGGCACCTCATCGACGTGCCGGCCGAACGCGATGTGGTGGTGTATTGTACGTGACCGAACGAGGCGAGCGCGGCGCGTGTCGCCCGCATGCTGATGAACCGCGGTTACAGGCGGGTGCGGCCGCTCGAGGGCGGTCTTGATGCCTGGCTCGCGGCGGGCCGGGAGCTCGAAACACTGGTCGATTCTTTGTGAAAGAGGACAACTATGCATGCAGCATGTGAGCTGGTGAAGCAGTACGGTCCGCTCATCGGGCGCGTCCTGCTGGCGCTGATCTTCGTGTACTCGGGGTTCGGCAAGATTACCGGCTTCGCGGGAGTCGCGGGATACATGGCGGCCAAGGGCATCCCGCTTGCCGAGGTGGCGCTGGTGCTCACCATCATCATCGAAGTGGGCGGCGGGCTGATGCTCATCCTCGGGTGGAAGGCGCGCTGGGCGGCGCTCGCCATCTTCCTGTGGCTGATACCGGTGACGCTCGTCTTCCACAATTTCTGGGCGGTGGACGCGGCGCAGTACCAGGGCCAGTTCAACCACTTCATGAAGAACGTCGCCATCATGGGGGGCATGCTTTACGTGATGGCTTTCGACGCGGGACCACTGAGCCTGGAGGGCACGCGGGAGCGGACCGAAACCCTCGGCGCGGCCGGATAGGCAGCGGGTTTCCGCGGCGGGCACGAGTCGCTCCCCGGCACGCGCCGCCCGGCGGTGCCACGCCGGGGGCGGGATGCGAATGGATCACGGGTGGCGTACACTGCGTGCGGAGAGTGCCATGACAGACAAGCTGTCACGCTACGAGAGCGACGCGATCGCGGTGACCTATGACGTCAGGCGCTGCCTGCATGCCGCGGAATGCATACACGCGTTGCCCAAGGTGTTCGACCCCGGTCGCAGACCGTGGATCGACCCGCGCGCAGCCCCCGCCGCTGAAATCGCCAGGATCATCGAGCGCTGTCCGACCGGCGCGCTCAAGTACGAGCGCAAGGACGGCGGTGCGCCGGAGGCGCTCCCTCACAAGAACGCGATCGCGCTCGAGCCGGACGGTCCCCTGTGTCTGCGCGGGGCAATCGAGCTTCTCGCGGGCGACGGCACGCTGATCGCGCGCGAAACCCGCGTTGCGTTATGCCGCTGTCGGGCGTCGGAGTACAAGCCGTATTGCGATGGCTGCCACACGAAAGCGGGCTTCCACGACGCGGGCACGATACGAACGCTTCAGGTGAAGAGCAACGCGGCGGCGGCGCGTCCCGGTCTTGCCGTCACCATCATCCCCGACGGGCCGCTGCACGCGCGAGGCACATTCGAGATCGTCGAGGCGCAGAGCGGGGTGGCGTACCCCGCCCACGAGACCTGGCTGTGCCGCTGCGGCGCCTCGGCCAACAAGCCGTTTTGCGACGGGTCGCACAAACGAACCGGGTTCAAGGGATGAAGGCGCTCGGCACGCAGCGCTACTTCGCGCCGCGCCTATACTGAGTTCGAGCAGACGAGGCGTGATATGCGAGTCTATCTGGTCCAGCACGGTGAAGCGCATCCCGAAGAAGTGAGCCCGGAACGCGAGCTCACGCCGCGCGGCCGCGGCGACGTGGAGCAGGCGGCGGCGCTGCTCGAGCGCTGCGGCGTGCGCGTCACCAAGGTCTATCACAGCGGCAAGACCCGCGCGCGGCAGACCGCGGAGTTCCTGGCGCGGCGGCTTGCGCCGGGGATTGCGCCGGAGGCTCTCTCCGGCATCAACCCCAACGATGCGGTCGGGCCGTTCGCCGAGCGGATGCGGGGCTGGAGCGAGGACGCGTTGGTGGCGGGGCACATGCCGTTCGTGGGACGGCTTGCCGCGCTGCTCGTCACGGGGCGCGAGACACCGCCCGCGGTGGCGTTCCGGCCGGGCAGCGTCGCCTGCCTCGAGCGCGACGCCGAGGGCAGATGGGTGGTCGCGTGGATGCTGCGCCCGGAGCTGCTTTCAACCTGAAAACGGCAAATCAGCCACAGAGAGCACAGAGAGCACAGACAGATTCAAGGATTTAATCAGCACATCGTCCCCTACCCGATCGGTGAACGATGACAAGTACTTTCGTCCTTGATTTTCCTCTGAGAACTCTGTGATCTCTGTGGCTGACGGCTTTTTCTAGGTTCAAGCGACCGCTGAGGACTCAGCGCACGAAGATCGCTTCCTTGCGACCGTCCAGCGCGGCCTCGAGCGTGAGCCACGGCAGGGCGGCGCAGCGCATGCGGGCGGGATAGTCGCGCGCCGTGGCGAGCACGGCGCGTTGCGCCGCGTCGCCGCCGGACGACATCGGATCGGCGCGCGTCGCCAGCAGTTCGGCGAATGCGCGGGCGAGCGCCTTCGCGTCCGATGCGCTCTTGCCCGTCATTCTCTCCGTCATGATCGAGGCCGATGCCATCGACACTCCGCAGCACGTGCAGAGAAAAGTGACTTCTTCGAGCCGGTCCCGCTCGACCCGGACATATACGGTGAGGTCGTCCCCGCACAGCGGATTGGACCCCGCAGCCTTGCGATTCGCATCCTCAAGCGCGCGGTAGTTTCTCGCGTTCTTGATGTGATCCATGATCAATTCGTCGTACAACCCGGAATCGCTCATCGGCTCGGGCCTCTATGGCGGCTCGTGAGGCGAGGACGCGCGGTGCTTCGGGCTTGCCGTGCAGCGGCGGGCTCAGGCGCGTCCCGGTCTTTCCCGGATTCTAATCGTTTCGCGAGGTAGCGGGTACGCG
>JACQGO010000039.1 GCA_016199485.1 Betaproteobacteria bacterium
ATGAAAATCGCGGTGCTCGCCGGAGACGGCATCGGCCCCGAGATCGTCGCTCAGGCGGTCAAGGTGCTCGAGGCGTTGCGTTCCGACGGCCTCAAGCTCGAGCTCGAACGCGCCCCGTTCGGCGGCGCGGGCTACGACGCCCACGGCGATCCGCTGCCCGAGCCGACGCTGAAGCTCGCGCGCGACGCGGATGCGGTCCTCTGCGGCGCGGTCGGCGGACCGCGCTACGACACGCTGCCGCGCCCGCAGCGTCCCGAGCAGGGCATCCTTCGCATCCGCAAGGAGCTGGGGCTGTTTGCCAACCTGCGTCCGGCGCTGCTGTTCGAAGAGCTCGTCGGCGCGTCGACCCTCAAGCCGGAAGTGGTATCGGGGCTCGATATCATGATCGTGCGTGAGCTTACCGGCGACATCTATTTCGGCACGCCGCGCGGGCGGCGCGTGAACGAGCGCGGTGAGCGCGAAGGCTATGACACCATGCTCTATTCGGAACCCGAGATCCGGCGCATCGCGGAGGTCGCCTTCGGCACGGCGATGAAGCGCAACCGCAGGCTCACCTCCGTCGACAAGGCGAACGTGCTCGAAACGAGCATGCTGTGGCGCGAAGTGGTCAACGAGGTCGGCAGGAAGTATCCCGAGGTCGAGATCGCGCACATGTACGTGGACAACGCCGCGATGCAGCTCGTGCGCGAGCCGAAGCGGCTCGACGTGATCCTCACCGGCAACATGTTCGGCGACATCCTGTCCGACGAGGCCTCGATGCTGACCGGCTCGATCGGGATGCTGCCGTCGGCTTCGCTCGATGCGCAGAACAAGGGGCTCTACGAGCCGGTGCATGGCTCCGCGCCCGACATCGCGGGCAAGAACATGGCCAACCCGCTGGCGACGATCCTCTCGGCAGCGATGATGCTGCGCTACACCTTCGGCCTCGAAGAGCCGGCGCGCCGCATCGAGCGCGCGGTGAAGAAAGTGCTCGCGCAGGGGCTGCGCACCGCGGATATCTTCGAGGCGGGCAAGACACGCGTCGGCACGGAGGAGATGGGCGGCGCGGTGGTCGCGGCATTGTAACCGAGGCATGAGGAGTGAGGCATGAGGCGCACGGGAAAACCATTGCGGGGTTCTTGGGTCATGCCTTTCGCTCCGCATGTCCCGCAAGCCTGTTAGAATAGAGCGACTTTGAGTCGGTGATGACGATGAGAGTAGGTCTGATCGGATGGCGGGGCATGGTCGGTTCCGTGCTGATGCGGCGCATGCAGGCGGAGCGCGATTTCGAGCGGATCGATCCGGTGTTTTTCTCCACTTCGCAGGCCGGCGCGCGGGGACCCGAGATCGGCCGCGAGATCCCGCCGCTCAGGGACGCGCATCGCATCGATGAGCTCGCGGCGATGGACGTGCTCGTCTCGTGCCAGGGCGGCGACTATACGAACGCGATCTATCCCGGGCTGCGCACCGCCGGCTGGAAGGGCTACTGGATCGACGCGGCGTCCGCGCTGCGCATGGAAAAGGACGCGGTGATCGTCCTCGATCCCGTGAACCGCGACGTGATCGACAGCGCGCTCGCGCGGGGCGTCAGGAACTACATCGGCGGCAATTGCACGGTGAGCCTGATGCTGATGGCGGTCGGCGGCCTGTTCAAGGCGGGGCTCGTCGAATGGATGACGGCGATGACCTACCAGGCCGCGTCCGGAGCCGGCGCGCAGAACATGCGCGAGCTGCTCATGCAAATGGGCGTCGCGCACGCCGCCGCCAGGCCCTGGCTTGACGATCCCGGTTCCGCCATTCTCGACATCGACAGGGCGGTGGCGGATGCGCTGCGCAGCGGGGAAATGCCTACCGAGCACTTCGGCTTCCCGCTCGCGGGCAGCCTGCTGCCGTGGATCGACAGGGACCTCGGCAACGGCCAGAGCCGCGAGGAATGGAAAGGCATGGCGGAAACGAACAAGATACTCGGCCGCGAAGCGAGTCCGGTTCCGGTGGACGGCATTTGCGTGCGAGTCGGCGCGATGCGCTGCCACAGCCAGGCGCTCACGATCAAGCTCGCGAAGGATGTGCCGCTCGATGAGATCGGGGCCATCCTGGGCCGCGCCCACGAATGGGTCAGGGTGATTCCGAACGAGCGCGAGGCGACGCTGCGTGAGCTGACTCCTGCGGCGGTCACCGGCACGCTTTCAGTGCCCGTTGGACGGCTGCGCAAGCTGCCGATGGGAGGCCGGTACCTCGCTGCATTCACGGTCGGCGACCAGTTGCTGTGGGGTGCTGCGGAGCCACTGCGGCGCATGCTGCGCATCCTTGTCGAGGCTCACGCGGCGCGCGCCGCATCGCGTCCGAAAAAGACTGCCTCGGTGGGCGCTTGAGCATCGTCCAGCGGGCGTGGAGACAGCCGTCTCCGGGTTGCCGCTGAGCACCCGCGGCGGGTGTGGGCTATCTTCCTGAGATTCTGATTGAAAAACTCCGCGTTCATTCGACAACGTAAGAGGCAAGGTGAGCTTGCATACCTAACTATTTGATGTTAATTTAGTTGTCCCTGAAAATAATGACAAGGGTGGCGTTGTGCGCAATTTCACTCTTAGAGCATGGTTATTGGCGGGCGCCATCCTGCTGATGCCATGCGTTGCAGACGCGGCCGGTTTGGGGAGGCTTACCGTACTTTCGTCGCTCGGCCAGCCGCTGGTGGCCGAGATCGAGTTGGCCTCGGTTCAGAAAGAGGAACTCGCTACCCTCACTGCGCGGCTCGCCTCGCCCGATGCCTACCGCCAGGCAAACATGCAGTACGGGCCGGCACTGGCCGGGCTGAGGTTCAGCGTGGAGAAGAGGCCGACCGGCCAGCCGTACATCAAGATCACTTCTGCGCGCGCGGTCAACGAACCGTACCTCGACTTGCTGGTGGAGCTGAGCTGGGCATCGGGCCGCCTGATACGCGAATACGCAGCGCTGATCGATCCGCCGGAGTTCGCGCCGACGCCGACGGTGCCGCCCGTGGCGGTGCCCGGCGTAAAACCTGCGCTTCCGGTGGCGCCGCCCGCGCGCGCCGTCGCGCCGGCGGAGGAGAAGCCTGCTGCCGTCGAGCGCGGAGCCGACAGCTACGGGCCGGTGAGGCGCGGTGAGACGCTGCACAGGATCGCCGAAAGCGTGAAGCCCGAAGGCGTAACGCTCGAGCAGACCCTGGTCGGTTTGTTCCGGAGCAACAAGGATGCGTTCGTAGGCAACATGAACCGGCTCAAGACGGGCAAGATTCTGCGCGTTCCCGGGCGGGAAGAGCTCGTCGCGGTGGCACCCGGCGAAGCGAGGCGCGAAGTACGCGTGCAGGTGGCCGACTGGAACGAGTATCGGCGACGGCTCGCCGCGAGCGCTGCGGCCACGCCAGCGCAGGAGTCGCGCGTCGCGGCCGCCGGAAGAATCACGACCGAAGACAAGGCCGCCGGCAAGGCACCGCCGAAAGACGTAGTGCGGCTCTCCAAAGGCGAACCGCCGCGCGCCGCCGCCGCGCCCGGCAAGGCACCGCCGCGCACGATGGCCGAACGGGTGCGCGCGCTCGAAGAAGAAGCGGTCTCGCGCGAAAAGGCGCTGAGCGAAGCGAACGAACGGATGGCGCAGCTCGAGAAGACCATCAAGGAAATGCAGCGCCTGCTCGAGTTGCGAGGCCAGGTGCCCGGGGTCGCGCCGAAACCGGCGCCTGCCGCCAAACCTGAAGCAGCCAAGCCGGAGCCCAAGCCGGCGCCGGCGGCGAAGGCTGAACCTGCCAAACCGGAACCGGTGAAGCCCGAGGCGGTCGCGGTGGCGAAACCCGAGGCGGCCAAGCCTGAAGCGAAGATCGCGCCGGAGAAACCCGCACCCGCGAAACCGGAGGCGCCGAAAGCGGAGCAGCCGAAGCCCAAACCGAAGCCCAAAGTGGTGGCACCGCCGCCCAGCCTGCTCGACGAAGTCCTCGGTGAGCCGCTTTATCTCGTGGGTGGCGCGGCGGTGATACTGCTGGGGGGGCTCGGTTTCTGGATGGTGCGCAGGCGCCGCCCCGCGGCGGAAGAGGAAAAAGCGCCTGTCAGGGCAGCGCCCAAGCTTGCGAAGGCTCCGGCTGAACCGGCTGCTCACGTGGAGCCGGTCGTCGCAGCTGCCGCAGCCGCGGCGCCGGCGGTCGCGGCCGCAGCCCCGATAGAGGAAGTCGACTCGCTGGCGGAAGCCGAGGTGTATATCGCGTACGGGCGCGACGCGCAGGCCGAGGAAATTCTGAAGGACGCGCTCGCCAAGAACCCGGCGCGCGAGGACGTCAAGCTCAAGCTGCTTGAAATCTATGCGGCGCGCAAGGACAAGAACGCGTTCGACAAGCTCGCGCGCGACTTCCATGCCGGCACGGGAGGCGCGGGCGAGACCTGGATCAAGGTGGCGGCGATGGGCTACGCGCTCGATGCGGCGAATCCGCTCTACGAAGCCGGGAAGTCCGCGCCCGGGGCGGCGCCCGCGGCTCCGGCCCCCGGAGCCGATCTCGACTTCGATCTGGGCTTGGGCGCGCCGGCCGGGACCGCTTCGACCGACATTGCCGTCGAGCCGGAAGTCGCCGCAGCGGAGACCGCGGTGGCGCCGGCGCCCGAGCCGGTGCAACCGGCAGAGGAGAAACCGGTCGAGCCGTTGCTGCCCGACTTCAACATCGAATTGCCGCAGCCCGGCGCCGAGACCAAAGCCGACATCGCACTCGAGCCGGCTGCGGCGCCTGCTGGCGGGGGGATTGATTTCAGCATCGAGCTGCCCAAGATCGAGGAGGCGGCGCCGGCGGGCGAAGTGGCCGGGGTCGGCGTCGAGCCGCCGAAGCAGGAAGGCGGCGGTATCGATTTCGATCTCGGCGAAGCGGCCAAGCCGGAAGCGGCACCCTCCGGTGCGGAAGCCGCACTCGAGCCGGCAGCGGGTGGCGAAGCGGCGGCACCGTTGGATTTCAAGCTCGATCTCGGCGGGATCGATCTCAGCCTCGAAGACAAGCCCAAAGCCGAAGAAGCGCAGGCCGGGGCGAAGGATGGACACTGGTACGACGTGCAGACCAAGTTCGACCTCGCCAAGGCGTATCAGGAGATGGGCGACAAAGACGGCGCCAAGGAGATCCTGCAGGAAGTCATCAAGGAAGGCGACGAGCAGCAGCAGGCGGAAGCAAAGAAACTCCTCGAGACGCTCGGTTGATCGGCCCGTTGGGCGCCGCTGCGGGCATCACGTAAGAGGCCGCGACACGCTGGGAACGGTCGCGGCTTTTTGTTTGAAGCGGCAACGCACGGCGTGCAGGGTGGAACGTAGCGGTGAGAATCACACTGGGCCTCGAATACGACGGCAGCGTCTTTTGCGGCTGGCAGACGCAACCCTCGGCTTGTGCCGTGCAGGACGCCGTGGAGCGCGCGTTATCGCGGATCGCCGGGCACCAGGTTTCCACGGTGTGCGCCGGGCGCACCGATGCCGGCGCACACGCGCTGGCGCAAGTCGTGCATTTCGACACGCACGCACGCCGGGCGCCTTTGGCGTGGGTGCGCGGCACCAACGCGCTGCTGCCGCCCGGTGCGGCGGTGCTGTGGGCGCGTGAGGTCGGCGAAGGTTTCCACGCGCGCTACTCGGCCATCGAGCGCCGCTATCGTTACGTGCTGCTCAACCGTGCCGTGCGGCCCGCGGTAAGTGCGCACCGGGTCGGCTGGTTCCACGTCCCGCTCGCGGTCGACAGGATGCAGGACGCGGCGCGGCTGCTCGTCGGCGAGCACGATTTCAGCGCGTTTCGCTCCAGCGAATGCCAGGCGCGCACGCCGGTGCGGGAGCTGCGGCGGCTCGAGGTCAGGCGCCGCGGCGAATACGTGGTGTTCGATTTCGCGGCCAACGCGTTCCTGCATCACATGGTGCGCAACATTGTCGGTTGCCTGGTTTATGTAGGAAAGGGCAGGTATCCGCCGCAATGGGTTGCGGGCGTACTGGCAAGCGGGGATCGCACGCGCGCGGCGCCCACATTCGCGGCCGCCGGTCTGTACCTCGCCGCGATCGCGTATGGCCCGCAATGGGATCTTCCTTCTTGCGCCGGCTCCGAGGCATTCGAGCTCGCGCATCTGACCGCGGTCTGATGGCTTCGCCATGGCGACGGCAGTGAAAATCTGCGGGATCACGCGCAGCGAGGATGCGCTGGCGGCGGCGCGTGCCGGCTCGCACGCGGTCGGGCTCATGTTTTACCGACGGAGCGCGCGATGCGTAACCGCGGAACAGGCCGTGCGCATCGTGCGGGCACTTCCGCCTTTCGTGACGCCGGTCGGCGTCTTTGTCAATCCGAGCGCGGCGGAGGTCGGAAAGATCACCGCGCGCGTGCCGCTCGCCTTGCTCCAGTTTCACGGCGAGGAGCCGCGCGATTTCTGCGGGCAGTTCGGGCTGCCCTACGTGAAGGCGCTGCGGGTCAAGGCGGGGGTGGATTTGCTACAATATGCGCGGGCTTATCAGGATGCGAGAGGACTCCTGCTCGATGCCTTCGTCGAAGGCAGCCGCGGCGGCACCGGTGTCGCGTTCGACTGGGGGCTGGTTCCGCCCCGTCTGCCTCTGCCCGTGATTCTGTCGGGCGGGCTGAATGCCGCGAACGTAGCGGCGGCGATCCGGCGCGTGAGACCGTGGGCGGTCGACGTGTCGAGCGGTGTCGAAGCGGCGAAGGGCGTCAAGGACGCGGCGAAGATCGCCGCCTTCATCGCAGAGGTGCGCAATGCGGATGTATGACCTCCCCGACGAGCACGGGCACTTCGGGCCATACGGCGGTGTGTTCGTCGCGGAGACGCTGATCCACGCGCTCGGCGAGCTGAAGGCCGCCTATGCGCGCTACCGCGAGGACCCCGAGTTCCAGGCCGAGCTTGCCTACGAGCTCAAGCACTATGTCGGGCGCCCGAGCCCGGTGTATCACGCGAAACGCTGGTCGCAGCGCTTCGGCGGCGCGCAGGTGTACCTCAAGCGCGAAGACCTCAATCACACGGGGGCGCACAAGATCAACAACACGGTGGGACAGGCGCTGCTCGCGCGGCGCATGGGCAAGCCGCGCGTGATCGCGGAAACCGGCGCCGGCCAGCACGGCGTCGCGGCCGCGACGGTGGCCGCGCGCTACGGCATGGAGTGCGTCGTCTACATGGGCTCCGAGGACATGAAGCGCCAGGCCGCCAACGTCTACCGCATGAAGCTGCTCGGCGCCGCGGTAGTACCGGTCGAGAGCGGCTCGAAAACCCTCAAGGACGCGTTAAACGAGGCGATGCGCGACTGGGTAACGAACGTCGAGAACACGTTTTACATCATCGGTACCGTGGCCGGCCCGCACCCCTATCCGATGATGGTGCGCGATTTTCAGTCGGTGATCGGGCGCGAGGCAAAGGAGCAGATGATCGAGCTTGCGGGCCGCCAGCCCGACGCGGTGATCGCATGCGTCGGCGGCGGCTCGAACGCGATGGGGATTTTCTACCCGTATATTCCCGACGAGAACGTGCGCCTGATCGGCGTGGAGGCCGCGGGCTACGGGCTGGAAAGCGGCAAGCACGCGGCGACGCTGTGCACCGGGCGCGCCGGCGTGCTGCACGGCAACCGCACCTACCTGCTGCAGGACGAGAACGGGCAGATCGTCGAGACGCACTCGATCTCGGCAGGCCTCGATTATCCCGGAGTCGGCCCCGAGCACGCGTGGCTCAAGGACAGCGGACGCGCCGAATACGCGGCGGTGACCGATGACGAAGCGCTCCGGGCGTTCAACGACCTGTGCCGGCTGGAAGGCATCATACCTGCGCTCGAGTCCGCTCACGCTCTCGCGTATTCGGCGAAGATCGCCCCGCGCATGAGGCCCGACCAGATCCTGCTCGTCAACCTTTCCGGCCGTGGCGACAAGGACATGCACACGGTCGCCGAGAAGATGGGCATCAGCTTTTGAGTGAAGGGTGAAGGGTGAAGGGTGAATGCGTGAAGGGTGAAGGGCAAGCTCGCGTTCGCGTGATGGGTTCTTGCCCTTCACTCTTTACCCTTCACCCTTCACGGCGCTAGCCATGTCGCGCATCGCCGCCACCTTTGAGCGTCTGAGGCAGCGGGGCCGCAAGGCGCTGATCCCCTTCATCACGGCCGGCGATCCGCAGCCCGCGCTCACCGTGCCGCTGATGCGCGCGCTGGTGAGGGGCGGCGCCGACGTGATCGAGCTCGGGGTGCCGTTTTCGGACCCGATGGCGGACGGGCCCACGATACAGCGCTCGAGCGAGCGCGCGCTGCGGCACGGCGTGGGGCTGAAGGATGTGCTCGCCCTGGTCGCCGAATTCAGGCGCGGCGACGAGGCGACCCCGGTAGTGCTGATGGGCTACGCCAATCCGGTCGAGGCCATGGGCTATCAGCGCTTTGCGGGGCTCGCGCAGGCGAGCGGGGTCGATGGCGTGCTCGTCGTCGACTACCCGCCGGAAGAGGCGGGGCCACTCGCGCGCGAGCTGGAGGATCGCGGCATCGACGCGATTTTTCTGCTGTCGCCGACCACGACGCAGAACCGCATCCGCGAGGTGGCGCGGCTCGCGCGCGGTTACATTTACTACGTGTCGCTGAAGGGAGTGACCGGCGCCTCGCATCTCGACCTGAAGGAGGTCGCCGCGCGCATTCCGCAGATCCGTTCCCGGATCCGGCTTCCCATCGGCGTCGGTTTCGGCATCCGCGATGCCGCGACGGCGAAGGCGATCGCCGCATTCGCGGACGCGGTGGTGATCGGCAGCCGCCTGGTGCAGGAAATCGAAACATCGAGCGCGGAGCAGGTGGTGGACAACGTGTCGCGTTTTCTCTCCGGAGTGCGTGAGGCGATGGACGGCGCGCAGGGCGGGAGGAGCATCGCATGAGCTGGCTGCAGAAGCTGCTGCCACCCAAGATCAAGCGCGATGCGGGCGGCCCGAAGAAGGTGGTGCCGGAGGGGCTGTGGAGCAAATGCGAGTCGTGCGAAGCGGTGCTCTACCGCACCGACCTCGAGAAGAACCTGTTCGTCTGTCCGAAATGTAGTCACCACAACCGCATCTCGGCGCGCGAGCGGCTCGACTACACGCTCGACCTCGAGGGGCGCTACGAGATCGGCGCCGAGGTGGTGGCGGTGGACAGCCTGAAGTTCAAGGACAGCCGGCGCTACGCCGAGCGGCTGGAGGAGGCGCGCAAGGAGACCGAGGAGGAAGACGCGCTGGTGGTCATGCAGGGCAGCATCAAGACGCTACCGGTCGTCGCGGCGGCGTTCGAGTTCGGGTTCCTCGGCGGCTCGATGGGCTCGGTGGTCGGGGAGCGCTTCGTGCGCGGCGTGCAGGTCTGCGTCGAGCAGCGGCTGCCCTACGTGTGCTTTACCGCGAGCGGCGGTGCGCGCATGCAGGAGGGGCTGCTGTCGCTGATGCAGATGACGAAGACCTGCGCGGCGCTTACCCAGCTTGCCACCGAGCGCCTGCCCTTCATCCCGGTGCTCACGGATCCGACGATGGGCGGGGTGTCGGCGAGCTTTGCGCTGATCGGCGATGTCGTGATCGCGGAGCCGGGCGCGCTGATCGGCTTTGCCGGCCCGCGCGTGATCGAGCAGACGGTGCGCGAGACGCTGCCCGAAGGATTCCAGCGCTCGGAATTCCTGCTCCAGCACGGCGCGATCGACATGATCATCGACCGGCGCGAGATGCGCGACAAGCTTGCGAGCCTGATCGCGCTGCTGCTCAAGCAGCCTCCGGCTGCGTGAGCCGTTCCGGGATTCGAGTTCCGGGTTCCGAGTTCCGGGCTTTGGGTTTTATCAGGACTGCGCCGTCGCAGCGTTCTCCATGCTTCCCGCCCGAGGTTGCAGTTTCCGGAGGATGTTTCCTTGACTCGACCCGGAACACGGAACACGGAACCCAATACGCTGGACGAATGGCTGGCGCACCTCGAGCGCATACACCCCGCGACGATCGACATGGGGCTGGAGCGCGTCGGGCACGTGCGGCGGGCGCTCGCGCTCGACCCCGCGTTCACCATCATCAGCGTCGGAGGCACCAACGGTAAGGGTTCAGCGTGCGCGATGCTGGAAGCGATGCTGCACCACGCCGGCTACAAGGTCGGCCGTTACACTTCGCCGCACCTGCTGCGCTACAACGAACGCGTGAGGATCGGCTGCCGCGAGGCGACCGACGAAGCGCTGTGCCGCGCGTTCGCCTCGGTGGAGGCGGCTCGCGGGGAGGTTACGCTCACCTATTTCGAGTTCGGCACGCTTGCGGTAGTGCGGCTGATGGCCGAGGAGCGCGTCGATGTCGCGCTGCTCGAAGTGGGGCTCGGCGGCAGGCTCGATGCGGTAAACGTGTTCGACGCCGACTGCGCGCTCGTGACCAGCATCGCGCTGGACCATGTCGAGTACCTCGGAGACACGCGCGAGAAGGTCGGCTTCGAGAAGGCGGGCATCTTCCGAGGCGGCCGGCCGGCGATCTGCGCCGATCCCGAGGTGCCGCGTTCCATGCGCGAATACGCGGGCGAGGTGGGCGCGAGGTTCCTGGCGATCCACGAGGACTTCGGGTTTGCCGCCGGGCAAACGCAATGGCGTTATTGGGGGCCTGGCGGCGTGAAGAGCGGTCTGCCTTATCCGGCGTTGCGCGGCGCGTATCAGTTGCGGAACGCCGCAGGCTGCATCGCTGCGCTCGACGACTTGCACGGTCGCATTCCGGTCGCGATGAACGATATCCGCAGCGGGCTCGTTACCGTCGAGAACCCGGCGCGGTTCCAGGTGCTGCCGGGCAGGCCGACGGTAATTCTCGACGTCGCGCACAATCCGCACGCCGCGCACGCGCTCGCGGGGAACCTCGCGGCGATGGGCGGCTACGACAGGACGATCGCGGTGTTCGCGATGCTCCGCGACAAGGACGTCGCCGGCGTGATCGCGGCGGTCAAGGCGCATGTCGATCACTGGCTGATCGCGCCGATCGCCGAGCCGCGCGGGGCGAGCGCCGAGATGATCGGGCAGCGCCTGCACGATGCCGGCGTGACTGCACCGGCAGACAGGTGCTCCGATCTCGCGGATGCATACCGCCGCGCCTGTGTGATGGCGCGGGAAAATGATAGAATTTTAGTCTTTGGATCGTTTTATACCGTGGCGGCGGTGCTGCGCGCGCGGGAGCGCGTGGAGCGCCTCGCGGCCGCGACGAAAACGTGAGACAATACAGACAGTTGACGATGGGCGGCTGCCTACTGTGGTTCGGAGCAAATGGCGAAAACCATCAGCGATGAAGAACTGCAGCTGAAAAAGCGAGCGCGGCGGCGCCTGATCGGCGCCATTGCGCTCGTCGCGCTGATCGCGGTGGTCCTGCCGATGCTGCTCGACAACGAGCCCAGGCCGCTCAACCAGGACGTCGACATCCGGATTCCTTCCCCGCAGCAACCCGGCGCTTTCCCTTCCAAGGTCACGCCCGCGACGCCGCCGGCCGCGGATAAGCCGGCGGCGGGCGCGGTGTCCGGCAAAGCCGGGAGCGCGCCGCCCGCAGACACGGCGTCCCCGTCGAAGGCCGGTGCACAATCGGCGGCCGCGCCACGCGCTGAAACGATTTCGCCTGCACGGCAGCGCACGGAGCAAAAGCCGCCGGCGGCGAAGCCTGCGACCGCGAGCCCGCGCGGTGGGACACGAGCGAAGCCGAAACCGGGCAAATTCGTGGTGCAGGTTGCCGCGCTCACCGACGCCGCGCGGGCGAGAGCGCTGCAGGAAAAGATTTCGGCGGAGGGCATTGCCGCCTATACCGAAGTGGTGAAGACCGCGAAAGGCGATGTGACGCGGGTGCGGATCGGGCCGTTCGCGACGCGCGGCGCGGCCGAAGCCACCCGCGACAAGCTCAAGGCGATCGGCCTGAGCGGGAGCATCACCAGTAAATGACCTGGGTCGATCACGTCGTGCTGGCGATTATTGGCTTGTCCGTCCTGCTCAGCGTGATTCGCGGCCTGGTGCGCGAGGTGCTGGCGCTCGCCGCGTGGATCGTGGCGTTCATCTTCGCGAACCTGTATGGTGCGACGGTTGCCGGATGGATGCCGGCGGAAATTCCGAGCGAGAGCCTGCGCATGCTGGCGGGATTTCTCGCGGTATTTCTGGCAACGCTGCTCGTGATGAGCGTGCTCGCCATCGCGGTTTCCGAGCTCGTGAAGAGCGCCGGGCTGGGAATCGCCGATCGCGGTCTGGGTGCGCTGTTCGGGCTCGCGCGCGGCGTGTTGATCGTGATGGTGCTGGTGCTGCTTGCGGGGCTTACTTCACTGCCGCGTCACCCGGCGTGGCGCAACGCGATGCTGAGTCCGCCGCTCGAGGCGTATGCGGCCGCGGTGAAAGCGTGGCTGCCGCGCGAGCTGGCGAACCGCATTGCCTACGAGTGAGGGCGTCCGATGTGCGGGGTGATTGGAGTCGTCGCGAGGAGTCCGGTAAACCAGCTGCTCTATGACGGGCTGCTCGTGCTGCAGCACCGCGGCCAGGACGCCGCCGGCATCGTGACCGCCGAGGGCGCGACGTTCCACATGCACAAGGGCAGCGGCATGGTGCGCGACGTTTTCCGCACGCGCAACATGCGCCAGCTCGTGGGCACCATGGGCGTGGGTCATACTCGTTATCCGACCGCGGGTTCGGCGTGGTCCGCGGCGGAGTCCCAGCCGTTCTACGTGAATTCGCCGTTCGGCATCGTGCTCGGCCACAACGGCAATCTCACTAACTCCGAGCAGCTCAAGATGGGACTGTTCCGCGAGGACCTGCGCCACGTCAACACCAATTCCGACTCCGAGGTGCTGTTGAACGTGCTGGCGCACGAATTGCAGGAGGCCACCGCGAACTTCAAGCTCGATCCGGCGACTATTTTTGCCGCGGTGTCCGGCGTGCACCGGCGCTGCCGCGGCGCATACGCGGTGATGACGATGATCGCGGGTTACGGCCTGCTCGCGTTCCGTGACCCGTACGGCATACGGCCGCTGGTATTCGGCAAGGCCGACACCGACCATGGCGTCGAGTACCTGGTCGCCTCCGAAAGCGTCGCGCTCGACACCCTGGGTTTCCGGCTGGTGCGCGACGTCGCGCCCGGGGAGGCGATCTTCATCGATGAGGAGGGCAACTTCTACAGCCGCCAGTGCGCGCCGGCCGCCTCGCTCAACCCCTGCATCTTCGAGTTCGTCTACCTCGCACGCCCCGACTCGGTGATCGACGGCATCTCGGTCTACGAGACGCGGCTCAGGATGGGCGAGAGCCTCGCCGGGAAGATCAGGCGCGACTACCGCCATCTCGACATCGACGTGGTGATCCCGATCCCCGACTCGAGCCGGCCCGCGGCGATGGAGCTTTCCAAGCACCTGAACCTTCCCTACCGCGAGGGTTTCATCAAGAACCGCTACATCGGCCGCACCTTCATCATGCCGGGACAGGCGATCCGCACGAAATCGGTGCGGCAGAAGCTCAACGCGATCGCCGTGGAATTCAGGGGCAAGAACGTGCTGCTGGTCGACGATTCGATCGTGCGCGGCAATACCAGCCGCGAGATCATGCAAATGGCCCGCGAGTCCGGCGCGCGCAGGGTGTTCTTCGCCTCGGCCGCGCCGCCGGTGCGCTTCCCCAACGTCTACGGCATCGACATGCCCACGCGCGAGGAACTGATCGCCGCCGGGCGCAGCGAGCCGGAGATCGCGCGCGAGATCGGCGCCGACGAGCTGATCTACCAGGATCTCGACGCGCTGATCGAGGACGTGAGGAGCGTCAACCCCAGGGTCGCGCAGTTCGAGACCTCGTGCTTCAGCGGGGTCTACATCACCGGCGACGTGACCAAGGAATACCTTGACGGCGTGGAGGCGCAGCGGCGCGACGGCGTGAAGCAGGCGCAACTTGCCGCGACCAGCACGCAGCTCGACCTCAATCTCGAACTGGTCGACTGACGCTGCGCGCGAGCCTATTGACAACGCGGGGATGACGGGGTAATGTCGACTCGCGCCGATTTGATGATCAGCTTGCGGGCGCATTATAAATCCCGCTAAAGAGACCGCAAAGGCTTATCGGACCCGGCGTGCGCGAGCATTCCGGGTTTTTTGTTTTTTTCGCTATCGAGAACGTTATGTCAGAGAATTTCAGACCTGAGACATTGGCGGTGCGCGCCGGCATCGAGCGCAGCCAGTTCAACGAGCACTCCGAGGCGCTCTACCTCACGTCGAGCTTCGTCTTCAAGTCGGCGGCGCAGGCCGCCGCGCGCTTCGCCAACCAGGAGCCGGGCAACATCTACTCGCGCTTCACCAATCCCACGGTGACCATGCTCGAGCAGCGGCTCGCGGCGCTGGAGGACGCGGAATGCTGCATCGCGACCGCCTCGGGCATGTCCGCGATCCTCGCCTGCGCGATGGGCCTGCTGAAGGCGGGGGATCACATCGTGTGCTCCGCGAGCGTGTTCGGCGCGACCGTACAGCTGTTCGGCACCATCCTCAAGCGCTTCGGGATCGAGACCTCCTTCGTCTCGGGCACCGAGGTTGCGAAGTGGCGGGCATCGGTGCAGCCCAATACGCGCATGCTGTATCTTGAGACGCCGTCCAATCCGCTGACCGAGGTCTACGATGTTGCCGCGCTGGGTGCGGTTGCGAAAAAGGCCGGCGCGTTGCTCGTGGTGGACAACGTCTTCTGCACGCCTGTGCTCCAGCGCCCGGTCGAGCTCGGCGCCGACGTCGTGATCCACTCGGCGACCAAGTTCCTCGACGGCCAGGGCCGCGTGCTGGGCGGCGCGGTGCTCGGCAGGCGCGACGTGATCTACGAAGGCGTATTCGGCTTCCTGCGCACCGCCGGGCCGACGCTCTCCCCGTTCAACGCCTGG
Organism: Betaproteobacteria bacterium; assembly: GCA_016199485.1. Lineage (GTDB taxonomy): Bacteria > Pseudomonadota > Gammaproteobacteria > Burkholderiales > SG8-41 > JACQGO01. The sequence continues at coordinate 14,778 of JACQGO010000039.1, forward strand.
GTCATCCTCAAGGGGCTGGAGACGCTCAGGATCCGCGTGGAAGCGCAGTCGGCGAGCGCGTTTGAGCTCGCGCGCTGGCTCGAGCATCAGCCGCAGATCGAGCGGGTCTATTATCCCGGGCTGCCCTCGCATCCGCAGCACGCGCTCGCAATGCGCCAGCAGAAGAGCGGCGGCGCGATCGTTTCGTTCGACGTCAAGGGAGGGCGCGAGACGGCGTGGCGGGTGGTCGACGCGACGCGCATGATCTCGATCACCGCCAACCTCGGCGATACCAAGACCACCATCACCCACCCGGCGAGCACCACCCACGGCAGGATCTCGCAGGAAGCGCGCGCCGCGGCGGGCATCGGCGACGGGCTGCTCAGGGTCGCGGTCGGGCTGGAGGCGCTCGAAGACATCAAGGCCGACCTCGCGCGCGGATTATAGCGAGACCGCGGTACACCCGGTGGCGTCGCACCGGAGATATCCGCCGCGCTCGTACCAATCCGGCAGCACCCACCGCTCGCAGGCGTGGTTATCGACCAGGTGCTCGTGGCGCGCCGGACGGTGCGTGTGGCCGTGGATGAGCCGCGGGTAGCCGTGCTGGCGCAGCACCTGGCCCACCGCAACGGCGTTCACGTCCATCACGGCGGCGGGTTTGTCCCGCTTATGGCGCTCGCTCTCGGTGCGCAGCGCTTCTATCGTCTGCCGGCGTCGCGCCAGGGGCTGCGCCAGGAACTCGCACTGCCAGCCGGCAGCGCGCACCTGTGCGCGGAAACGCTGATAGTCGACGTCGTCGGTGCACAGCGTGTCACCGTGCATGAGCAGCGTCGGCCGGCCATAGAAGTCCATGAGGAGCGGATCGCCGATGAGCGCGGCTCCGCACGCGGCAAGGAAGCGCTCGCCGATCAGGAAATCGCGGTTGCCGTGCATGAGATACACCCGCACCCCCGCCGCGGCGAGCTGTTTCAGCGCGGCGGGCACGTTGCGGTTCAGCTCCGGCCCGGTGTCGTCGTCGCCCGCCCAGTACTCGAACAGGTCCCCGAGGATGTAGAGCGCTTCCGCCTGCGGCGCGGTGCGCGCCAGAAAGTCGAAGAACACCGCGTTGATCCGCTGGCGGGCGGGTGAGAGGTGGAGGTCGGAGATGAAAAGCGTGTGCGACACGGGATTCGGGATTCGGGATTCGGGATTCAGCGACATGTCGCCGCACATCGCTTTCCGAATCCCGGCCCCCGGAATCGCATCAGTCCTGTCGTCAGATGACTTCTGCCCTCTCGATGATGATGTCGTCGAGCGGCACGTCGTTGTGGCCGGCACGGGCGCCGGTCCTGACTTTCCTGATCCTGTCGACGACGTCGGTGCCGTCCACGACCCTGCCGAACACGCAATATCCCCACCCCTGCGGCGTCGGCCCGGCGTGGTTCAGGAAAGCGTTGTCGGCGACGTTGATGAAGAACTGCGAGGTCGCCGAGTGCGGATCGGAGGTGCGTGCCATTGCGATCGTGTAGGCATCGTTCCTGAGCCCGTTGCCGGCCTCGTTCCGGATCGGCGCGCGCGCCGGTTTCTGCTTCATTCCCGGCTCGAACCCGCCGCCCTGGATCATGAAGCCGTCGATCACGCGGTGAAACAGCGTGTTGGCGTAGAGGCCGCTCTCGACGTACTGCAGGAAATTGGCGACGGTAGCCGGCGCTTTCGCCGCATCGAGCTCGAAAGTAATGGTTCCGAAACTGGTGTGGAGCTTGACCATGGCGGTCTCCGTTGTTCAAGAATTTCCAGAGTGAAGAGTCGTCTCGCCGGAGCGGGCGTTGAGGCTGAGCGCAGGCGCTGGCTTATCGCCTGGCCGGGAGCGGGCCGGGTGGAATCACCCGCGCTTTTTCGATGATGACGGGCTTGCGCGGCACGTCGCGGTGCGGTGGCGCTCCGGGGCCGGTCGCCACCGCGGCGATCCTCTTCACCACGTCCATGCCCTTGATCACGCGATGGAAAATCGTGCCGTCGTAGAACCCCTCGTTCACGTACTGCAGGAAGTTCTCCACCGTCCTGGGCGCCTTGTCAGGATAGAGCTCGATGACGATGCGCCCCATGCCGGTCCTGAGCTCGACGTGGGGAGTCGCGGCGGAAACGCAGCCGAGCCAACCGAGGAGCAGCAGCGCGAGGATCGAATCGCGCCTGCCGGGCATTGCAGAAATACGTGACAATGCTCAACCGGTCCGCAGCCTGCCCTGAACAGGGGCGGTCCTCGCCGGGCCTTCGTAGATGATCTTCCAGCGGCCGCCTTCCTTCGTCCAGTACTGGCGCTTGGGGGTCCGCTGCGACAGGTTGCTGCTCGCGTAGTCCTGGTCGAACGACACCACGGCGAGATCGTCCATCCCGGGGTAAAGGAAGACACTCACCCGCTCGATCTTCACCTTGATCCAGGACTTGGCGGCGTTGACCTTGCGCTTGTGTTGCGACCAGAGCGCGAGGTTTTCCTTTCCGGAAGAGAAGTTGGTCGCGTAATGCGAGAGATACTTCTCGGTGTCGAGGCTTTCCCAGTCGTGCCGCCACCCCTCGAGCGCGCGCGTAATTTCTTCCCGCAGTCTCCCGACCGTTTCGGGCGCGACCCACTCGACCGCGCTCGAGATGATCACCGGCGTGAAACCCACGTGCACGTTCTTCGTGATCGCTTCGAGATCCTGGTTCGTGAGCGCGACGCAGCCATCGCTTGCGCGCGGCGGGCGGCTGAAGGTGTCGAAAGGCACGCCGTGCAGCCAGATCCCGTAACCGTTGCGGCCCTGGCGGCGGTCCCATTCGTTCGGGTAGTCGATCGGGAAGGCGCCGTTGCCGTAGAGCTCGGCCAGCTTTCCATAGAGCGTGTTGAGCCTGTCGCGCGGCAGGCTGCTCGTGACGTAGTACACGCCGAGCGGGGTCTTCTTGTCCCCCTGGCGGAGCTTGTCGATGCCGTTCTTGCCGATGGTGATGTAATAGTCGGTGACGTAGCGCGGCGTGCCGTTCGCGTTCTCGAACACGTAGAGCGTGTACTTCGAAGTGTCTATGACGAAGGCGTGCTTCTGCTGCGGCTGCAACTGGACAAGGTAGCGCGGCACCCGGTCGCGCGGCCGCTCGTGCTGGTAGCGCGCGAGGCGCGCCCGCGCCTCGTCGCGCAGCTCCTCGATGCGCTCGCGCGGGACATGGTTGGTGTTGCCGAGAGTAGCGATGGGCTGGCGACGCGCGAGCAGCAGGTCGCCCTTGATGAGATGGGCGAGGCGGAAATTGGGATACTCCTCGATCACCTTGTCGATTTCCTCCAGCGCGGCCGCCAGCCGATTGCGGCTGATCTCGATCAGGGTCTTGACGAGCATCGCCTCCGGCTCGGACACGCGC
>JACQGO010000321.1 GCA_016199485.1 Betaproteobacteria bacterium
GCCGCCGTCCGGAGACGCGGCGGCCTTCGCCTCCCGACGCGCCCCGCGCTTGCCTTTCCCGGCAAGGTGCGCAAACGGGCATTTTGCCCCTGCGTCCCGCGCGGCAGGATCCTGTCCCCCGTCCGGCGCGTGCGACGCCGTCATTGCGCCGAGGCAGGAATCGATCACGTCGGAGGTGACCACCGTGTGCCCGCGTTCGAGCGCATGCCTGACGACTGCGCGCCGCGCTGCGCCGCGTGCGAATCCGGGCACGCGCTGCATGCGCGCTTCTGCTTCGCGGGTCCAGGCGATGTTCGTTTCCGCGACCTGATGCAGCGGCGGCTCGAAAGAGCGCGCTGCGAGCAGCACGTGGCAGTCTGCGAACCGCAGCAGGTTCTCGGCGGTGCTGCCGAGATCGACCGCGCCATCCGCATGTACGCCGATGCGACCGGCCGCCAGCAGCCACGGCTGGCGCTCGCGTGCGTGCTTCAGGATCTGGTCAAACGCCTTGCCGGTGAGGAGCGCAGTGCGCAGTCGCACGCCGTTCTCCGCAGCCACTTTCGCCGCGACGTCAAGGTGGCCCTGGTAGATCTTGGCGAGACCGCTGTCGATGATTTCCTCGTGCAGCCGTTCCTGCTCCTCGAAGCGGAACACGCCGGCGGCGGCGGGCGAGAGCACGCTCGCGATGCCGTGGAACGCAGCATGGTGGAAAAACGGGTCGTAGACCGCTATCGCCTCCACCGGCTTCGCGAATATCCGCGCGAGTTCCAGCGCGGCGCTGAGCGCGCCGAAGGAATGCGGGCTGCCGTCGATCGCGGCCACGATTGCGCCCGCCTGATCGGCGCGAGCAGACTTGACGACGAGAAGATCGCGGTCGATGCGCCGCGCCACCCGCTCGCACACGCTGCCGAGCATCGAGGCTTTCACCGCGCCCAGGCCGAGCGCACCCATCACCACGAGGTCGTGGACGGAAACGTTGATGTCCTCGACCAGCTTTTGCCAGTTCTTTCCTTCCAGCATCACGCGCGCGAAAGGCACGCCCGCTCGCTCGCAGGTCCCGCTTGCGACATCGAGGTAGCTGTCCGAGATGAGCCTCAGCCCGCGGGTGATGAGGTCGTCGTGGACCTCGCGCTGCTCCACAAGCTTGTCTTCCTTGAGGTAGCGCTCGGGCAGGCCGCCTTCCATCTGGCGGAAACGCCGGTCGTGCAGGCGCGCGGCGTAGACGTGGCTCGCTGTGACGCGCGCCCCGCTGTGCCTCGCGATCGCAACGCCGATCTCGACACCGCGCAGCGCCCACGCCGAGTTGTCTACCGGAATGTAAATCGACTCATACACGTCGCCGCCCCTCGCCCAACCTACATGCCCATGTCCGCTTTCGCCTCATCGATCACCTGCGGCGTCACCTCGCGGCAGCCTTGCTGCCGGGCGTAGCGTTCGATGCTCTTGCGCACCACGGACCGCACGAACTCGGGCACGCGCTCCAGGCGCCGCTCCGCCTCTTCGGTCCACAGCAGCCGCGCTTCGGTCAAAGTCGCGCGTACCAGCTCCAGCGGCGCCGGCGGCGCGCTGCGCCCCCCGATCGCGACACCGAGGCTGCGCACCAACTGGGCCTCCCAGGGATTGGTCAGCAACGCCACCTGATGTCCGCAGCCCGGACACCGGAACACCACGGTGAGCGCATCCCCGGACGAGGGGCTCGGAATTTCCGCGACTTTCATCGCCTCATCGCAAACCACGCACAGGAATTTCAACGGCTTGCCTCCTGCCCGGCGCACGTGCGGTCGATCTGCTCGACGACACCGACGATGGCTCGCGCTGCGGGCGTGTCGCGATGCGCGGCCACGAAGGGCACCCCCTGGTCCGCACAGCGGGCGATTCGCGGATCGAAGGGAATGCTCCCCAGAACGGGTACCCCCAGAGTCCGCGCGACGGACTCCCCCTCCTCCGCGAACAGCGCCTGCCGCGCGCCACAGCACGGGCACCGGTAACCGGCCATGTTTTCGACCGCTCCCAGAATTCCCGCCTTGCAGCGCCGCGCCAGAACGACGGAGCGTCTGACGGTGAGCGCCGCGATCGCGGAAGGTATGGTGACGGCGATCGCGCCGTCGCACTCCGGAAACAGGCCGTCGAAAACCGGGAACCGCTCGGGGCCCGGCGGCAGGTCGATCAACAGGAAATCGAGCTCGCCCCAGGCCGTGTCGCCCAGGAGTTCGCCGAGCGCGCTCGCTTCGAGCGCACCGAGCCAGGTGGATCGGTGCTGCAGCGCCGGCGCATCCCATGCCACCGGCGCACCTTGGCGGGACAGCAGAAGATCCATCGATACGACCCTCGTGCCAAACGGCCCGACCGCCGGCACGAGACCTGCGCCGCCGACCGTCAGGCGCCGGTTCTCAATTCCCAGCATCCTCGCGATGGACGGCCCATTGAGGTCGGCGTCGAGGATGCCGACCTTGCGGCCGCGCATCGCCAGCGCGGCCGCGAGGTTCACGGTAACGACACTCTTGCCCACTCCACCCTTGCCGCTCATGACCGCGAGCTTGCGCGCGACGAGCGCCATGCGCGCACGCATGCGCGCCGCGCGTTCGGTCACCTGGCCGAGAACGTCCGATCCGCCGTCGCCGGCGATGTCACGGTAGGTCTTCATCGCCCCGAACGCCCCCGGTATCTCGCATGGAACCATCCACCCGCCACCGCACCGACCGTCGCTGCAGCGAGCTGCGCGAGCGGCCACACGAAGTAGAAAGTCGAGTCTCCGCGCGGCAAGCCGGGCAGCGGGTCGGGCAGAAGGGCGAGAAATTCGCCGACGAAGATGATGAGCGTGAAGGTGGCGAAATAGAGCACGGCAATGAAAGCGCCGTTCAGCGGCTCCGCCGTCTTCGCGACCAGGCTCGCGGCGAGGCCGCCGACGAGCAGAAAGCACACGCCTGCATTGGCCACCCACCACATGCCTTTGCCCGCTGAAGCAAGCCCCCAGGCGCCGGCCAGCAGCGTGCCCATCGCCGCGATCGCGTAACCCGTCCACACCGCCGTCCACGCGACGTCGTCGTGCGGCAGGCTCCGCGGATCGCGATTGTCAGTCGCGTTTGTCATCTCTCCCCCCGCGCGCCGCGCAAGTTCCTCAGAAACGCAACCAGGTCGTTCAACTGGCCCTCCGTCATCCGCTCCTTCAATCCTGGAGGCATGAGCTGGGGATAAGTCTTGGCCGGATCCGCGACCGCCTGGCACTGGGTGAGCCCGCTCGCGGGCAGCGGCGTGAAACACGCCCACGGATCGAGGAGCGACTCGCGCAAGTAATCCTCGGCCGACAAGCCCGGCTTGCGCGCCTCGGCTTCCTTGCCGGCGGCAGAAAGATCCGGCCCGCGCTGGCCGCCCCGGATGCCCAGCGTCTCGATCGTGTGGCAGGCAAAACAGTTGAATTGCGGGTTCAGGAACACATCCTTGCCGCGCTTCTCCGCACCGCTCCCGGTCGCGCCGGTTTTGGCCGCCGTCGCCCTGGGCGTCTCGAACTGCGGGTAATACCAGTAGCCGAACGCCACCATGCCGCCCACGGTGGCGGAGTAGACCAGCACGATGCTCGCAAATGTGGCGAGCGCGGAGCGCGGGTGGCGAATCGGGCCCCAGTTGAGCAGCACGAAGAACAGGGCCGACCCGACGACCGCCAGGCTGAAGAACATGAGATAAGGCATGCCGAAGCGCACGCCCCACGCCGCGGGCAGCGACGGTAAACCGCCCCAGATCAGCGCCAACCCCGCAACAGCGGACAGCACCGGACCTTTCACGCGTCGCCAGCGCTGCCGCCACGCCGGCGTGGAAGCGCCGTTGGGCGCGGTGTTGACCGGATCATTCATCGGTCTTCCCAATGACGAAACCGACCCAGAACACGAATGCAACGAGCAGGAAGAACACCACTGTCGCAATCGCGACCATGATTGACGAATGGCCCAGGGTCGCGGTGTACCAGTACGGCGTGACGTCCTTCACCGCGCCGTAAATGTGGTAGTCCATGCGCGTGAGCGAGCGGATCGCTCCCATCAGACCCATGAGGTACACGGCCACCGCCGGTATGAAGATCAGCACGTACTGGCTCATGGGATCGATGCCGCCCCAAAGTATCCTTCCGGTGGCGCGCGCACGCCGGTAGAGAAGATAGGTGACGAACGTCATGATGATGATCGCGGTCACGGCGAGCGCCTTCGCCACCATCAGCCCCAGAAATGCGAAGCGCTCCGGCAGAATCAGCGCGTGCTCGCTCACGCCCGCGGGCGGTTTCGCGAGCAGATCGGGGAAGAAGTTCTGCGGCACCACCCACACGACGCCCCCCGCCAGCAGCACCGCGAATATCGCCTTCATGTGCGGGGCGAACCGCGCCGCGCCCTCGATGCGCTGCATCGAAAGCCACATGTAGAAGTTCGCGCCCAGGAACAACAGCACCACGAGCAGGCCCTGCATCACGAAATAACCCGAGAGCTTGTCGGCCATCATGAAGGTGGCGAGCTGGGCGTCGTAGATGAACAGCTCCTTGGAGAGGATGTAGCCGGCGAGCGGCATCGTGATCAGCGCGCCCACCCCGATCAGGTTGCCGATGTAGCCCATCCAGTCGTAGAACGCGCGGTCCTCTTCCTTTTTCGAGGTGAGAAACATGAACGCGGCGAACAGCGCGACGACGAAGCCGCCGAACGTGATGTTGCCGAGAAAGCGGTGCAGGTTGAGCGGCCACCATGCGGCGTTATTCACCATCGTCCACAGGCCCGCCGTCTCGATTGCCTTCGGCGGCGTGTTCATGAAGCCGGTCACCGCGTTCATCAGCAGCATGACGATGGTGCCGAGCACATTGAGCAGGACGCCGATCCCGATATGGGTCCACTTGCCCGCCAGCGAGCGATTGAGCGGCTCCCACGTATACCAGTAGAGGTACATGCAGATCGTCTCGAGCAGGATAAAGACCCCGTACCACATCCACACCGGGTAGAGCGCCTTGAACAGGTAGTTGGCGACCGGCTGGTACGGCCCCATCAGCACGAACGCGAACAGCACGCCGAAGATCGCGGTGAGCGAGTAGGCGATCGCCACCACCTTCATCGTTTCCTTCGCCAGCCGCTCGTAGCGCCGGTCTTTCGTGCGCAATCCGAGCCACTCGCTCACCACGATGAAGATCGGCGCGCCGAGCACGAAAGCCGCGAGGAACAGGTGCAGCTGTGCCGCCAGCCATATTGCCGTGCGCGCCCCGATCAGCGGAAAATCCAGCGGCATGAACTCATCTCAAAAATCGGAGAAACAACATTTAGCCGCAGATGCACGCCGATAGACGCCGACAAAACTGCCAATTACGTTCGTCAGCTTTTGATCCCGATTCGATCTGCGTTCATCGGCGTTCATCGGCGGTTAATCTCCCGGCGGGTCTGGAGGTCGCGATCAGGGTGCCGTGCATGCCGCGTTGGTCGTGGTTGGAAAGCGGGCAGCTGATCTTGTACTCGCCCTGCTGCAGCGTAACTTGCAGGCGCACCGTGCGGCCGGGGCTGAATTTCTCGGCGGTGGTATCGACCCCCGGGCCCTCGACATGGAAATTGTGGGCGAAGCGCCCCTCGTTGCGCAGGACGAAGACCACCGTTCCCGGCTTAGTCCGGATCCTGCCGGGCTTCATCTCGTATTCCGTGAGGGCGATCTCGATGCTGCCCCCCGCAACCTCCACGAAGTCGCCGCCCGTCGCCGCGGCGCCGCTTTGCGCGCCCGTGGCCGGCGCCGGCGCGACCGGGGAATGTTCCAGCGTCTCGCGCACCGCCCCCGCTTCGCCGGTGAACCACGGCGGCGGCTTCCCCGCATCGCGCGGCACGCCCGGATGCTCCGCCACCCGCGCAATCATCCAGGCAAGAAGCGCTGCTGCAAGCAGGAACACCGCCGCGCCCGAGGCGAGCGCTGCGATGTTCTTCAGCAGACCGCGCGCCATGTCCCCTGCGCGGGCGCGACGGTCGCGCTGCTCTCCACTACGGCTCCGACGGAGGGTGCCGCCTACGGCAGCACCGAGATGTAGCCGACCATCGGCCCTTGCACCGGCTTGCCCTTGTCGTCGTAGCCCCTGAGCTCCCCTTTCGGTCCGATGAAGGTGTGCACCTCGCAGATCATGCGGTAGGTGCCGGGCCGGTTCGCCTGGAACGTGAGCGTCACCTGCTCGCCGCGCACAAACTCGCCGGCTTTGAGCTTGTCGGGCCCTTCATACGCGTTGGGATTCGCGCGCGCGACGGCCTTGCCGAGGGGTTTGCCGGCGTCATCGACGATCGGCGCTCCTTCGGTGCCGATCTCGGTACCCTCGATGGTCACGTTATGATGGTCGCCTTTGAGGTCATGGATGACCAGCCTTACGCAATCCCCTCTCTTTACAATGATCATCGAGGGATCGAAACTGTAGCGCTCGAGTTTGGAGTTTGCCGCGCGCGCCTGCCCGCGATCGTTGTATGCCACGGGCTTGCCGTCCTTGCCCTTGGGCACCGTGTCCCACTCCCCGGCGACGACCAGGAACTCCCTGACCGGCGCATTGGCCGTGCACTTCGGTGAGAGTCCCGCTGCCTTCTTCGCTGCCGGCTGGGCGGCGGCCGCACTCTGCATTGCCGCCATCGTGACGCCGAGAACTCCGAGTAGTAACGTTTGCTTGAACATGCTGCCTCCTTTCAACAGAGTTTGGCCTGCCGATCCAAGTTAATCGTGCAGAAAAGGAAGCGGGAGAACAACGGCCGATGGGCGGCGATCGGCCGGGACCTTAGGCCCTTCAATGCCCGCCGTTGGTTCGTAGTTGCGGCAAACGGCGCCTGCTAAAATGCGGTGGTGGTCATGAACCCGTTCGCCCGGTTCAGTCTCGTGCGCCTGCTGCTCGCGGGCGGGGCGGTCATTTTGCTGGTCGGGATGATGTTTGTCGGCACCTGGGTGGAGAGGGAAATCGAGACCGGGGTGATCAATCGCGCGGGGCTGGTGACCAGCCTCTACGTGGACAGTTTCGTCTCCCCGCACCTGCAATCGCTCGCCGGCGGGGGGCAGTTGCGCGACGTTGACCGCGCCGCGCTGGACCGGCTGCTCACCGGCACATCGCTCGGGCGGCACATCGTGGCGTTCAAGGTTTGGGCGCCGGACGGGCGGATTCTCTACAGCACCAACCCGGCGCTGGTCGGGCGCCGGTTTCCGGTAAAGCCGTCGCTTGCCTCCGCTTTTGCCGGACACGTGTACTCGCAGATCGCCGACCTCACCGAGGCGGAGAACGAGTTCGAGAGGCAGCACTGGCCGCGCTTGATCGAAACCTATGCTCCAGTGCGCGCCGGGCACGCCGGCACGATCCTGGCGGTCTCGGAGTTCTATCAGACCACCGACGACCTGGCGCAGGAAATGCGCGCCGCGCGGCTGCGCAGCTGGCTCATGGTGAGCACCGCGACGCTGGTGATGTTCCTGCTGCTTGCCGCTCTGGTGCGGCGCGCCAGCAACACCATCGTCACGCAGCAGACAGAGCTGCGCGACAAAGTGGCGCAACTCACCGCGCTGCTCGCGCAGAACGAGCAACTGCACGAGCGGGTTCGCCGTGCCGCGGGGCGCACCACGGCGCTCAATGAAAAATTCCTGCATCGCATCGCCGCCGATCTCCACGACGGCCCGGGGCAGGGCCTGGCGCTGGCGCTGATGCGCATGGAATCGCTGGCGGAGGTCTGCAGCACCTGCCCCGCCACCGTCGCCATGAAACGCACCGTGGGCGACGAATTCCGCACCGTCCACGGCGCTCTCCAATCCGCGCTCGAGGATCTGCGCGCCATTTCCGCAGGGCTGCACCTGCCGGAGATCGAGCAGCTCTCGCTCGCCGAAACCGCGCATCGCGCGGTGCGCGACTATGAACGCAAGGCGGGCGCCACGGTCGCGCTGAACGCGGACGATGTCCCGGTGGAAGCGCCGCTGCCGGTCAAGATCACGCTGTTCCGTTTGCTGCAGGAGTCATTGGCGAACGGTTTCCGCCACGCCGGGGGTTCGGATCAACACGTGGCCCTGATGCGGCGCGACGGTAAGCTGCTGGTCGAAGTCGGTGACCACGGAGCAGGGTTCGACCCTCGGTCGGTGAGCGCGAACGGGCACCTGGGACTCGCCGGCATGCGCGAACGGGTGGAAATTCTCGGTGGAACGTTCAGCGTGGAGAGCACCCCCAGCCGGGGGACCGTGATCCGGGCGGCACTGCCGCTCGCCCCGCTGGAAGCGGACCATGAATGAACCGATCCGGATCCTGGTCGCGGACGACCACCCCCTGTTCCGCGAGGGCGTAGTCCACTCGCTCGCCTCCGAGCCGGATCTCGCCATCGTCGGCCAGGCCACGACCGGCGAAGAAGCGCTGCGCCTGGCGCGCGATCTTCTTCCCGACGTGGTGCTGCTCGACATCGCCATGCCCGGGTGGGGCGGGCTCACGACGGCCGAGAAAATCACCACCGCGTGTCCGGCGGCCAGGATCGTCATGCTCACCGTGTTCGAAGACGAAGACAAGCTGCTTGCGGCGTTCAAGGCGGGCGCGCGCGGCTACGTGCTGAAAGGCGTTTCTGCGCGGGAGCTGGCCA
>JACQGO010000319.1 GCA_016199485.1 Betaproteobacteria bacterium
ACACCAGGGTGCTCACGCAGGGCATCACCGGCAAGACCGGGCAGTTCCATACCAAGATGTGCAGGGAGTACGCGAACGGACGCAACTGCTTCGTCGCCGGCGTCACCCCCAAAAGGGGCGGGCAGAGTTTCGAGGGCATACCGATTTACGAGACCGTGCGCGAGGCGAAGGAGGCGACAGGCGCCACGGTGTCCGCGATTTACGTGCCGCCGCCGTTCGCCGCGGCGGCGATCGACGAAGCGGTGGAAGCGGACCTCGACCTCGTGATCTGCATCACCGAGGGCATACCGGTGCGCGACATGATCCGCACCCGCTACAAAATGCGGAGCGGGAAAACCAGGCTGATCGGGCCGAACTGCCCGGGCGTCATCACGCCGGACGAAGTCAAGATCGGCATCATGCCGGGCCATATCCACGGGAAGGGCCCGGTCGGGGTGGTGTCCCGCTCGGGCACGCTCACGTATGAGGCGGTCGGGCAGTTGATGGAAGCGGGCCTCGGGCAGTCGACCTGCATCGGCATCGGCGGCGATCCGGTGAACGGCCTGAAACACGTCGACATCATGAAGATGTTCAACGACGACCCGCAGACCGAGGCGGTGGTGATGGTGGGCGAGATCGGCGGCACCGACGAAGAGGACTGCGCGCGCTGGATCAAGGCCAATATGCGAAAGCCGGTCGTGGGATTCATCGCGGGCGTCACCGCGCCGCCGGGCAAGCGCATGGGTCACGCCGGGGCGATCATTTCCGGCGGCAAAGGTACCGCGGCCGAGAAACTGGCAGTGATGGAAGAGTGCGGGATCAAGGTGACGCGCAATCCGGCCGAAATGGGCAAGGTGATGAAGTCGGTATTGAGGTAGCGCCGGTGTCGAACTTGCTGCACGCCGTGTGGTGGGATCTTTAACGAAAGGCGGCCACACGGTGTTTCGAACGGACAGCGCCCTGTTTCGATTCGATACGGACGATAGCTGCGGCGCAAATGGAGGATAGGAAATTGGAAGCGGGCATTGCGAAGCGCGAACGCGGCACCCGCGGCAAGCCCAGGGGGCGCGTCGTTGATCCGAAGGCGCTCGCAGAAGTGCGGGCGCTGCTCGGGAACGAGCCGCGCCGGCGCGACCTGCTGATCGAGCACCTGCACAGGATCCAGGACCGCTACGGTCATATCCCGGCGGCGCACATCGTCGCGCTCGCGCACGAAATGAAACTCGCGATGGCGGAGGTCTACGAGGTCGCCACGTTCTACCACCATTTCGACGTGGTCAAGGAGGGCGGGACCCCGCCGCCGCCGTTGACGGTGCGCGTGTGCAATTCTCTCTCATGCGAGCTCGCGGGAGCGAACCGACTGCTCGCTGAGCTCACACGCGCGCCGGGGGAAAACGTGCGCGTCGTTCCGGCGCCGTGCGTCGGCCGCTGCGAGCAGGCGCCGGTCGCGGTGGTCGCGCAGAATCCGGTGGGGCACGCGACGGTGGAGGAAGTGAAACGCGCCGTCGCCGCAAAAAAGACAAAGTGCCCGGTGGGCAAGTACATCACCTACGACCAGTACCGCAGGAACGGCGGTTACCGGCTCGCCGCGCAGTGCCTCGCCGGCGAACGCGATGCTGACGAGGTGATCAACACGGTAGAGGACTCGGGGTTGCGTGCTAATCATGCCCGGCACCGCGCCGACCACCAGGACGAGATCATCAAGACGATAGAGGACTCGGGACTGCGCGGGCTGGGCGGCGCCGGCTTTCCCGCGGGGCGCAAGTGGCGCATCGTCAGGAACGAACCGGCGCCGCGGCTGCTCGCGGTCAACATCGACGAAGGCGAGCCCGGCACGTTCAAGGACCGTTACTATCTCGAGCGCGATCCGCACCGTTTCCTCGAGGGCGCGATCATCGCGGCGTGGGCGGTGGAGATCTCCGAGATCTATATTTACTTGCGCGACGAGTATGCGGGCTGTCGCGAGATCCTGACGCGTGAGCTCAAGGCGCTGCGGAAGAATCCGCCATGCCCGCTGCCGCCGATCCACCTGCGGCGCGGCGCCGGCGCCTACATCTGCGGCGAGGAGTCCGCGATGATCGAATCGATCGAGGGCAAGCGCGGCATGCCGCGGTTGAGGCCCCCCTATGTCGCGCAGGTCGGGCTGTTCGGCTATCCCACGCTCGAACACAACAAGGAGACGCTGCACTGGGTGCGTGACATCCTGGAGAAAGGCGCGCAGTGGTTCGCCTCGCAAGGCCGCCGCGGGCGCAAGGGGCTGCGTTCGTTCTCGGTGTCGGGCCGCGTGAAAAAGCCGGGGGTGCATGTCGCTCCCGCCGGCATCACGGTGAAAGAACTGATCGACGGATACTGCGGTGGCATGCTCGACGGCCACAAGTTCCATGCCTACCTTCCCGGCGGGGCCTCCGGCGGCATTCTGCCGGCGTCTATGGGCGACATCCCGCTCGATTTCGACACGCTGCACGAGTACGGCTGCTTCATCGGCTCGGCCGCGATCATCGTGCTCTCCGACCGGGACAAGGCGGCGGCGGCGGCGGCGAACGTCATGAAGTTCTTCGCCAGCGAATCGTGCGGGCAGTGCACGCCGTGCCGCGTCGGCACCGCCAAGGCGCTCGAGCTGATGAAAGGCCCCAAGTGGGACAAGGGCTTGCTCGAGGAACTTTCGAACGCGATGGCGGACGCATCGATATGCGGGCTCGGGCAGGCGGCGCCCAACCCGATCAGGTGCGTGATGAAGTACTTCGCGAAAGAAATCGAGTGAAACGTGAAACGTTCCCTCTCCCCCGTCACCGGGGGAGAGGGTTAAGGCGAGAGGGATCACTTTTCCCCTCGCCGGAGGGGACTTATGACCGCGATAACCAAGGAAGAGATCGCCGCGATGCCGGTCGAGTTCAAGCTCAACGGCAGGGACGTCGTCGGCTATTCCAGCGAGACCATCATCCAGACCGCGAAGCGTCACGGCGTCGACATCCCGCACCTGTGCTACAAGGAAGGCCTGCGCCCCGACGGCAACTGCCGCGCGTGCATGGTCGAGATCAAGGGCGAGCGCTTTCTCGCACCGTCGTGCTGCAGGAGACCCGCGCCGGGGATGGAGGTCGTCACCGACAACGCGCGTGCGCTCGCCTCACAGAAGATGGTGCTGGAGCTGCTGCTCTCCGACATGCCGGAGCGCCGCCACACGCTCGTTTCCGAGCTCGACTACTGGGCCCGGAAGCTCGGCGTGGGCAAGCCGCGGTTCAAGCCGCGTCATCAGCCCGGGCCCGATCTCTCGCACTACGCGATGGCGGTCGATCTCGACTCCTGCATCCAGTGCACGCGCTGCGTGCGCGCCTGCCGTGAGGAGCAGGTGAACGACGTGATCGGCTACGCGTTCCGCGGCGAGCACTCCAAGATCGTGTTCGATCTCGATGATCCGATGGGCGAGTCGACATGCGTCGCGTGCGGCGAGTGCGTGCAGGCCTGCCCCACCGGGGCGCTCGCGCCTGCGCGCGGCGTCGGGATGATCAAGCCGGACAGGAAAGTGGACTCGGTATGCCCGTACTGCGGGGTCGGCTGCCAGCTCACCTATGCCGTGAAGGACAACCGGATCTTCTACGTCGAAGGGCGCGACGGCCCGTCGAACCGCGGGCGGCTGTGCGTCAAGGGGCGCTACGGCTTCGACTACGTGCATCACAAGCACCGGCTCACCAGACCGCTCGTCCGCAAACCGGGCGTGCCGAAGTCGGCGGACTTCGTGGTGGATCCGTCCGATCCGTTCTCGGCGTTCCGCGAAGCGAGCTGGGAGGAGGCGCTTGATCTCGCGGCGGGGAGGCTCAAGGAGATCCGCGACAGGTACGGTAAGTACGCACTCGCCGGTTTCGGCTCGGCCAAAGGCACCAACGAGGAGGCGTACCTGTTCCAGAAGCTCGTGCGCACCGGCTTCGGCAGCAACAACGTCGATCACTGCACGCGGCTGTGCCACGCCTCGTCCGTCGCGGCGCTGCTCGAAGGCATAGGCTCGGGTGCGGTCTCCAACCAGGTGAACGACGTGCGGCGGGCGGAGGTCGTGTTGCTCATCGGCGCCAACCCGGTGTCGAACCACCCGGTCGCGGCGACCTGGATCAAGAACGCGGTGAAGAACGGCGTAAAGCTCATCGTCGCCGACCCGCGGCGCTCGGAGCTCGCGCGCCACGCGACCCACTTCCTGCAGTTCAAGC
>JACQGO010000322.1 GCA_016199485.1 Betaproteobacteria bacterium
CCCGCTGGCTGGTCGAGCACGCGCACTCCAGGCATCCCTGGCCGCAACGCAACGATCCCTGTATTTGCGGCAGCGGCAGGAAATTCAAGCGCTGCTGCGCACCGCTGCTGCAGGAACTGGCGCGCTGACTGCGCGCGTCGGGGGCGGCGCCTCGCGCCCCCGGGGCCGCTTATAGTCCATATTGTGGACTATGTACCCTCATCGAACACGAGCGCTTCCGCATCACATCCGCCGCCTGCGTGCCGGCGATAAGCGACAAATCCTTGCGCTAGATCAAAGTTCGGACCGCGCGAAAACAATAAATTTCCGATACATTCCGCGTGTGTGGAAGAAATACCACCCCTAACGTAAGGCAGGACCAATGCTCGATGCGAAAGGAAGCTCCGGATTCGAGATCGTAACGCGAGAGGATTTCTCCGACGTCACGTACCTGTTGGAAGTCCGTCATCCGCTGATGGCAAAGGCGGCACACGCCGGCCAGTTTGTCATCGTCATGTCGCACGCGCACGGCGAGCGCATCCCCTTGACCATCGCCGACTTCGACCGCGAGAAGGGAACGATCACGCTCGTCGTACAGGCGGTCGGAAAAACGACCAGAGAGATGCAGCAGACCTGCCGCGTAGGAACCAGTCTCTACGGGCTCGCCGGCCCCATGGGCGTTCCCAGCCACGCCGACGGCGCGAAAAAGGTGATGTGCGTGGGCGGAGGCCTGGGGGTGGCCCCGATCTTTCCTCAGGCGCGCGCTTACAAGGAAAGCGGCGCGTACGTGATCGGAGTCGTCGGGTTCCGGACCAAGGACCTGGTGTTCTGGGAAGATAAATTCCGCTCCTGCTGCGACGAATTCATCGTATGCACCGATGACGGCTCGATGGGGATCAAGGGGCTGATCACCGACGGGGTCAAGCTGGCGATCGCGAAACACCCCGACATCGACGAGGTCATCGCCATCGGCCCGCCGATCATGATGAAAGCCTGCGCCGAGACGACGCGGCCCCACAACATCAAGACCGTGGTAAGCCTCAACCCCATCATGATCGATGGAACGGGGATGTGCGGGGGCTGCCGGGTGAAAGTGGGCGGCAGGGTGAAGTTCGCCTGCGTCGACGGGCCGGACTTCGATGCTCATCAAGTGGATTTCGACGATCTCATGTACCGGCTGCGGCGCTTCACCGCGCAGGAGAAGGTCGCTCTCGAGCGCTGGGTGGAAAGCTGCCGCCTGAGGAGCCAGCCCGATCAAGCGTCACAGGCGCCGGCGGTCGCCCGCCCGGCGCCGCAGCGCTGAGTCCAAAGCGTCCGGGGTCACGGAATCGTCGAAGGAACCCGAACGACAGACGCCGATAGCCAAGGAACAGCACGATGGCGAAGAAAAAGACGATCCGGACCATACCGCAGGAACGAACCCCGATCCGGGAACAGGACCCGCGCGAGCGCGGGAGGAACTTCGCGGAAGTCGCGTGCGGTTATCGCCTCGAAGACGCGCTCAACGAGGCGGAGCGCTGCCTGCTCTGTCCGGATCCCGCCTGTGTCGAGGGCTGTCCGGTAAGCATCGACATCCCCGGGTTCATTGCGAAGATCAGCCAGAAGGATTTCCGCGGCGCCTACGACGTCATCACCGACACCAACCTGCTTCCGGCCATTTGCGGCCGGGTGTGCCCGCAGGAAACCCAGTGCGAAGGCGTCTGTCCCGTGGGGGAGACGCTGGAGCCGGTGGCAATCGGCCGCCTCGAGCGTTTCGCGGGCGACATGGCAATCGAGAAAGGCTGGACCAGCATCCCCTACATCGAGCCGAACAGCTTCAGGATCGGAATGGTCGGCTCCGGTCCCGCGGGCATGGCCTGCGCCGCGGACATGGCGAAGGCGGGTTGCGACGTTACGGTCTACGAGGCGTTCCATCAGCCGGGCGGGGTCCTGCGCTACGGCATCCCCGACTTCCGGCTCCCGAATGAAGTGATCGACGCCGAGGTCGAGAATCTCAAGAAGCTCGGCGTCAAGTTCGAGTGCAACATGCTCGTCGGACGCCTGTTCACCATCGAACAGATGATCGACCAGATGGGCTACGACGCGGTGTTCATCGGTACCGGCGCCGGGTCCCCGAAATTCATGGGCATCCCGGGTGAATCCCTCAACGGCGTGGTTTCGGCGAACGAGCTGCTGACGCGCTGCAATCTGATGCGCGCGAGGGACTTCCCCGCGTACGACACGCCGCTGCCGCTCGGCCGGCGCGTCGCCGTTGTCGGCTCGGGCAACACGGCGATGGACGCGATGAGAGTCTGCCTGAGGCTCGGCGCGGAGAAGGTGCACTGCATCTACCGCCGCACCAAGGCGGAAAGCCCCGCGCGCGCCGAGGAACTGCACCATGCGGAGGAGGAAGGAATCGAATTCCACTGGCTCACCAATCCGGTCGAGATCCTCGACGACGGCAAAGGCAACGTGCGCGGCATGCGCTGCATCCGCATGGAGCTCGGCGAGCCGGACGAATCGGGGCGGCGCAGCCCCGTTCCCGTCGCCGGCAGCGAGTTCGAATTCGAGGCCGACATCATCGTGATGGCGATCGGCACGAACGCGAACCCGATCATCGGGCAGACCTCGAAGCTCAAGCTCAACTCGCGCGGCTACATCGAGGCGGACGCGAACCTCGCCACCTCCATGGCGGGCGTCTACGCGGGAGGGGACATCGTCACCGGCGCGGCGACCGTGATCGAGGCGATGGGCGCCGGCCGCAAGGCCGCGCGCAGCATGAAGGCTTATCTCGGCATCCGCGACACCGGCGTCGTTTATCTCCCCGAGCGCCCGGGGAGCGCCGGCAAGCTCTTCGGGATCGACCTCGAGGAGCGCAACTTCGCGCGCATCCGGGTCGCCTAGTTTCCCGGATTTGCGACACAACGATCTCACTTCGGCAAGACAGGACATGAACGACACGCTTACATGGAATTACGTCGGCGATGCCGGCGTGCAACGCCGTAAGCCAGGAGGCAAGAAGACGACCACCACGTTGACGGAGCACGTGATCGAAGTGATCAGCGACTCCGGCGAGGGCGCGCAGCGGTGCGGGCAGTCGCTGGGCTCGATCGCCGCCAGGATGGGCAACGGCGTGTGGACGGTGGAGATCATCCCCGCTGAAATCCAGCCTCCCGCGCGCAGCATCGAAGGCGCCAGCGGGAACCGCGTTCGCCTGGGCTCCAAGCGCGTCACCAACGGGGGCAACGAGGCGGACCTCGTGATCGCGTTCAACGAGCAGGTGCTGATCGGGCGGGTGCGCGCGGGCGAGCTCAAGCCCGGCTGCGTCATTCTGCTGGAAAACATGTGGCGCAACGACCAGGACCCGAAGATCGCCGCCTCGTACGCCGAGACCTGCGAGCGGCTGGTTGCGGAAGGGTACAGGGTGCACGAGATCCCGATGGAACAGGAATGCCGGCGCTACGTTTCGGATCCGCGGCGCGGCAAGAACATGTTCGCCCTGGGCATGCTGTGCAACCTCTACAGCCTGGATCGGCGTCTTGCGCGCGAACAGGTCAAGTTCATCTTCCGCAAGAAGGCCGAAAGCGTGGTCACGGCGAACCTCACGCTGCTCGATGCGGGCTGGGAATGGGCGGAAGCCCGTTTCGACTTCAAGTTCCGGATCCCGGCGGTGAGGGCGAAGGAGCCGCAAATCGTGGTCAACGGGAACACGGCGCTGGCGCTCGGCGTCCTCGCATCCGGAATGGAAGTCTGCGCCATGTATCCGATCACGCCCGCGACCTCGGCGTCGCATTATCTGAGCGAGGTGTTTGAGAACGTGGGCGGCGTGGTCCACCAGGCGGAAGATGAAATCGCCGCATGCGCGTTCGCGATCGGCTCCTCTTATGCCGGGAAGTGCGCGGTCACCATCACTTCCGGTCCCGGCTATTCGCTCAAACAGGAGGGCATCGGGCTCGCGGCGATGGTCGAGATTCCCCTGGTCATCGTGAACGTGCAGCGCGGCGGTCCCAGCACGGGGCTGCCGACCAAGGCGGAACAGGGCGACCTGCTGGCCGCGTGCTTCGGCAGCCACGGGGACGCGCCGAAAGTGGTGATGGCGCCGGGCACCATCGAGGAATGCTTTTACTCGATCATCACGGCGCGCAAGATCGCCGAAACCTTCAACATGGTGGTGGTCGTGCTCTCGGACGCCAATCTCGCCACCTCGCAGCAGCCTTTCCCGCGGCCGGCCTTCAAGGAAACGTGGATCGCGCCGCCGGTGGACCAGAGCGCGGTGCCCGAGGGAGCAAAGCCCTACGACTGGGACGCGGTGACCGGTCTCGCGCGGCGCTTCATCCCGGGCCAGCCCAACGGCATGCACACGCTCACGGGGCTCGCGCACGACCGCGCAAGCCGCGTCGCCTACGATCCGGAAATCAACCAGGAAGCGATCCGGCACCGCAGCCTGAAGCTCGCCGCCCTGCAGAAGACGCTGAAGGCCCCGCCCGTGTTCGGCGGCGAGGAAGGCGAGATGCTCGTCATCGGCTGGGGCAGCACCAAGGGGGCGATCGAGGAAGCGGTCGAGCGCCTGCGCACCGAGGGCTGCAAGGTCTCGTCCATGCATCTCACCTTCCTCCAGCCGATGCCCCCCGGCA
>JACQGO010000325.1 GCA_016199485.1 Betaproteobacteria bacterium
CGGAAAACTACGTGTGCGGCGTGATCGTGCCCTACTTCGCCAGCACCTGCCCGCGCTCCACCTCTTCCCTCATGGAGCCGCGCAGCAACACCCCAATGTTGTCGCCCGCCCGCCCCTCATCGAGGAGCTTGCGGAACATCTCCACCCCCGTGCACACCGTCTTCTGCGTGGGCCGCAGCCCCACAACCTCAATCTCGTCGCCCAGCTTCACCACGCCCCGCTCCACGCGCCCCGTGACCACCGTACCACGCCCCGAAATCGAAAATACGTCCTCCACCGGCATCAAAAACGGCTTCTCTACGTCGCGCTGGGGCGTCGGAATGTAGTCGTCCAGCGCCTCGGCCAGCTTCATGATCGCCTGCTCCCCCAGCTCCCCCGGGTCCCCCTCCATCGCCTTGAGCGCCGAACCGATCACGATCGGGGTCTTCTCCCCAGGAAAATCATACTTGGACAACAGCTCCCGCACCTCCATCTCCACCAGATCCAAGAGCTCCTTGTCATCCACCATGTCCGCCTTGTTCAAATACACCACGATGTAGGGCACCCCCACCTGGCGCGCCAGCAAAATGTGCTCGCGCGTCTGCGGCATCGGACCGTCCGCCGCAGACACCACCAGGATCGCCCCGTCCATCTGCGCCGCCCCGGTAATCATGTTCTTGATATAGTCCGCATGCCCCGGACAGTCTACGTGCGCATAATGCCGCTTCGCCGTCTCATACTCCACGTGCGCCGTGTTGATCGTGATCCCCCGCGCCTTCTCCTCGGGCGCAGAGTCGATCTGCTCATAGGTCTTCACCTCCCCACCATACCTGCGCGAGAGGATCATCGTCATCGCCGCCGTCAGCGTCGTCTTCCCATGATCCACGTGACCTATCGTGCCCACATTCACGTGCGGCTTCTTGCGCTCAAACCTGCTCTTCGCCATTTTTTTGCTCCGTCTTCGCTAAATCCATTCCGACCACGCCCGCCACCGCTTGCCCTGTTTCAATGCCTGGCCCCGAATCCGCAAAAAAATAAAAAATCCTTATGAAATTTTTCGCAGAAAAATTTCATTTCCTGTTGATGATCGCTTCGGCGACCTGCTTCGGCGCCTCGGCGTAATGCTTGAATTCCATGGTGTAGATCGCGCGTCCCTGCGTGAGCGAGCGCAGCGTCGTCGAATAACCGAACATCTCGGCGAGCGGCACCTCGGCGCGGATCGCCTTGCCCCCGCCGGGCAGCTCTTCCATGCCCTGGATCGTGCCGCGGCGCGAGTTCAGATCGCCCACGACGTTGCCCATGAATTCGTCGGGCGTCTCCACCTCCACCGACATGATCGGCTCGAGCAGCACCGGATTCGCGCGGCGCAGGCCTTCCTTGAACGCGATCGAGCCCGCCATCTTGAACGCGTTTTCGTTGGAATCGACCTCGTGGTACGAGCCGTCGAACAGCGTCACCTTCACGTCGACCACCGGAAACCCGGCAAGCACGCCGTTGGGGATCGCGTTCTCGATTCCCTTCTCGACTGCCGGAATGTACTCGCGCGGCACCGCTCCGCCCTTGATCGCGTCGATGAACTGGAAGCCCTTGCCGGGCTCGTTCGGCTCCAGCCTCAGCCACACGTGGCCGTACTGGCCGCGGCCACCCGACTGCTTGATGAACCTGCCCTCGACCTTGTCGCATCCGCGTTTGATGGTCTCCCGGTAGGCGACCTGCGGCGCGCCGACGTTTGCTTCCACGCCGAACTCGCG
Organism: Betaproteobacteria bacterium; assembly: GCA_016199485.1. Lineage (GTDB taxonomy): Bacteria > Pseudomonadota > Gammaproteobacteria > Burkholderiales > SG8-41 > JACQGO01. Next base: position 1,731 of record JACQGO010000325.1, read on the forward strand.
CTTCATGCGGTCGACGATGATCTCGAGGTGCAGCTCGCCCATGCCCGAGATGATCGTCTGCCCCGACTCCTCGTCGGTGCGCACGCGAAACGAGGGGTCCTCCTGCGCCAGGCGGTTGAGCGCGATACCCATCTTCTCCTGGTCGGCCTTGGTCTTGGGCTCGACCGCGACGTGGATCACCGGCTCCGGGAATTCCATCTTCTCGAGCGTGATGATCCTGGCGGGATGGCACAGCGTGTCCCCCGTCGTCGCCTCGCGCAGGCCCACCGCCGCGGCGATGTCACCGGCGCGCACCTCCTTGATCTCGTCGCGGTGGTTGGCGTGCATCTGCAGCAGCCGCCCGACGCGTTCCTTGCGCCCTTTCACCGGGTTGTACACGGTGTCGCCCGAGCTCACCACCCCGGAATAGACGCGGAAGAAGATCAGCTGCCCGACGAACGGATCGGTCATGATCTTGAACGCGAGCCCCGCGAACGGCTCCTCATCGGCGGCCTTGCGCTCCTCGGACCGGTCCTTCCCGTTGATCCCCTTCACGGGAGGAACGTCGGCCGGCGAGGGCAGGTAGTCGATCACCGCGTCGAGCATCGCCTGCACGCCCTTGTTCTTGAACGCCGAGCCGCACAGCATCGGGAAGATCTCGCCGGCGATGGTGCGCGCGCGCAGGCCCCGCTTGATCTCCTCGGCGGTGAGCTCCCCGTGCTCGAGGTACTTGTGCACCAGGTCCTCGTTCGCCTCGGCGGCGGACTCCATCATCTTCTCGCGCCACGCCCTCGCTTCATCGAGCAGGTTCCCGGGAATGTCGCGCGCCTCGAATTTCATTCCCTGCGTCGCGTCGTCCCAGTAGATTGCCTTCATCCCGACGAGGTCGACCACGCCCTCGAACCCGTCTTCGGCGCCGATCGGCAGCTGGATCGGGACCGGGCTCGCTTTCAACCGCGCCCGCACCTGTTCGCAGACGCGCCTGAAGTCCGCACCGGCGCGGTCCATCTTGTTGACGAAGATCAGCCGCGGCACGCGGTACCTGTTCGCCTGCCGCCATACCGTCTCGGTCTGCGGCTGCACGCCTCCCACCGCGCACAGCACGGTGCACGCGCCGTCGAGCACGCGCAAGCTGCGTTCGACCTCGATCGTGAAGTCGACGTGTCCCGGCGTGTCGATGATGTTGATCCGGTGCTCGGGGAAGTTCCCGTCCATTCCTCTCCAGAAGCACGTCGTCGCCGCGGAGGTGATGGTGATGCCGCGCTCCTGTTCCTGCTCCATCCAGTCCATGATCGCGGTACCGTCGTGCACCTCACCGAGCTTGTGCGACACCCCGGTATAGAACAGGATGCGCTCGGTGGTCGTGGTCTTGCCGGCATCGATGTGCGCCGTGATGCCGATGTTGCGGTACCGCTCTATTGGAGTCTTGCGTGGCACTTTTCAAAATCCGCAAACCTGTCAACCGCCACGGCGCCAAGAGCACCGGGGCATGGAATCCTTCTCCGATCAGTCCCGCGCCTAAGTTCCCCTGCACCGTCCCGGGCGTCCATCAGAACCGGTAATGCGCGAACGCCTTGTTCGCCTCCGCCATGCGATGCACTTCCTCGCGCTTTTTCATCGCGCCGCCCCGGCCTTCCGCCGCCTCGGCAAGCTCGTTGGCGAGCCGCGCACCCATCGATTTCTCGCTCCTCGCGCGCGCCGCGTCGCGCAGCCAGCGCATCGCGAGCGCCACGCGCCGGACCGCCCGCACCTCGACCGGCACCTGATAGTTCGCGCCGCCCACGCGCCGGCTTTTCACCTCGACCAGGGGCTTCACGTTGTTGATCGCCTGGTTGAACACGTCGAGCGGGTCCTTGTTGGCCTTCTTCGTGATCTGCTCGAGCGCGCCATACACGATCTTCTCCGCGACCGACTTCTTGCCGCGCGTCATGATGACGTTGATGAACTTCGCCACGTCCTGGCTCGTGAACTTCGGGTCAGGAAGGACTTCGCGCTTCGGAATCTCTCTACGTCGAGGCATGTCAGTTCCAGTTACTAGTTCCGGGTTCCGGGTTCCGGGTTGGCTTCCCGCGGCGAACGCCGCGTCCGCTCATCATTCATCATTCCCCATTCATCATTCACGTCAAGCCGCCTTCTGGCGCTTGGCGCCGTACTTGGAACGGCCCTGCTTGCGGTCCTTCACACCGGCGGTGTCGAGACTGCCGCGCACGATGTGGTAGCGCACGCCGGGCAGGTCCTTGACACGGCCGCCGCGGATCAGCACCACCGAGTGCTCCTGCAGGTTGTGGCCCTCGCCACCGATGTAGCCGATCACTTCGAACCCGTTGGTCAGCCGCACCTTGGCGACCTTACGCAAAGCGGAGTTCGGCTTCTTCGGAGTCGTCGTGTAGACGCGCGTGCACACGCCGCGCTTCTGGGGCGAGCCCGCGAGCGCCGGCACCTTGCTCTTCACGCGCTTCGCGACCCGCGGCCTGCGCACTAACTGGTTGATCGTCGGCATAATCGCCCTGTTCCGGTCAAATATTTCTGTCAAGCGAACAGCGTTACCGCGGCGCGTCTTTCAACCGCCCACGGTCCCGCAAGCAAAGCCACTAAAAAATCGGGGACGGCGTCACCGCCGTCCCTGATCTTGCGCTGCGCGGCGCTCCCGCGACCGTCCTGGGCGGGAAATGCAGCGAAAAGACTGTAAATTTTATGGGCTTATGGTATCCCTGTCAAGCAACCTGCTCCTGGCTTTCGGTGCTCGCCGGCGCTTCCTCCACCAGGCCCTGACCCTCGGCCATGTCCACCCCCGCCTCCTGCTTGCGGCGGATGCGGTGGTAGGCAAGCCCGGTGCCGGCCGGGATGAGCCGCCCGACGATCACGTTCTCCTTCAGGCCCCTCAGCTCGTCGCGCTTGCCCATGATCGCGGCCTCGGTGAGCACGCGCGTGGTCTCCTGGAAGGAGGCCGCCGAGATGAACGAATCGGTCGAAAGCGACGCCTTGGTGATGCCGAGCAGCAGGTAGTCGTAGGTCGCCGGCTTCTTGCCCTCGGCTTCCACCCGCTCGTTCTCCTGGAGCACTTCAGCGCGCTCGAGCTGTTCGCCCTGGATGAAGCGCGTGTCGCCCGGATCGACGATCTGCACGCGGCGCAGCATCTGCCGCACGATGACCTCGATGTGCTTGTCGTTGATCTTGACGCCCTGCAGGCGATAGACGTCCTGGACTTCGTTGCAGATGTAGCGCGCGAGCGCTTCCACGCCCAGCAGCCGCAGGATGTCGTGCGGATCCGCGGGCCCGTCGACGATCATCTCGCCCTTGTTCACCACCTGCCCGTCGTGCGCCATCACGTGCTTGTCCTTCGGGATCAGGTATTCGTGCGCCACGCTGTCGAGATCGGTGATCACCAGCCGCTGCTTGCCCTTGGTGTCCTTGCCGAAGGAGACGGTCCCGGTTACCTCGGCAAGCATACCGGCGTCCTTGGGCGAGCGCGCCTCGAACAGCTCCGCCACCCGCGGCAGCCCGCCGGTGATGTCGCGCGTCTTGGAAGTCTCCTGCGGGATGCGCGCGAGCACTTCGCCCACGCCCACTTCCTGGCCGTCGCGCACCGTGATGATCGAGCCGATCTGGAACGTGATGTTGACCGGCTGCTCGGACCCCGCCATCTTGATTTCCTGCCCGCGCTCGTCGGTGAGCTTCACCTGCGGGCGCAGACCCTTCGCCTGTATGCCGCCGCGGCGCTTGGGATCGACCACCACCAGTGTCGAGAGCCCCGTCACCTCGTCGATCTGACGGGCGACGGTGACGCCTTCCTCGACGTTCTCGAACTTGATGCGGCCCGAGTACTCGGTGATGATGGGACGGGTGTGCGGGTCCCAGGTCGCGAGTACGTGGCCCGCCTTCACGACCTCGCCGTCGCGTCCCATGAGCGTCGCCCCGTAGGGGATCTTGTGACGCTCGCGCTCGCGGTGGTTCTCGTCGTGGATCATGACCTCGCCGTTGCGCGAAATCGCCACGAGCTCGCCGCGCGAGTTGGTGACGTAACGCATGCCCGCCGAGTAACGCACGACCCCGTTCGACTTGCTCTCCACCTGCGAGACCACCGCCGTTCGCGAGGCGGCGCCGCCGATATGGAAGGTGCGCATGGTGAGCTGGGTGCCCGGCTCGCCGATCGACTGTGCGGCCATCACCCCCACCGCTTCGCCGACGTTCACCAGCGACCCGCGGCCGAGGTCGCGCCCGTAGCACTTGGCGCACAGCCCGTAGCGGATCTCGCAGGTAAGCGGCGTCCTCACCTTCGCCTCGTCGACCCCGAGTCTGTCGATATGCTCCACCTCCTCCTCGTTGAGCAGCGTCCCCGCCGGGCACACGACCTGCCCGCTCTCGTCGACGATGTCGATGGCGGCGACGCGCCCGAGGATGCGCTCGCGCAGCGATTCGACCACTTCACCGCCCTCGACGAGCGCCTTCATCGATACGCCCTGCGAGGTGCCGCAGTCCTCCTCGGTCACCACCAGGTCCTGCGTCACGTCGACCAGCCGGCGCGTGAGGTAGCCCGAGTTGGCGGTCTTGAGCGCCGTGTCGGCGAGGCCCTTGCGCGCGCCGTGAGTCGAGATGAAGTACTGCAGCACGTTCAGCCCCTCGCGGAAATTCGCGGTGATCGGGGTCTCGATGATCGACCCGTCGGGCTTGGCCATGAGCCCCCGCATGCCGGCGAGCTGCCGGATCTGGGCCGCCGACCCGCGCGCGCCGGAGTCGGCCATCATGTAGATCGAGTTGAACGACTCCTGCATGGCCGGCGCGCCCTTCTTGTCCTTCGCCGCTATCCGGGTGTGCTTCTTCGCATCCCATGCCATCACCGCCTCGGTGCCGAGCTGTTCCATCATGGCCTTGGCCACGAAGTCGCCGGCGCGGCCCCAGATGTCGACCACCTTGTTGTAGCGCTCGCCCTGGGTGACCAGCCCCGAGGTGTACTGCTTCTCGATTTCCTGCACCTCCTTTTCGGCCGCCGCGATGATCTCTTCCTTCTGTCCGGGGATCAGCATGTCGTCGACCGCGATCGAGATGCCCGCCTTGGTCGCCATGCTGAAGCCCGCATACATCAGCTTGTCGGCGAAGATCACCGTCTCCCTCAGCCCGCAGCGGCGGAACGACGCGTTGATGAGCCTCGAGATTTCCTTCTTCTTGAGCGGCTTGTTGATGAGCTCGAACGACAGGCCCGCCGGCAAGATGTCGGACAGCAGCGCGCGCCCGACGGTGGTCGCGTAGCGCGTGAGCTTCTCGCGCCTTTCACCGTCGCCATCGACTTCGTACTCCCTGATGCGCACCGTGATGCTGGCGTTGACCTCGACCTGGCCGGTGTCGTAGGCACGCGAAACCTCCGCGATATTGGTGAAAATCGCGCCCTCGCCGCGCGCACCGATCTTCGCGCGCGTGGTGAAGTAGAGCCCGAGCACGATATCCTGCGAGGGCACGATGATCGGATCGCCGTTCGCCGGCGACAGCACGTTGTTCGAAGAGAGCATCAAGGTGCGCGCCTCCATCTGCGCCTCGAGCGAGAGCGGCACGTGCACCGCCATCTGGTCGCCGTCGAAGTCGGCGTTGAACGCGGCGCACACCAGCGGGTGCAGCTGGATCGCCTTGCCTTCGATCAGCACCGGCTCGAACGCCTGGATCCCCAGGCGGTGCAGGGTGGGCGCGCGGTTGAGCAGCACCGGATGCTCGCGGATCACCTCTTCGAGGATGTCCCACACGATGGGCTCCTCGCTCTCCACCATGCGCTTCGCCGCCTTTATGGTGGTGGCAAGCCCCATCACCTCGAGCTTGTGGAAGATGTACGGCTTGAAGAGCTCGAGCGCCATCTTCTTCGGCAGGCCGCACTGGTGGAGCTTCAGTTGCGGCCCCACGACGATCACCGAGCGGCCCGAGTAGTCGACGCGTTTTCCCAGCAGGTTCTGGCGGAAGCGCCCGCCCTTGCCCTTGATCATGTCGGCGAGCGACTTCAGCGGCCGCTTGTTGGCGCCCGTCATCGCCTTGCCGCGGCGGCCGTTGTCCAGGAGCGAATCGACGGCCTCCTGCAGCATGCGCTTCTCGTTCTTGACGATGATCTCCGGCGCCTTGAGCTCGAGCAGCCTTTTCAGCCGGTTGTTTCTGTTTATTACTCTCCTATACAAGTCGTTCAAATCCGACGTCGCAAACCGACCGCCATCGAGCGGCACCAGCGGCCGCAGTTCCGGCGGCAGCACCGGCAGGACTTCCATGATCATCCAGTCGGGCTTGATGTTCGAGCTCTTGAAGCCCTCGAGCACCTTCAGGCGCTTGGCGAGCTTCTTGATCTTGGCATCCGAGCTCGTCTCCTCGAGGTCCTTGCGCAGGGTGTCGATCTCCTTTTTCAGGTCGATCGCACGCAATAGCGCCCTCACGCCCTCGGCGCCCATGCTGGCGGAGAAGTCGTCGCCGTACTCCTCGACCTTGGCGAGGTAATCGTCCTCGGTCAGCAGCTGGCAGCGCTTGAGCGGCGTCAGCCCCGGGTCGGTCACCACATAGGCCTCGAAGTAGAGCACGCGCTCGATGTCGCGCAGCGTCATGTCGAGCACCAGGCCGAGGCGCGAGGGCAGCGACTTCAGGAACCAGATGTGCGCCACCGGGCTCGCGAGCTCGATATGACCCATCCTTTCGCGCCTGACTTTTGCCAGCGTCACCTCGACGCCGCACTTTTCGCAGATGACCCCGCGGTGCTTGAGGCGCTTGTACTTGCCGCACAGGCACTCGTAGTCCTTGATCGGGCCGAAGATCTTGGCGCAGAACAGGCCGTCACGCTCCGGCTTGAAGGTGCGGTAGTTGATGGTCTCGGGCTTCTTCACCTCGCCGTACGACCACGAGCGGATCTTCTCGGGCGAGGCAAGCCCGATCTTGATGGCGTCGAACTCCTCGTCCTGCTGGACCTGCTTGAAGAGCTCAAGAAGCGCTTTCATCAGTATCTCTCCAGGTCGATGTCGATCCCGAGGGACCGGATCTCTTTCACCAGCACGTTGAACGACTCCGGCATGCCGGCGTCGATCTTGTGGTCGCCCTTGACGATGTTCTCGTACACCTTGGTGCGGCCGTTGATGTCGTCGGACTTGACCGTCAGCATCTCCTGCAGCGTGTAGGCGGCGCCGTAGGCTTCCAGCGCCCAGACCTCCATCTCGCCGAAGCGCTGGCCGCCGAACTGCGCCTTGCCGCCGAGCGGCTGCTGCGTGACCAGCGAGTAGGGGCCGGTCGAGCGCGCGTGGATCTTGTCGTCCACGAGGTGCAGCAGCTTCATGATGTAGAGGAAGCCGACCGTCACCTGCTGTGCGAACGGCTCGCCCGTCTTCCCGTCGTAGAGCGTCACCTTCCCCGAGCAGCGGCTGCCGCGC
>JACQGO010000323.1 GCA_016199485.1 Betaproteobacteria bacterium
CGGCACCACGATGAGCCTCGTGTGCGCAGCGGCGTGCGCGGCGTCGCCGTTGCCCTCGAGCTCCACCCGGTGATAGCCGGGCGCCGGGGCGAACGGCAGGAGGAACGCGAAGCGCACGAAACGCTCGCCGTCGAGCTCGCGCTCTTCCAGCCTTTCGAGGCGCCAGGGGTCCACGGCGCCGCCGTGAACCTCACCGTTTTCCAGCCGGAGCCGCCATCCGAACGGGCGCCGCACCCAGCCCGCCGGCAGGGTGAGCGGAATCCGCGGCGGGCCGTCCGCAGCGCGCGCTACCAGCACCGGCGGCAGCAGGCGGCGCCACGGGCGCGCTGCGCATTCCGCGATGCGCGCCCGCACTTCATCTTCGGACCGCGCTGCAAGCCCCATCGCGGCGAGCAGCGCGCGTTTGGTCGCGCGCGGCACGAGCCGCCTGTGCCCCCACACGTCTTCATACTCGGGCTGTATGCCCGCCGACGCGGCAAGCTGCTCGAGAAGATCGTTCGTGTTCATGGTAGCCGAACCGCGCGTCGCTCCGGCGCATCGCGTCAACGGTTACGTCCGATCCTCGCCCCGGTCGGGCTTGTCGACCGGCCACCAACGCTCGAGCAGATCCGCCGCTCGTTTCTGCCCCGCGAGCCCGAAGGCCAGCGCGAGCGCAAACGCCACGGCGGACAGGATGATCAGGAAGCTCTGGCGGATGATGTCGCCGACGCCCATCTGGTCGAGCGCGATCAATACGACGAACACGATAATGGCATAGAGCGCCAGCCGCCCCAGGATCTCGGCGTCCTCCAGCCCCACGCTCCGGCAATATACGGTCAGCGTCGCGCCGATGAAGCGCGCGAAGTAAGCACCGAACGCGAGGATCAGCACCGCCACCATCACCTTGGGAACGAACAGCACGATCCGCCCGATGAGATCGGTGACGTGGGCAAGCCCCAGGCTGTTGAAAGCGATCATCAGCGCCGCCAGGATCACGAGCCAGTAGGTGAGCAGCCCCAGTATGCCGGTGGTGTCGGTCCTGCCGCCGCCCTGCTGCAGAAACTCGTCGAGTCCCGCTCTTTCCGTCAGCACGTGGAAATTGACCAGCCGCAGACCCTTTTCGACCGCGAACTTCCCGGCTTTCGCGACGAGCCAGCCGGCCAGCAGAATGCCGAGGGCGAGCAGCACCTTCGGGAAAAACTCGCCGATCTGAACCAGAAAGACCCGCACCGGCTCCAGCATCATGTCCACCCGTTCCATACCAGCCTCCTATCGTCTGACCATCGGCCGTCAGCCGCGCTCCGAACACGCACACCCTAGGAGTTTGTCGGACTTCCGGCCGACAAACTCCTGAGGCGCACACGACGCCGCGTTACGCCGCGACGCCGGTGAGATCCAATATGACGCGTAACGGAATTCGTACCCGGTCGGGGCGGTTGTCCAGTTCGTGGCGCAACTCGCAGAACGACTTCTCGAGCGCGGACAGCTCCAGCAGCCCGTGCATCTCCTCCCGTGACCCGTAGAACCCGGAGGTGCGCGCCGCATCTTCATACCCCTCCAGAAACGCCCGGCGCGCCTCGATTTCCCACTCTCGGCCGTGCGCTTCCAGCGCCACCTGTTCCTCGGGCCTGCCGGCAGTGACGTGGAACAGCGCCGTGTACATCGCATGGCTGAAGGAGCGCAGCATCCCGGCGACGTCCCTCAGGGGCGAGTGCTTGCGGCGTCGTTCGGCGAGCGCGCGCCCCGGCTCGCCCTCGAAGTCGATGATCAAGAAATCATTCTGCGCGAGCAACACCTGCCCGAGATGATAGTCGCCGTGACCGCGGATCTTCACGGCGCGCACCGGTCCCGGCACGCAGCCCTCGATGTGCTTCACGATCTCCTTGCGCCGTTCGAGCACGGCGTCCGCCTCGGCGCGCAGCGCATCGGCAAACGTTCCGCGGCGCTGCTCCAGCCGATCGAGCGCCGCGGCACACTGCTCGCGCGCTGAACTCGTCCAAGCGGCGAGATCGGGCTGCGCGACGGGCTCCGGATCGAAAGCGGCGTTGCCCGTCCGGGTGGCGAGAGCGACGTGCAGCTCGGCGCTGCGCCTGCCGAGAACGCGCATGAGGGCGAGACAGCCGCCGTGGACATCCGCCGCGGCCCCGGCGGAGCCGGTCTGCGTCATGCGCTGCTCGAAGAATCTTTCGAGGTAGTTCAGCGCGTAGCTCCAGCCGTCCCCCTGATTCTCGACGTAGCCCTGAAGCAGCGCGAGCGTCATCGCGGTCCCGTCCTCAGCGGTGTATTCGACCACCCCGGCCACCGGCACGCAGTGCGGAAAACGCGCGACCTCGGTGAGGAAGCATCCGATCTCGGCCTCCGGGTTCACCCCGGCCTGCAGCCGGCGATAGCCCTTGAGAAACAGGCTGTGGCCCAGCGCCACGGTGGAGTTGCTGCCCTGCGCGACGGGCCCGTGCAGCGGAAGTTCGGCGAACGCGGGGCCGGCGAGCTTCGCGAAGGCGCTCGTGGGCGAGAAGCGTATGGTTCCCCGCGCGCAGCGCAGTTCCCGTCCCGCCGCGATGGCCGCCACCAGCGCGCGGCAGAACCTCTCGTCGGCGAAAGCGTCCGCCAGGACCCCGACCTGCGCCTGCTGCCGCACCTTGGCCACGGTTGCGGGCGCGAGCCGCCGCATCCGCTCTTCCTCGGCGTCTTCCCAGGCGAGCGTGAGCGGCAGGAAACAGAAGTGCGACTCCCCACCGTCGCCTTCCATGCGGAACAACGCGACGAGCCAGCTCGCGCGCTCGCCGCCCCACTCGGCATGGTCGGCAAGCGCTATACGCTGCAGCGGAACGCCTGCATGCCAGCGCTGCGCGGCGATGTAGCGGGGCAGAACCTCCGTCTCAAGCTGCGCGCGCACCTTTTCCGCCAGCGCGATGCGCCACGGGACCACGCGGTCGCGGAAAAAGCTGCGCCAGCCGTCGAACAGCACCAGCACCGGCAGCTCTTCGCGCGGCAGGCGTTCCTCGTGCCACGCCGGCACCTCCTCTCCCCTGGCGAGCCGGAACCAGTAAAAGCCGTGGCCGGGCAGGGTGAGCAGATAGGGAAGATCCCCGATCGGGGGAAACGCTGTGCGCCCCATGACCTCCACCGGCACCCGCCCGCGGTAGCGCGCGAGGTCGAGCTCCACGGGTTGCGCGGAACGCGCGAGATTGGCCACGCACAGGATGCTCTCATCACCGTGCTCGCGCAGATAAGCTAGAATTTTTCTGTTCCCGGCGCGCAGAAACCGCAGCGTCCCGCGGCCGAACGGCTGGCAGGCCTTGCGCACCCCCAGCACGCGCCGCATCCAGTTGAGCAACGAGGAGGGGTCGCGCAGTTGGGCCTCCACGTTCACCGCCTGGTAGCCGTAGACCGCGTCCATGATCGGCGGCAGGTACAGGCGCTGCGGATCCGCGCTGGAAAAGCCAGCGTTGCGATCGGGGCTCCACTGCATGGGCGTGCGCACGCCGTTGCGGTCGCCGAGATACACGTTGTCCCCCATTCCGATCTCGTCGCCGTAGTAGATGATGGGCGAGCCCGGCATCGAGAGCAGCAGGCTGTTCATCAGCTTGATCCTGTCGAGATCGTTGTCGAGTAGGGGAGCGAGACGTCGGCGGATCCCGAGGTTCAGGCGCGCGCGGGGATCGGCCGCGTACATCCTGTACATGTAATCCCGCTCGCGGTGGGTCACCATCTCGAGCGTCAGCTCGTCGTGGTTTCTGAGGAAGATCGCCCACTGGCACCTCTCGGGGATGTCCGGCGTCTGCTGCATGATCTCGACGATGGGGTGGCGGTCTTCCTGGGCGATCGCCATGTACATGCGCGGCATCAGCGGAAAGTGGTACGCCATGTGGCACTCGTCGCCCTGGCCGAAATACTCGCGCACGTCCTCCGGCCACTGGTTCGCCTCGGCGAGAAACATGCGATCGCGGTAGTGCCGGTCGAGCTCGGCGCGCAAGTGCCTGATCACCGCGAGCGTCTCGGGCAGGTTCTCGTTGCTGGTGCCCTCGCGCTCGCACAGGTACGGGATGGCGTCGAGCCGGAACCCGTCGACGCCCATGTCGAGCCAGAAGCGCATGATCCGGAACACCGCCTTCAGCACCTTCGGGTTGTCGAAGTTGAGATCCGGCTGGTGGCTGAAAAAGCGGTGCCAGTAGTAGGCCTGCGCGACTTCGTCCCACGCCCAGTTGGACTTTTCCGTGTCGGTGAAGATGATGCGGGTGCCCGCGTACTTGTTCGGGTCGTCGCTCCAGACGTAGTAGTTGCGCTTGTTCGAGCCCGCCGGCGCGCGCCGCGCCGCCTGGAACCAGGCGTGCTGGTCCGATGTGTGGTTCACCACCAGCTCGGTGATGACCCGCAAGTCTCTGCGGTGCGCCTCGCGCACGAACTGCTGGAATTCCTGGCGAGTGCCGTAGGACGGATGCACGTTGTGGTAGTCGGAGACGTCGTAGCCGTCGTCGCGCATCGGCGACGGGTAGAACGGCAGCAGCCACAGCGTGTTCACCCCGAGCTCCCGCAGGTAGTCGAGCTTCGCGGTGAGCCCCGGGAAATCGCCGACGCCGTCGTTGTTGCTGTCGTAGAACGCCTTGACGTGCACTTCGTAGATGATCGCGTCCTTGTACCACAAGGGGTCATCGGCGAGCGGGGTAACAGTCTTGAGGGATGCCATCGGGTACGGCCCGCTGCTCACAGGTCAGCTTCCGGCGGGTGCCGGTTTGAGGAACAGCGCTGCGAGCGGCGGCAGGGTGAGCACGAGCGAGTGCTGCCGTCCGTCGCACGGCAGCGGCGCGGCCTCGACGCCGCCCAGGTTGCCGTGACCCCGCCCGCCGTAATGGTGCGCATCGCCGTTGAGCAACTCGCGCCATGTCCCGCCGCGGGGCACGCCCACCCGGTAGTTTGCGCGCACCACCGGGGTGAAATTGCACACCACGAGCAGCACGTCGTCCGGGGACCTGCCGCGCCGCAGGAAGGCGATAACGCTCTGCTCCCAGTCATGGCAGTTGACCCATTCGAACCCCACCGCCGAGAAATCCCGCTCGTGGAGCGCGGGCTCGCGGCGATAAAGACGATTGAGGTCCCCGACCCACTTGCGCACGCCCTCGTGCTCCGGGTGCTGCAGCGCGTGCCACTCGAGGCTCTCCTCGTGCGCCCATTCGCGCCACTGCGCAAACTCGCCGCCCATGAACAGGAGCTTCTTTCCGGGGTGCCCCCACATGTAGCCGAACAGCAGGCGCAGGTTCGCGTACTTCTGCCAGTCGTCTCCCGGCATCTTGCCGAACAGCGAGCCCTTGCCGTGCACCACCTCGTCGTGGGAGAGCGGCAGCACGAAGTTCTCGTAAAAGGCGTACCAGATGCTGAAGGTGAGCCGGTCGTGATGATATTTGCGGTGGATCGGGTCGAGCGAGAGGTAGTCCAGCGTGTCGTGCATCCAGCCCATGTTCCACTTCATGCCGAAGCCCAGTCCGCCGAGATACACCGGCCGCGACACCTGCGGCCAGGCGGTCGACTCCTCGGCGATCGTCTGCACGTGCGGAAAGTCGCGATAGACGCTTTCGTTGAGCTGCCGCAGAAAATCGATCGCTTCGAGATTCTCCCTGCCGCCGTAGCGGTTCGGGATCCATTCGCCGTCCCTGCGCGCGTAATCGAGATAGAGCATCGACGCAACCGCATCGACCCGCAGCGCGTCGACGTGATACTTCTCGAGCCAGAAGTGGGCGCTGCTCGCGAGAAACGCCCGCACTTCGTGGCGCCCGTAGTTGAAGATATAGCTCGTCCATTCGGGGTGAAAGCCCTGGCGCGGGTCGGCGTGCTCGTAGAGATGGGTGCCGTCGAAGTACACCAGGCCGTGCTCGTCGTCGGGAAAATGCGACGGCACCCAGTCGAGGATGACACCGATGCCGTGCCGGTGCAGGCAGTCGACCAGGAACATCAAGTCCTGCGGCGTGCCGTAACGGGCGCTCGGCGCGAAGTATCCCGTCACCTGGTATCCCCACGAGCCGTAGAACGGGTGCTCCATCACCGGCAGCAGCTCGACGTGGGTGAACCCGGTGCGCGAGACATATTCGGCGAGCCGCGGCGCGATTTCGCGGTAGCTCAGGAAACGGTTGCCTTCCTCCGGCACGCGGCACCACGAGCCCAGGTGCACCTCGTAGATCGCCCACGGCGCCTCCAGACTGTTCGCGTGAATGCGGCGCGACATCCACTCCGCGTCGCGCCACTCGTAGTCGTGGTCCCACGCCACCGAAGCGGTCCGCGGGGCCGGCTCCGTCCGGAACGCGAACGGATCGCTCTTGTCCGCGGCGTGACCGTTCACGCGCGAGACGATATGATACTTGTAGAGCGCGCCGCGCGCGGCTTCGGCGACCACGCCCTCCCAGATGCCGGAGCTGTCCGGCCGCTGCGCGAGCGGATGCGCGGCGCGGTCCCAGCCGTTGAAGTCGCCGATCACCGAGACGCTGCGCGCGTTGGGCGCCCATACCGCGAACCGGACGCCGGCGCCGCCCCCCGGCCGCGCGCGGCTGCCGAGCTTTTCGTAGAGCCGGGTGTGCGTGCCTTCCCTGAAAAGATAGACGTCGTGCTCGGTAATCAGGTCGGTCGGGCAGTCCATTACTTTCTTCGTTCTTCCGGGTTTTCCGTGGTTGTTGTCTCCGACGCGCTTGATCACCGCTCGAAAACATTGATGCCAGTTAGAGGCTTCATTCCAGCGCATTCTCGCTGTCATTCCCGCGCAGGCGGGAATCCATAGGGCGCCTATCCGGTGAGCTCGTCATACAAATCCCCCCAATACGGATTCTCGGCCTGTATCAGCCCGATCTTCCAAGAACGATTCCACTTCTTGATCTGCTTTTCCCTCGTAATCGCCGCCTTCACGTCCGCATGAGTCTCAAACCAGACCAGCCGCTTGACGTCGTACTTCTTCGTGAAACCATTGATAAGCCCCCTCGATGCTGCCACACTCGTTTTACGATGTCCGAAGTTACGCCAACGTAGGGTGTCCCGTAGCGTTCGCTGGCAAGAATGTAAACATCGTATGCCCTTTCCACCGCCGTATGGATTCCCGCCTGCGCGGGAATGACATCCACGAGAACGCTTGGAGCCCGACTTTTCTCGAGTGCGTGTACGGGGCCAGGTTCGCGGTCACGCAATCACGCGGTGGGACGATTCCCGCACCACGCGCTCACTAGATCGGGACATAATCGGTCAGCGCCTCCGCGACGTAATTCTCGGGCAGCGGGAACGCGTCGAGGTTTCTCGCGATCGCCGCGCGCAGGAATGAATCCACCCACCAGAAGATGTCGTACTCGCGTATCGAGCGGCGCATGCGGCGCATGCGCGCGCGCCGCTCCGCTTCGCTCATGGTATACGCGCGTTGGATGGTATCCGCTACCCCCTCGATGTCGTACGGGTTGACCAGCAGTGCGCCGCGGTTGAGCTGCGCCGCGGCGCCGGCGAACTCGGACAGGATCAGCACGCACTCCTCCTCGATGCTGCTCGCGCAGTATTCCTTGGCCACCAGATTCATGCCGTCCTTGAACGGCGTGATCAGCGCGATGTCCGCGGCGCGGTAATAGGCGAGCAGGTCGATGCGGTTGAGGCTGCCGAACACGTACCACACCGGCACCCATCCGCCCGGGCGCACGATGCCGCCGTTGATCTCGCCCACGAGCTGCTCGATCCGCGTCTTGAGGTCGTGGTACTGCGGGATGTCGACGCGGCTCGGTACCACCACCTGGATCAGCGAGATGCGCTCGTGCAACTCGGGGTAGCGGGTGAGCGCCGTCTTGAACGCGAGCAGCCGGTGCAAAATGCCCTTGGTGTAGTCGAGCCGGTCGATGCCGAGGATCAGCTTGCGGCGCGGCAGCAGCCGGTGCAGCTCCGCCGCGCGCTGGGCCACCTCCGCGGTCGCGGCCTGGCGCATGAAGGTGTTGTAGTCGATGCTGATCGGAAAATGGCCGACGCGCACCGTGCGCGCGCCGGTGGCGAGCGTCACAACCTGTCCCTTGCCGTGGACCGCCACCTCTTCTCCCGCGAGCAGCCGTGCGCACTGGATGAAGTTGCGGCGGTCGCGCGACGTCTGGAACCCCAGCAGCTCGTACTGCAGCAGCGCGTTGAGCAGCGCCTGGCGCCACGGCAGATACAGGAACACGTCGGGCGGCGGGAACGGGATGTGCAGGAAAAACGCGACCTTCGAGCGGCAGCCGAGGTTGCGCAGCTCGGCGGCCACGTTCATCAGGTGATAGTCGTGTATCCACAGGAAGTCGTGCACGCCGCTGTTCGCCATCACCACCTCGGCGAACCTGCGGTTGACCTCCTTGTACGAGCTCCAGTACGCCGGGTCGAAGTTGCACAGCGACTGCATGTCGTGGAACAGCGGCCAGATGACCTCGTTGGCGAAGCCCTGATAGAAGCTCCGCACCTCGGCCGCGGTCAGCATCACCGGCGCGAGCGCGAATCCGGACTCGGCACCCGCCGCGGTCACCGCGTCCGCGAGATCCGCGCCCGTCTCCCCCGCTCCGGGCCACCCGATCCAGGTGCCGCCGCGGTGGCGCAGCACCGGAAGCAGCGCCGAGACGAGCCCCCCCGACCCTGGCTGGTTCTCCCATCGCCCGCCGGGCGCGCGGCGGAACACGAACGGCAGTCGGTTCGACACCACGATCAGCCGTTCCCTCGGTCGCGAAGCGCTCATCACGGCTATTGTAATCGGCATCGAGCACGTAGCGGCGGTCGAGCACGTTCACGCCCTGTCCCGCGCGCACGTCCAGCGCACCAGGAAGTCGAGCACTTCGGCGGGCGGCTTGAGCAGCACGTCGGCCGCCGTGGGGCGCGCTTCGTGCGCCACCAGCGCCGTCAACCCCCTGCCGCACAGCGCGGCAAACGCGTCTTCGTCGGTCGCGTCGTCGCCGAGGTAGGCGACCGGGAAGTCGCCGCCGGTCTCCTCGATCACGGTTTCGACCGCGTCGCCCTTGTCGCGCCCGCTGGCGCAGAGCTCGATGCCGCCGTCGAATTCACGCAACCGCAGCCCAGACCGCTGCGCGAGCGGCACCCACGCGTCGCGCGCCGCTTGTCGCACCCACTCGACGAGTTGCGAAGAAAGCCCGCGCCAGTGCACCGCGACGCTCGCGTGTTTGACCTCGCAGCGCAGCGCCACCGGAACGATGTCGGCGATGAGCCGCTGCGCCTCGTCCAGCGCCTCGCGCGTCTCCTGCGCGAGCGGCGCCACTTCGGCGCGCCCGTCGGAAGTGAGCCGCTCCCAGCCGTGCGCCCCCCAGATCTCGGGCTGGCGCTTGAGCGGCAGCAGCGGCACGAGCTCCGCTGCGGGACGGCCGCTCACCACGACGACCCGCGTCCTGCCGCGCGCGAGCATTTCGTCGAGTATCGTATAGACGCCGGGATAGGCAACGGCGCGCTCGGGGTTGCGCCGCAACGGCGCCAGCGTGCCGTCGTAGTCGAGCAGCAACGCGGATCGCGTCGCCCGCGCAAGCCGCCCGAAGAACCGTTCGGGATCGCATCCCGGCCGCAGAATTTCCATCGCACGTTCCTTTCTCTCGACGATGCCCGCGCGCACCTGTGCGTGGTGCTTGCCGAGGCCGGAAAAACCAGTTGACCGAAGAGTGGCGTGCAGCCGCCAGCGGAAAGCTTTCAGCGCCACGCCGGGCTGTCTTGAATTGTCGTTGTCCTAATTGGGACCGCGAGCGCCGGGAAAGTTCCCGCGGCGGCCCGTAATCCGCCGATTAAGCGCGCCAAATCAGAATGATATGTACTCGGTACGGGCCGTGGGCCCCGAGCGTCACGGTCTGCTCGACGTCCGCGGTGCGGGAAGGGCCGGACACGAGGGTCACCGCGCGCGGGCACCCGCCGGAGTGCTCGGTGCGCAGCAGCGCCCACGCCGCCTCCATGTTGCGCACGATGCGGCTCACGTGCACTACCGCGATATGCGTCTCCGGCAACAAGCTCACGGTTGCCGGCGTCCGCGGCCCCGACACGAGGACCAGCGTCCCGGTCTCGGCGATCGCGCAGAACGCGCCGGTGATGCCGACGAGGTCCGTCGCGGTCGCGGCACGTGCCTCTGATCTCACGCCGTGCGCGTTCCAGTCAAGCGCCGCGAATTGCGGCCAGCATACGGCGGCAAGCGGCAGCGAATGCCGATTGAGATAGGCGGATACCGCGCGCGGCACGTACTCCAGGCTGCCCACCTCGTCCACGGTGCTGGCAAGGGCAAGCGCGCGCTCGCGAAAATGCGCGGCGGGATCGTCCCCGACGCGTGGCAGCGGACCGGGCGCGCGTGCGGCGATATGGCCTTCCACCGCCGCGCGCTCCTCCGCGCCTGGTGCGGGCGGTTTTCCCTGCCGCGCGCGGATGCGGGCAAGGATGTTCTCTCGTGCAGTCATACGGCGTTACCGAAACCGCGGACCGATGCCGACGAACGCACGCCGGCAGCGCATCACCGGAACGATCCGTGTCGGCCTGCGTTCATCGGCGGTTTCACTCAACCCATCGTCGGCATGGTGAGGCCCGGCGCCGCGCTGTCGGTTCCCGGCCAGCGCGTGGTGACCACTTTGGTGCGGGTGTAGAAACTGACGCCTTCCATGCCGTGCACGTGCAGGTCGCCGAAGAGCGAATCCTTCCATCCGCCGAAAGAGAAGAACGCCATCGGGACGGGAATCGGCACGTTGATGCCCACCATCCCGACCTCGATCTCGTTCTGGAAGCGCCGCGCCGCGGCGCCGGAGCGGGTGAAGATCGCGGTGCCGTTGCCGTACGGATTGGCGTTGACCAGCCGGATCGCCTCATCGAGGGTGCCCGCGCGCAGCACGACGAGCACGGGCCCGAAGATCTCGTCGCGGTAGACCGTCATGCCGGCGGTGACGTGATCGAACAGTGTCGGCCCAAGGAAAAATCCTTCTTCGTGCTCGGTCACCCTGAGCCCGCGGCCGTCGAGAACGAGCTTCGCGCCTTCCGCGACGCCCTTGTCGATATAGCCCCTCACGCGCTCGCGATGCGCCCTGGTAATCAGCGGTCCCATCTCGATGCCGTGCGCATCGCCCGCTCCCACCGGAAGCTTCGCCGCGCGCTCCGCGATTTTCCGGACGAGCGCGTCGCCCGCCGCGCCCACCGCGACAACCGCCGAAATCGCCATGCAGCGCTCGCCCGCCGAACCATAGGCGGCGCCGACGAGCGCGTGCGCCGTGAAATCGAGATCCGCGTCGGGCAGCACCACGGCGTGGTTCTTCGCGCCGCCGAGCGCTTGCACGCGCTTGCCGCCCTTCGCCGCGGTCTCGTACACGTACTTCGCGATCGGCGTCGAGCCGACGAACGACACCGCCTTGATATCGGGATGCGCGAGCAGGCAGTCGACCGCCTCCCTGTCACCGTGCACGACGTTGAACACGCCGTCGGGCAGCCCCGCTTCCTTGAACAGTTCCGCCATGCGCACGCTCGCCGAAGGGACCTTCTCCGAGGGCTTGAGCACGAAAGCGTTGCCGCAGGCGATCGCGACCGGGAACATCCACAACGGCACCATCGCCGGAAAGTTGAACGGCGTGATCCCCGCGCACACGCCGAGCGGCTGCAGCATCGAATGGCTGTCGATGCCGCGCCCGACGTCCTCGGCGTGCTCGCCCTTGAGCAGGTGCGGCACTCCGCTCGCAAACTCGACGACCTCGATTCCACGCTGCACCGAGCCCGCGGCGTCGGGGAGCGTTTTGCCGTGCTCCCCGGTGACGAGATGCGTGAGATCCTTGCGGTGCGCTTCCAGCAGGTCGCGGAAGCGCATCAGGATCCGCGCGCGCCGCACCGGTGGCGTCGCCCGCCACCCGGGAAACGCGTTCTTCGCCGCGTCGACCGCGGCGTCGATATCGGCCGCATTGCAGAACGGCACCTTGCGTATCACGCGACCGGTCGCCGGGTTGGTCACCTCGCCGCAGCGCATGCTCCGCGCCGGCTGCGCTGCACCGTTGATCCACAGCGGCACCATGTCCGCCGCTTTCACCTCGACCGGTTTGTTCATCTGCGCCTCCAGTACAACTCTTTGAACGTCGCGCCTTGCGGCGCCGGCAGGTCGCGCCCCGCGGTCCAGCCCGCGCCGAACGGCAGCCGGCGTATACGCCGCTTCTTCCCCCCCAGCCGTGCGAGAAACCGCACGCCGACGCGCTCGAGCAGCGCGTAGAGCGCGGGCCGCTCGGCGGCGTAGCGCCACGCCGCGAGCGCCAGCCGCTCGCGCCACGGGCGCAGCCTCCGAGCGAATTGCTCCTCGCGGAGTTTCCGCATGAGATCGGGCAGCGGGATCTTCACCGGACATACTACGCCGCACTGGTTGCACAGGGTAGACGCGTGCGGCAGGTCGAGCGCGTTCTCCAGTCCGGCGTAGACGGGCGTCAGCACCGATCCCATCGGCCCCGGGTAGACCCACCCGTAGGCGTGCCCGCCGACGCTCTGGTAGACCGGGCAGTGGTTCATGCACGCGCCGCAGCGGATGCAGCGCAGCATCTCCTGCATCCCGCTGCCGAGCAGCCGCGTGCGCCCGGCATCGACGAGGATCACGTGGAAGTGCTCCGGCCCGTCGAGATCTTCACGACCCTTGACGCCGGTGGTGATCGATACGTAGTTGGTGATCGACTGGCCCGTCGCCGAGCGCGGCAGCAGGCGCAGCAGCGTGGCGACGTCCTCGAGCGTCGGCACCACCTTCTCGATCCCGGTGATCGCGACGTGCACGCGCGGAAGCGTCGTCGCCATGCGGCCGTTGCCCTCGTTGGTGACGATGAGCGTCGAGCCGGTCTCGGCGACGATGAAGTTGGCGCCCGAGATCCCCATGTCGGCCGTCAGGAAATGTGGCCGCAGCACCTCGCGCGCCTCGCGGCAGAGCTCGGCGATCCCGCTCTTGCGCGGCCGGCGGTGCTTCTGCTCGAAGAGGTCCGAGACTTCGTCCCTGCTCTTGTGCACGACGGGGGCGACGATGTGCGAGGGCGGCTCGTGCGCGAGCTGCAGGATGTACTCGCCGAGGTCGGTCTCGATCGCCTCGATGCCGGCCGCGGCGAGCGCTTCGTTCAGCGCGCACTCCTCGCTCACCATCGACTTCGATTTCACCGCCTTGCGCACGTTGTGAGCCCGTGCAATGTCGCACACGATGCGGCTCACTTCGTCACGCGTTTCCGCCCAGTGCACCACCGTGCCGCGCGCGGTCGCCTCGCGTTCGAAGCGCTCGAGATAGAGGTCGAGGTCGGCGAGCGCCCGGTCCCGGATCGCCGCCGCTGCGGCGCGGATGTCCTCGAAGTTGTCCAGCTCCCGGATGCGCTCGGCGCGGCCGCGCACGAAGTTGCCCTGCAGCTTCCTGAGCGCGTGCTGCAGATTCGGGTCGGCGAGCTTTTCGCGCGCGCGCTCTTTGAAGCGGGACGAGGTCACGAGCACACGCGGATGCTACACCAAACGTCCGGCCGATGCACCGGCGCGGCGTCGCACGAGCGCGTGGTCAACGGCGTAGGTGGTCGGGGTCGATCTGCAGCGCCACGAGAAAGCGCGACACCAGGTTGTAGGCGGCGATGGTCGCCGTGAGCTCGACCAGCTCGCGATGCGCTTCTTCGTCGATGTAGGGTACGCGGGCCATGGCGATGTCTGCTGGAATGTCACCGGTTACGCGAGGTTATGGATGATCCTGCGGGTCGCGGTTGCGCCGACGGTGCGCATTGCGCTTCGGCGTCGGTCGCGAGCCCGCCCTCTGCGAGCATCTGCGCGAGCACGCTGCCCCTGATGCCCGACTCCGCGGCAACGGCCGCAGTGTGCTCCCCCAGCCGCGGAGCGACGCCGTCGAGCGCCGGGCGCAACCGCGAGAACCGCGCCGGATAAGCGCGAACCTTGACCGCGCTCCCCGCCGCAGAAAGCACTTCACCGACGATGTTGAGCGCCCGGGTCTGAGCATGCGCGAGCGCGTGGTCGGCGCGCTGATAGGTCGCGGCGTTGCCTCCGTGCTTCCTGATGATCGCGACGAGCTCGTCCGCAGGATGACGCGCGAACTCGCGTTCGTACTCGGCGCGCAGCTCGTGAACATCGATGCCGTGTCCGGTCGAGTTGCGTCCCGTCTTGTCGAAGCGCGGGTCGTCGAGGAGCCGGGAAAGTCCCGCTTCTTCGACGAATTGCACCCAGCCCGGCCTGCCTTGGGCGCCCACCGAGCCGCCGAACGAGAAGAAGATCGGTTCGTCCCTGGTGCGCCACCCGCGTTCCGGCGGATTGCTGGCGCCGCCGACGCGCGGCCCCGCGTAGACATCGGGATCGGACTGCGCAGCGAGGTGGATGCTTTTCATCGCGAGCAGCGAATTGAGCAGCGACAACGTGATCCGTTGCCCCCGCCCGGAGCGATTGCGCCAGAGCAGCGCGGCGAGCACCGCCTGCACCGCAAACGTAGCGGTCCCCGCGGAGGCGACATCCGCCCCCAGGCGGCGCGCCGGCTCGCCGTGGGAGCCGAGGTAGCGCGTGTATCCCGCCATCGCCTGCGCGGTGAGCTCCGATCCCTTGCAGTCGGCGAGCGGTCCGCGCGCGCCCCACGGACTGACGCTGGCGATGACGAGCCGCGGATTCAAGGCAAACGGCTCGGTCCCGATCTCATCCAGACCCAGCGATCCGAGCTCCCCGTCGCCGCGGTCGGTGATGAAGACGTCGGCGTTTGCGACCAGCGCGCGCATGAGCAGCCGCGCCGCGGGCGGGTCCGCGCCGAGCGCGACCGAGCGCTTGCCGCGGTTGAGCTCGAAGAACGCAGCACTCATCTCCGAGCCGGGAAGCGCCGGCGCCGCGCCGCGCAGCCAGTCCCCGCACGCCGGCTCTACCTTGGTCACCGAGGCTCCGAGGTCGGCGAGCCGCAGCGCCGCGAGCGGTCCCGCGACCCCTTCCGCGAATTCGACCACCCGGATTCCCGCGAGCGTGCTCATGCCTTCTCCCCGGCGGGTACTGCTTCACGTTGCTCCATGCCGAGCCCGGCGAGAACCTCCGCGGTGTGCTCGCCGGGCCGCGCCGGGGCGCGTACCTCGCACGGCGTATTCGAGAAGTGCCATGGCACTCCGCCCACCGACACCACCCCCCAGTCGCGCGTCGTGACCCGGGCGATCATCTCGTTGGCGACCACCTGCTGGTGGTGACGGAAGGTCTCGAAATGATGCGCAAGGCCGGACGGGACGCCTTTGCGCTGGAAGACCCTGAGCCACCAGATTGCGGGCTTTGCCCGGATGACGGGCTCAATCGCGGCGTTCAATTCGGCGCGGTGCGTGACCCGCAGCCGGCTCGTTGCGAAACGCGTGTCCTGCGCGAGCTCCGGGTGCTCGATCGCCTCGCAGAACCCGCCCCATTCCCCCTCGTTGTGCACGGTGACGAAAATCTCGTGGTCGAGCGCCTGAAACGCGCGGTCGGGTGCGAGCCCGGGCGATTCACTGCCCAGCGGGTGCGGGATGAGCCCTGCCCCGAGGAGTTCCGCGATGCGCGTCGCCTGGATCTCGAGCGCCGCCTCGAGCATCGAGACTTCGACTTTCTGCCCTTCTCCCGAGACCTCTCGCTCGAGCAGCGCGGCGAGCACCGCCTCGGTCGCGACGCTCGCGGTGGTGAGGTCGATGAACCCGGTGAAGCGGAACGCCTCGAGCGCATCGCCGGGCGCGCCGTTGGCGCGCGCGAATCCCGAAAACGCCTGCATGATGGGATCGGCGCAGCCCGCCTTGGCGAGCGGTCCGGTCTCCCCGAAACCCGATATCGCACAGTACACGAGCCGTGGATTCACCTTCCGCAGCGACTCGTAATCGAGCCCGAGGCGCTCGATCACGCCGACGCGGAAGTTCTGCACGAACACGTCGCAGGTTGCGGCGAGTTTGAGCGCAGCCTCGCGGCCCTGCGCGGTCTTGAAGTCGAGAATGATGTCCTTCTTGTTGACGTTCATCGAGATGAAGTTCGTCCCCATTCCGCGCTGCGTCGGCATCACCCAGCGCGTGCCGTCGCCCGCGGGCGGCTCTACCTTGATTACTTCGGCGCCGAGCATCCCGAGCAGCGCGCCGGTCCACGGGCCGGCCGCCATGATGCTGACATCCATCACCCTGGTCCCGGCGAGCGGGCCGGTCGTTGCATCAGTCATGGTTTTTCCTTCACTCGCATCCCTGAAAACGCCCGGGCGATGGCAGCGGCACGCGGGCACGCGCGGGTCGCGCGACCGGACCTGTCAACGTCGCGCCTCCGTGACAAACCCGTTGCACAAGGCTCCATCGTAACGTCCATCCCCGCCGACACTGCTAATCCACCCTTGCGCCGATACTCTTCACCAACTTACCCCACCGCTGAATCTCGCTCGATATGAAACCCGCAAACCGCTCCGCGGTGCTCCCCGTGGCATCGTACCCCCGCCCTGCAAGGTATTCCTTCAGGTCGGGCATGTTCAGCACCGTCACGATCGCCGCGTTCAAGTGATTTACGATTTCCCTTGGGGTCTTGCCCGGAGCAAGAATGCCTTGCCACGACACCAACTCGTAGCCGGGTGGGCCCGCTTCGGCGATGGTGGGAAGCTCCGGGAAGAACCGGGAGCGTTGTGCGGTCGTCACCGCAAGCGCGCGGAGTTTTCCGGCTTTGACAAACGGAGGCGCCACCCCGGGGCTGCTGAAGGTAAGCTGCACCTGGCCTCCCAACAGATCCGTCATCGCGGGCGCCGCGCCCTTGTATGGTATGTGAGTGACGCTGATACCAGCCATGCTCTTGAACATTTCTGCCGCGAGGTGTGTCGGGCTGCCGTTGCCGGGAGATGCGTAGTCGAGTTGCCCCGGTCTGGACTTGGCGATCGCGATCAGCTCACGGACCGACTTCGCCGGCACGCTCGGATGCACGACCAGGATGAGCGGCGCCGCCGTCACCAGCGAGATCGGCGAAAAATCCTTTTCCGTGTCATACGGCAATGTCTTATGAAGACTTGGATTCACGGCATGCGCGATGGTAACGATCAGGACGGTGTTGCCATCCGGCGCGGACTTTGCAACCAGATCCGATCCGATCGTAATGCCGCCACCCGGACGGTTATCAACCACAACCTGACGCCTGAGCACGTCACCGAGCTTGTTCCCGATCGCGCGCGCGACGATGTCGGACCCTCCGCCAGGCGTGAACGGTACAACCAGGCGCATTGGCCGCCCGGTCGGGCCACGAGTCGTCTCACCCGTGCCGTCCTGAGCAGCGCCGGCATTCTGGAAGACGCCAGCGAGGCTCGTCACTAATACGAGCACGGTCGTATTGATCAATGGTCTCACCACACGCCTCCCGCGCGGTCGGGTGCTGAAATGCATAACAGTTCGCAAAACCAACAAGTTGGTTTGCAGGCCATCGCTACCCGGCCAACATGGCGGAAAATGCGCTTGCGTCGGACAGAGCATCGACGGCGAGAACCTGATCACGGATCTGTGCGGCCCGGGACCGGGACATCACGATCGTCGCATTCTCCATGAACTTGGCGATGACTTCATCCGGAGCAAGCGGCCGGTCGAGACCGCCCCGGAGGACGCGCACTCGATGCGAGAGCGTGCGGCCGTCCGTCGTCAGGACCACCAGTTCCGCCGGGCGGTTGGTCTTGAATTCGGCGCTCGTGAAACCGGAGTCCACCTGATAACCGACTTTTCGCGCCAGAGCGAGGATGCGCGGATCGGTCAACGCAGACTCGTCGAGTTCCGCCAGTCCAAAGCGGCGACGCGCAAAAGCGCAGGCCACGGTGTACGGCAGGCTGAACTGCGCCCCGTAGATGCTGTCAGGCCGGCGCTTGCGCTCGATCGGCTCACAGGTCAGCTTGACATATTGTGGAGGCACGATCGCGGTTACCGATCGCACGTCTTCCGGCGTCAAGCCGGATTCGCTGGCGATCTCGATCGCAGCCTCGATCGCCGCCTGCGTGGCATGGCAGGCAGGATGGGGCTTGAGCGCCACCCGCAAAAGCTCCCATGAACCGCCCAAGCCTGCCGTTCCCGCCGGATAATCACATTCCGACTCGCGGCTCCCGAGATGCGAGGCAAAAAGACCGAAGCGCCCCTCGTAGGGACGCGCGGCGCCGATAAACCCCTGTTTCGCCAACCGTGCCGCCGTGATCCCCGAAGCCGCCGCCCATCCGGGTTGTATCCGCTTTGTCCAGGAGCCGTCCTGCAACGATTCGAGGGTGCCTGCCGCGGTTCCCAACGCCAATCCCTGAGCCATGGCCAGTCGGCGCGCATCCAGATTCATCAACCAGCCGGAAACGACCGCGCTGGCAAATGCGCCGATCAAACTGCTCGGATGCAGTCCGACCTGGTTAAGCACTCCCTGTGCCACTGCGGCAAGACGGGTAGCAACCTCGATCCCCAGGACGTACGATGCCAGCAAGCGGCGCCCATCGGCCCGCGTCTCCGCCGCAACGCCCAGCGCTGCAGGAAAGCAGCTCGCAGTCGGATGGATGCCCCCGGCAAAGTACGTGTCGTCGTAATCGAGTCCGTGAACCAGCATGCTGTTTACGAGAACCGCATCCCGCAGTTCCATTCTCCCCGGCATCCCGATCACGGGAAAGCCCGCGTGGCCGTGATCGGACGCGAGCGCGGCATGCGCGCGGCGGGCAAAATCGAAGCTACTGGACGCAAAAGCGATGCCGATCGCATCGAGCAACAGATATTTCGCGCGCTCACGGACCGCTTCGGGAATGCCGTCGTACCTGAACTGCGCGGCAAACTCCGCAATCTGCTCGGCGATTGACCGTGTCGCGTCGCAATGCGTCCCGTTGCTCGCCGCCTCTTCGAGATGCGCCCCCGTCGTCGAATGATTCATTCCCAGCCTCCAGCTCAACCCGCCACCAATCCCGGTGCCCACATGCAGAAAAAAGCTAACGCCATAGCGCCATTCGGAAACCGGTTTCACTACGGCGCGGTCTCGACCCTGATTCCGGCCGACCTTATGAGATCCCCCCACTTTTTCATCTCGAATCTCATCATCTGACCGAATTCGCCTGGAGAATTACCGAGCGGCATCGTTGAAATGATGTTGTTGAACAACAACTGGACCTGGCCGCTCATCAAGTCGGTGTACGCGGGGGCGCTGCCTTTATACGGGACGTGAGTCATATCGATCCCGGCCGTTTTCTTCAGGAGTTCTCCGGCCAGATGGGCGCCGCCACCGGTACCCGTTGACGCAAAGGTGATTTGCCCCGGTCTTGTTCTTGCCAGTGCAATGACCTCCTTCACCGTGTTTTCCGGAAATGCCGGGTTGGCGACAAGAATCAGCTGCAACCGCGTCATGAGCACGACCGGCGCAAAATCGTTGATTGCCGAAACCAGCTCTGCGCCATCCGTTTCTTCCAGCTTCCTGGCCGCCTGGATTACCTTTCCGGCGCGGCCTGCGTCGGCCAACGGTTCGATCAGGCGAGTAAACTTGTTCACGGTATCGTCCCAAGTCATCGCGTTCTGCGGGTCACCCTTGGGGGAAAGGATTCGCGCCTGCTGGTAATCGCGTCGAGACTGAAGCGATCCGCGGTCGCCGAGGCGAAGCCCTGTTTGTCCTCGATTACGGTGTGCGGGCCGCTAAAGCCTTCCTGCGCCAGCAGCGACGCTTCAACGCCGTTCTGCGCGGCACGTCCCGCGTGGAATATCATCGTGAGCGAGCCGTCGGTTTGAAACGCCTTGAGCCCCGACGCCTGGCTTCCGGCGATGCCCAACGCTGACGCCATCTGTGCCCCATTCAAATGCAGTAACCGGCCGGCGGCGGCAGTAGCGCCAAAAGCTCCAAACGTGCCGGTCGGATGAAATCCGCGCTCGCGATGACTCGGAATCATCGCTCTGCCGAGTTTCCCCATCACATCGTATCCGGCGACCATGGCGGCGATCAGTTCGCGACCGGAGGACTTGAGCCATTCTCCCGTCGCAAGCGTCGCGGGGATCACGCAGCCACCGGGATGCGAACCTGAAGGTTTATGAATGTCGTTGACCCCCACGCTGTAGAGAGTTATGCCGTTTACGAACGCCGCGTCCCGTGCCGACGCCCGGGTCCCGTTGATGAAGATGGTCGAGTGCCCCGCTCCTCCGAGCAGTCGCGCTGTCGCTCTTGCCGCTATCCTGCCCGGACCACCACGCGTTCCCGCGATCAGGCATCCGATTCCGTCCAGCAGCAGTCTTTTCGTCGTTTCGACCGTGGCTCGCGGAATGTTGCGGTAATCGAGCGACGCCACGTATTCCGCCACCTGCCTGGTAACCATGTTCCGTGACTAAAGCGCCTCCAATGATTCAACAACTTTCCTGTCAAGCACGATGCCCTCTTTGCGCCGGCGCTCGCGCTCGCGGAACGCGCGCTCCGAGGGAATGCGGATTTCCGCCACTCCCGGCTGGCGCGGCGTCGCCTTGACGCGCTCGACCAGCTCCGCCATCTGCCGCGGGAACACGCCTCCCGGAACGAGAATATCGGGGTCGACCGCGACGAACAGAAAGCCGTAGTCCTGCACCTGCCCGCGCGCGAGCGCGGCGCCGGCGAGCAGCCCCAGCGCCTGTATCGCGAACGACAATCCGTAGCCCTTGTGACCGCCGAAGGGCACCACGCCTCCGCGCAGCACAGCGCGCGCATCGCGCGTGGGACGCCCCTGCTCGTCGTAGCCCGTGCCCTCGGGCAGCTCTCTGCCGATGTGCGCGAAGAGCATCACCTCCCCCCACATGAGCGAAGCCGTTCCCATGTCGAACACGACGGGCCCCGCGGCCGACGGAAAGCCGAAACAGATCGGGTTGGTGCCGAGCGCGGGGCGCGCGCCGCCGAGCGGCAGCACCCGCGGCTTCGCGCTCGCGACGTGGATCGCGACGAGCCCCGCCCGCGCGATCCTCTCCGCATAGTAGGCGTTGCGCCCGCTGTAGTAGCTGTTGTAGACGCCGACCGCCGCGAGCCCGGTCGCCCGCGCCTTCGCAATCGCGATTTCGGCGCCGCGGTAGACCGAGATGTAGCCGACGTTGTTGCCGCCGTCGATGAGCGCCGAGGCCGGGGTTTCGTGCACGACCCTCACCGGCCGCCGCGCCTGCCGCGTTTTCTCGTCATGGGCGATGGCGAGAACGCGCGGCAGCCCGGCGAACTTGTAGCCGCACAGCGCGTTGTCGACCAGCTGGTCGACGATGATGCGCGCCTCCTCCTCCGGGTAGCCGATGCGGCGCAAGGCGTTTTCGCCGAGCGCGGTCGCTTGGGCGACCGTGAGGCGCACCGTTCCGGGCGTATCGGCGTCGAGCGGCGCGCCGGGCTGCGCGCGGCTTCCGGCAGTGCCGCGGTTCATCCCGTGTCCCCTACCGCGCGGCCGGCCGGAACTGCACCAGCGTGATCTCGCCGGTGATGTCCTCGAACGCCGCCTCGACCGGCATGCCGATCCTGATTTTCTCGACCGGGCAGTCGAGCAGATTGGTCGTGAGCCGCGGCCCTTCTTCGAGTTGCACCTGCACCACGGCGTACGGAACGCGTTTTTCGAACCACGGCGTCCACGCCTTGTGGTAGATCACGTAGTTGTGCAGCTTGCCGCGCCCGCTCATGAGCTGCCACTCGAACTTCGTGGAAAAGCAGTGCGGGCAAGCCGGTCCGATCGGATACCACGCCTTCCGGCACGAGCTGCAGCGCTGGAGCTTCAACTTCCGTTCTCTTGCGGCTTCCCAGAACGCTAACTCCTCGGGGTAGATGAAAGGCAGGTAGCGCCCGGTCTTCTCGTCGATCATCTTGAATGAGGGTTGCATCGCTGTTATCTCCGGAAAATGACGGTCTCACCGAGGAAGCTGCCGTACTGGCAGATTCCGGCATCTTTCACCTGGCGCTCGCCGCACTCGTGCCTGAGCTGCCGCACCGCCTCGATGAACAGGTTCCAGCCCACCACGTGTCCCTCCGAGAGCAGCCCGCCTGAAGTGTTGACCGGAAGCTCCCCGCCCAGCTCGATACGCCCGTTCTTCACGAACTCGCGCGCCTCGCCGGGGCCGCAGAATCCGAAGCGCTCGAGCCCGAACAGCACCAGCGGCGAGAACGCATCGTAGGTGATGAGAAAGTCGACATCCTTGTTGGTGATGCCGGCCATCTCGTAGGCGTAGAGGTCTTCCCGGGTCGGTCGGTATTTGTAGACTTCCTGCTGCGCGACGCCGAGCCCCGGCAGCGTCAGATTGTGAAACTGCCTTCCCGCGTGCACGCCCTGCATGCCCGAGATGTAGACCGGGGGCTTCCGGCAGTCGCGCGCGCGTTCCGCCGACGTGATGATGAGGCATGCGCCGCCGTCGTTGTTCTGGCAGCAATCGAAAAGGCGCAGCGGCTCGATGATCCAGCGCGACTTCAGGTAATCCTCCTTCGTCATCGGGTCGCGGCGCACCGCAACCGGGTTGAGCCGCGCGTGCCTGCGGAACGCGACCGCGATCGGCGCGAGGTCCTCGTTGCCGCCGCCGTACATGTGGAAGTAGCGCTGTGCGGCGACCGCCGCCCCGAACACCGGGCCGAGCGCGCCGTAGGCCGGGGTCTCGCCGTGCGGCCCGAGCCCCTGCCGCCACATCTCTTGGTCCGCGGTCTGGCCGTATGCGCGGCGCCTGCGCCCGTGTACGATCGCGACCGCCTTCGCCATTCCGGCAGCGACCACCATCGCGGCCTGCTGGAGCATCGGCGCGATGAACCGCCCGTGGCTCCAGCCCTGGTAGGCATAGCGCACGTCGGTCCCCACGGCCTCCAGAAAGCGGTCGTAATCCGAGCCGAACGAGAGCACGATGATGCCGTCGACATCCTCGCGCTTCATCCCGGCGTCCTCGAGCGCCGCCTGGTAGGCGTCGACCGCGAGCGATAACGGCGTGCGATCCGGGAAATTGCCGATACGCAGGCCCACGCCGCATACCGCGGTCCTGTCGCGCAGCGCCCGTGCCACTTCTGTCATCATCCGGTTCCTCCCAAAGATTGCTTCTAGTCAAATCACGATGCAGCTTGCGCCCGGCAGCTCGATCCACACCGTTGCGCCCGGCTCGGGCAGCCCCGCCTCCGCGACGACTTCCGCGGTAAGCGTGCAGCCCGCCGTGATCTCCAGCGTGTAGCGCACCCGGTCGCCCAGGTACATTGCGTGGCGCACCACCGCGCCGAAGATGTTGTCGCGCTCCGCGCCCGGGGCGGCGGCGCCGTGCAGCCGGATCTGGTGGTGGCGGATCACCAGCTTCTGCGGGCGCGCCGCGTTCCTGCGGTTCGCCTCGGGCACCTTGATCGCAATTCCCTCCGCCACCTGGAACACTCCGTCGCGCGGATGCGCCTCCAGTATCGGCAGCACGTTGGCCTGGCCGATGAACTCGGCGACGAACAGATCGGAGGGCCGCTCGTAGAGGTCGCGCGGCGCACCCTGCTGCACGATCTCGCCGTGGTTCATCACGCACACGCGGTCCGAGAGCACCATCGCCTCGAGCTGGTCGTGCGTGACGTAGAGCGCGGTGACCCCGAGCTCATCGTGGATTGAGCGCAGCAGCAGGCGCATCGAATCGCGCAGCTTCGCATCGAGATTGGAGAGCGGCTCGTCGTAGAGAATCACCTGCGGATCGGCGACCAGCGCGCGCGCGAGCGCCACCCGCTGTTGCTGGCCGCCGGAGAGCTGCGCGGGGAAACGCCTGCCGTATTCCTCGTGCGGCAACCCCACCATCGCGAGCATGCGCTCCACGCGGGCGCGCTGCTCGCCGCGCCCGACGCGCTTCATCCTGAGCGGGAACACGACGTTGTCGTAGACCGTCTTGTGCGGCCACACCGCGTAGCTCTGGAATACCATCCCCATGTTGCGCCGGTGCGCCGGCACGTTGACGCCCGCGCCGTTCATCACCGTGCCGCCGACCTCGACCGTGCCGTGGTCCGGCTGCTCCAGCCCCGCCACCATGCGCAGCGTCGTGGTCTTGCCCGAGCCGCTGGGGCCGAGCAGCGTCACGAACTCGCCGCGCTCGACGGCAAGATCGATGCCCTTGACCGCCGCGACCTCGCCGTAGCTCTTGGCCAGCCCCTGGATGCGGATGTCGCTCATACCAGCAGTAACCTGCGTCGTGCTAAGAACGGCCCGAAAAACCAAATGGACAGGATTTACAGGATTTCTCAGGATTCACAGGATTAAATCGAAACAATGAAAATCTTGCAAATCCTGTTTCCATCCTGTTAATCCCGTCTGTTCTTTTCTTGGGTTAGATGTCGTTGATCAAATAGCTCCTAGTCCGTCGAGCGCGTCTTCACGTCCACCCCGAACGCCCAGCGGAACACGACGACGATCGCCGCCACGATCAGCATCTGCAGGATCGCGAGCGCGCTCGCGATGCCGTACGAGCCGTCGACGAGATACGACCAGGTGAGCACCGGCAGCGTCACCGAGTTCACCCCGTAGAGGATCACCGAGGCGCTCACCTCGCGCATCACGATCATGAACACGATGAGCCAGGTCGATGCGATGACGGGCCGCAGCAGCGGCAGGTTCACGAACACGAAGGTGCGCAGCGGCGAGGCGCCGGCGACGGTCGCCGCCTCCTCCAGCGTGCGGTCGACCTGCATCATGCCCGCGCCGAGCGTGCGCACGCCGTAGACGAGATAGCGCGTCACGAACGCGAGCAGCAGTATCCAGATCGTGAGGTAGAGCGGCGTGCCCACGTATGCCCACAGCATGCCCACTCCGAACACCGTGCCGGGGATGCCGATCGGCATGGCGACGAGATAGTCCGTCGCCGCGGTCTCGCGGCCCTTGCGGCGCACGACGCGGAAACCGAGCAGCAGCCCGAGCGCCGCGCACACGGTGGCGGCGCCCGCCGCGAGGTAGACCGAGTTGCGCAGGCCGAGCAGGATGTCCTCCGCCTCGAAGAGCTGGCTGAAGTTGGCGAGGCTCAGCGCGCCGAGACCGAGCCCCGTGGTGCGCACGGGGATCAGCGCGCGCAGCGTCACCGCCGCGAGCGGTATCGCGACGCCCGCTAGGAACAGGAGCACGCACAGCGCGAACAGCACGGGACGGAGTTTCCCGAGCGGCGTCAGCGCGGGCTTGTAGCCGCGCGCGGTGACCGTGACGAAACGCTCCGCGCGCCGGGTCAGCCGCCGGTACCAGTAGAGCCCGATCGCGGCCAGGACGAGCAGCAGCGTTCCCGCCGCCGCCGCGCCGGGCAGATCCGCGGGATAGGCGTTGGTGCGCAGGTAGATCGCGTAGGCGAGCGTATCGAAGCGGATGTGCGAGCCCAGGAACCCGGGGATGGCGAACTGCTCGAGCGCGAGCGTGAAGATGAACAGCGCCGCCGCCGCGGTGCTGCCGAGCATGATGGGAAACGTGATTTTCAAGAGCCGCTGCCACAGGTTCGCCCCGGAAATCGCCGCCGCCTCCTCGAGCGCGGGATCCATCGCGCGAAAGGTGCCGACGTTGAGGATGAACGCGTACGGAACGAAGTAGAGCACCATCACCCAGACGATGCCGGTGTAGGAATAGACGTTGACGAGCGAGTGCTCCGCGCCGGTTGCCGCCTTCCACAGGTAATTCAGCAGGCCCGCCTGCGGATCGGCGAGCACCGACCAGCCGATCACGCCGACCAGCGGCGAATAGAGCATCGGCAGCAGGAACGCGATCTCGAACAGCCGGCGTCCCCACATGTCGGTGCGCGTCACCGCCCACGCGAGGAACACCCCGAGCGCGCACGCGATGAGCGTCACCGGCAGCGCCACGGTGATGGAGTTGATCGTCGCCGACTGCGCCCAGCCGCTCTCGAACAGCCCGCCGTAGACCGCTTGCAGGTTTTCCAGAGTCCACGTCGCGCGGCGCGAGCCGGGCGCGTGGCTGCGCACCGCGCCGTAAAACAGCGCGCCGAGCGGCGCGAGCACCAGCAGCGCCACCGCGCCGAGCAGCCCCCACGACCACAGCCGCGGTGCGAATGCTGAAAGCAGGACGGCGCTGCGTGCTGGCATGCGTGATGGTCCCGGCGATGGCCCGTTGGCCCGTGCGCGGAGTGGAGGTCTACACCGATCGGTACGCGACGCTCAACGCTTCCAGCCCAGCACGCGGCGCATGTCGGGCATCAGCTTGTCGTAGTTCTCGTCCCAGTCGTTCACGTCCGGGACCCAGCGGATCTTCTCGGGGTAGGGCTGCCACCAGTCCGTCTGCTTCAGCCTAGCGATGACGGCGCGTTCGTCGGGCACCCCTTTGAGCGTCGGGCGCGCCTGCACGTTTTGCATCGCGCGCGCGCCTTCCGGAGTGAAGAACCACGCGGCGAACAGCCGCGCGGTGTTGGGGTGCGGCGCGCGCCTCGAGATCGCGAGATAGGTGTTGGCAAAAGCAGGAGCGATTTCGGGATACGTCCACGCCGTCTTGTCCCCCTTCAGGAAATGCACCATCGCAATCGACTCCCAGTTGGGAATGAACACCGAGATCGCTCCCGCGGCGAGATCCTCGCGGCCCGGCGCGGAGCCCGGATAAAGGCGCGGGTTCTGCGCGGCGACCTGTTCCAGGAACTTCCTGCCGTACTCGGGCCGCCGGTAGAACATGAGGAACGTCGCGAACGGCACGCCGCCGCCCGCCGGCTCGTTGAGCCCGATCCTGCCCTTGAGCTTGGGGTCGAGCAGCCCGCGCCAGGTCTTGAACATCTGCTTCGCCTGCACGTGGGGAATGTGGTCGGGGTTATACGAGATGACGATCTCGGTCCACTTCGGGGAGTAGCCGAGCCCGGGCAGGTACGTGCCCTTGTCGAGCTTTTTGTCGAGGTCGGCGAGCGTGTAGCGCAGGTAGTACCCCTCCTCGGCGAGGTCACGGATGCCGGCGGGATCGGCGGAGTAATTGAGGTCCATCACGTGCTGCCCGGCGCGCTCCTCGGTCGCGAACTGCTGGCTCCCCAGCACGCCCACCTTGCGGTCCATCTGCACCTTGACGCCGAAGCGCGCCTGGAAAGCCCCTCCCATCGCGCGCATCTCGTCGACCGGCGAGCTGTAACGCACCGTGAGGCTGCCCTCGCGCTTTGCCGCCTCGATCAGCCTGTCGTTGACGTTGATCGTCTCCACGTCGGCGGCGGCCGCCGCGGTCTCGCGTCCCGCGAGGCCCGCGCTCAGTCCGACCGCGAGCGCCGCGGCCCTGCCCAGAAAATCGCGCCGGCCGGGGTCGTGCGGCCCGCCGGCGACGCGCCCGGTGGCTGGAGCAGCGAAATCGGTCTTTGACATGAATTTCCTCCTTTGTGATGCACGCTGGTGACAACGCCGCGGCCCGCCCGCGCCGGCCCGGCGTTCGGCCCCGCGCGCCCGGCAGACGGGCATCAGATTTTTTTCAGTCGGATGTTAAGTTACAACTTTACCGTTGTCAAATTGCCGCCGCCGGTATAATCTCGCGGGAGCACACCAACAACGACGATCCATGGGAAAGCTGCGCGACGGCCGGCGCACGCGCCGGCGCATCCTGGCTGCGGCGGGAAAGGAGTTCTCGGAGCGCGGCTTCGACGGAGCGCGGATCGCGGAGATCGCCCGCCGCGCGCATGTGAGCAAGCAGCTCGTTCACCATCATTTCCGCGGCAAGGAAGGCCTGTTCCGGCAGGTTCACGACCTGAAGTTCAGGCCCACCGTGCAGTGGGAGGAAACGCTGCCGCGCAACCCCGCCGAGATCATCGCCGAGCGCTTTCGCAAGCGCGCCAGGGACGTCGACTACATCCGTTTTCTCACCTGGGAGGCGGCGAGCGCCCGTAACCGCGCGATTCCCGGAGAGGAGGAAAGACAACGCCGCATCGCGCAGTACGGCAACGCGATCAGGCTGATGCAGGCCGATGGCCTGCCGCCGGCACGCATGGATCACAAGCTCGTCCAGCTTGCGATACTGTCGCTCGCCACCTACCCGATCGCGTTCACCCAGATCACGCGGCTCGTCACCGGGCGCTCGGGCACCGATCCGAAGTTTCAGCGCGAATGGGCGCGGTTCCTGCGCAAGATCGGCGCGAGGCTGTTCGGTTCAAAGGCGCGCTGATTCATCATCCTTCCGTCATCCCCGCCAGCACTTCGGCGACGTGCAATACTTTCGTCTTCTCGTCGCCGCGCCGCCTGAGCCGTCCCTCGATGTTCAACATGCAACCGAGATCCCCCAGCACAACCGCGTCGGCGCCGCTCGCCGCGACGTGATCGCACTTGCGGTCGGCGATGTGGGCGGAGATCTCGCCGAACTTGACGGCGAAGGTGCCGCCGAAGCCGCAACAGCCTTCCGCCTCTTCCATCTCCCTGAGCGTGAGACCCGCCACTTTTGCGAGCAGCGCGCGCGGCTGTGTTTTCACGCCCAGCTCGCGCAGCCCCGCGCATGAATCATGATACGTAACGGTGCCGCGAAATTCGCCCGGCACGCGCTCCAGTTTCGCGACGCTGACGAGGAAATCGGTAAGCTCGTACGTGCGCGCACAAAGCCGTCGCACGCGTTCCAGCATCACCGGATCGTCACGAAGGAGATCGGGATAGTGGACGCGGACCATGCCGGCGCACGAGCCTGAAGGCGCGACGACGTACTCGCAGTCCTCGAACTCGGCGAGAAGCTTTTTCGCGAGAGAGAGCGCCGCGCCGCGGTCGCCGGAATTGTAGCCGGGCTGGCCGCAGCAGGTCTGCGCGCGCGGCACGATCACCTCGCACCCCGCGGCTTCGAGCAGTTTCAGCGCCGCGAACCCGATGCGCGGGCGCATTAAATTAACGAGGCAGGTGACGAACAAACCGACGCGCATCACGCGATCCCGATTGGTTCGGCGAGATCGTCGCGCATGCGGCCCGGTCGCGCGCGCATCATCGCCTCGAGCTCGTTGCGCACTCTGCGGTATCCGGGATCATCGAAGAGATTTGTCATCTCGCCGGGATCGTTCTGAAGGTCGTAAAGCTCCCCGGCGCCGGATTCGAGCTCGAAGGTGCATTTGTAGCGGCGCGTGCGCACCGTTCTCAGCTTGAGCTCCACCCCGCAGCGCGCCGGATGCACGTGCCATTCGCTCCAGGCCGCCGCGCGCGTCTCGGACCCGCCTTCGAGCATGCTCCTCAGGGTCTTTCCCTGCAGGTCCGCGACCGCCGAAACGCCGGCGTAATCGCAGAAGCTCGGAGCGAGATCGAGCGTGGAGACCGGCTCAGCGATGACCTGCCCCCGTTTCACACCGGGGCCGCGCGCGATGAGCCCCACGCGCAGCAGGTCTTCGAGCGGCCACGGCCCCTTGAGGTAGAGCCCGTGGTTGCCGAGCATCTCGCCGTGGTCGGTGGTGAAGACGACGAGCGTGTTCTGCGCCAATCCGTGCGCCTCGAGCGCTTCCAGGATGCGCCCGACGTTGTGGTCGATGAGCGAAATCATCCCGTAGTAGTTGGCCGTCATGTGCGCGAGCTGCTCGTCGCTCTGGTCGGGGATGCGCGAAACTTTTGCCCGCAATTCGCGCATCCCGGGATCGGCGAGCCGGGGAGTGCCTTCGAGCGTCGCCTTGTACCACCACGGCCTGCGCTCGAGGTCTCGCCTGCGGTCACCTGGCAGCGGTACCGATTTCGGATCGTACAAGAAGCTCCAAGGCGCCGGGCAGTCGAACGGCTGGTGCGGATCGGGGAACGATACCCACATGCAGAACGGCCGCGATCGGTCGCGGCCCTCCAGCCAGTGGATCGCGCGCTCGGCGATCCAGCTCGACGAATGCCACTCCACCGGCAGCGCCGAGTGCCAGGTTTGCGTTGCGCCGACGCCGGGCCGCAGCGAGGCGCGATACAGCCGCTCGACTTCTTCTTCCGGTGCGCGGCTGTAGAGCCAGCGCTCGTAATGGCCGACCGGCGGCCTTTCCACGGGGCACGGGTTGTCGAAGTGGCCGAGCACGGCAAGCTCGACGTGCTCGAAGCCCATGTACGGCCCGACCCACTCGGGGCCGTATCTCGCGCCGCTCGACCTGCATTCCGGCGTGCCGGTGGGCCTGAACGTCGCCTTGGTCGCGAAATGCGCCTTGCCGACGAAGGCGGTGCGATAGCCGGCGCGCGCAAGCGTGCCGGCGAAGCCCCGTTCGCCCACGTGCGGGTCGAGATCGATTCCGTTGTCCCACACTCCGTGCGTGAGCGGCAGCAACCCGGTGAGGATCGAAGCGCGCGCGGGCTGGCAGACGAGGTTGGGCGTGATGCACGCCGAGAAGCGCGTGCCCTCGCGCGCGAGCCCGTCGATGTGCGGGGTGCGGACGTGCGGATTCTCGAACCCGAAGCAGTCCGCGCGCTGCTGGTCGGAAGTGATGAGCAGGATGTTGGGACGCGACGGCATTCAAGACCGCTCCCGCGCCGGGTCCGCCCCGCGCAACCTCAACTGCTCGACGCCGTCGCCGCAGCTCATCCCGTCGTCGCGCAGGGTGAGCCGGGGTTTCACGGAAGCGCCTGCGCGCTTCCGTGCCGGCGAACGGGCGAGGCTCCGTCCGAGCCCTGGGCCGTTGCGGTAGTTCCAGAGCTTCTGAACGATGGCGGAGGTGTTCATGTTGATCGGTGGCTGTATGGTAATCCCAGTTCTTGTTCCACTCCGCCCGGACCGACGCAAGATACCCTTTCCTCACTTGCGCGGCAATCACCACCGGAAATTTCCGAGGAATGTGCGGCGCCTACTGGCCAAATCCGTCCAGCACAGCCTCGAGCTTGGCCAGCGCCGCTTTGTAGCGCGTGGGCTGGTTGCGTCGCAGGATTTCGAGATTCTGAAGCTTCCAGCGGATTCCCGGGAGCTCCGCCGCATGCGGCACCGGGAGCAATGACCAGTCCGGCGCAAGACGCTTGACCGAACGCAGGAATTCCCGGTGGCGTTCCTGAAGTCCTCCCCGCAGCTCGATGACAAGCCGTCTCCGAGCGTCGAGAAGATCATCAAACGCAATCGGCTCCGCGGTCATCTGCGTGAATTCGCGCTCGTACACCGCGCGGATGTCCTTCTCGCGAGGCTCGACCACTTCGGCCATCGGGCGGTCGTGGCTCGCAAGGTAGATCACGAACGCGTCCAGCAAGCGCTCCGATAGTCCCTCGCGTTCAAGCAGCAGCTTCACGTCAAAAAGATCACGCGGATGCTGGCGGTCGAGCGCAGCGACAATCTTACCGGCGAAGAGATCCTCGAACGAGAGCACCAGGGCCTCGACGTCGCCGAAGCGTGGGCTCCTCGGCGACATGGCGCAGCACGCGCACGACCAGCCGCGCCTGCGGCAAAAAGGGATTATTCGCTTCGAACATCCAGCTCCGCCGGCAGCGTGATCAGATATTTGGGGTGCAAGCGGCCGCCTGGGACGAGCACGCGCTTTCCGCGTCCGAGGTCGAACTCGCTCCGGTCCGCCGCTTCTTGCACGCGCCGCACCCAGGGATGGCGATGCCTTCCCGCGAGCGCCAGAAAGAGGCGCTTCACCTTGACGCTGCGGCAACCCGCGAGTAGCGCCACCAGCCGCCGTGAACTGAGGTCAGCGAGGCCGGCGATCACCGCATCGGCATGTGCCACCGACTCCCGCTTCGGGACCTGTTCGAGCAACTCCAGGATCGCCTGTTCCGGCGTGGAATAGAGGATGTCCCAATCCCATGCCCCCCAAGCTTCCGCGGTCAGGTCCTGACGGTAGGCGTCAGTGCTTTCCGTTCGGCCGGACTTGTCATGTCCTGGCAGGCCCGCCTTGCCGCGCCGGCTCGTTGCAGGCGCGAACAGCCGGTCGCGGTGCAACACCAGCTTTTCGCGCAGCGGCACGGCGGAGACCCATGCGGGAAGCGAGCGCTTTGCATAGA
>JACQGO010000350.1 GCA_016199485.1 Betaproteobacteria bacterium
CAACAACGAGTTTGGCCGCCCCAACCTGTGCGGGTACTTCCGCACCTTCGAGCAGATGGCCGCGGGTGAAGTGCGCGGCTATCACAAGCCGATCATGATCGCGGGCGGCGTGGGCAACATCGCGGCGCGCCACGCGCGCAAGCGCGAGGTGACGGGCGGCGCGCTGATCATCCATCTCGGCGGTCCGGGGATGCTGATCGGGCTGGGCGGGGGCGCCGCCTCCAGCATGGACACCGGCTCCAATCTCGAGGACCTCGACTTCGACTCGGTGCAGCGCGGCAACGCCGAAATGCAGCGCCGCGCGCAGGAAGTGATCGATCATTGCTGCGCGCTCGGCGAGGCCAACCCCATCCTGTCGATACACGACGTGGGGGCGGGCGGGCTGTCGAACGCGCTGCCGGAGATGGTCCACGCCTCGCATCGCGGCGCGCGCTTCGATT
The DNA here is from genome assembly GCA_016199485.1 of Betaproteobacteria bacterium. Lineage (GTDB taxonomy): Bacteria > Pseudomonadota > Gammaproteobacteria > Burkholderiales > SG8-41 > JACQGO01. The sequence goes on from JACQGO010000350.1 coordinate 441, forward strand.
TGCGCGCGATTCCCAGCGAGGAGCCGGGCATGACGCCGATGCAGATCTGGTGCAACGAGGCGCAGGAGCGCTACGTGCTGGCGGTGAGCCCCCGAGACCTCGCGCTGTTCAGCGCGATCTGCGGGCAGGAGCGCTGCCTGTTTGCGGTGATCGGGGAGGCGACCGACGACGCGAGGCTTACGGTGGAGGACCGCGTGTTCGGCAACCGCCCAGTGGACATCGATCTCGCGGTCGTGCTTGGCAAGCCGCCCAAGGTGGTGCGGCGTGCAGCGCACCTCAAGCGCAGGCTGTGGCGCTTCGAGACGCGGCACATCGACCTGCGCGACGCGGCATACCGCGTGCTGCGGCTTCCGGCGGTCGCCGACAAGACCTTCCTAGTCGCGATCGGCGACCGCACCGTGGGCGGCATGACGGCGCGCGACCAGATGGTGGGCCCGTGGCAGGTGCCCGTCGCTGACTGCGCGGTGACGCTGATGGGTTACACCACTTACCGCGGCGAAGCGTTCGCGGCAGGCGAGCGCACGCCGCTTGCGCTGGTAAGCCCGGAGGCCGCCGGCCGCATGGCGGTTGCCGAGGCACTCACCAACATCGCCGCGGCGCGCATCGCGGATATCGGTGACGTCAAGCTTTCGGCGAACTGGATGGCCGCGGCGGGGCACCCCGGAGAGGATGTCGCGCTGTTCAACACCGTGCGCGCGGTGGCGCTGGAGCTATGCCCGCGGCTCGGGGTGAGCATTCCGGTGGGCAAGGACTCCCTTTCCATGAAGACGACGTGGCAGGAAAACGGCGTGCGCAAGGAGGTGACGGCGCCGCTGTCGCTCATCGTCTCGGCGTTTGCGCCGGTCGTCGACGCGCGTGGCACGCTCACGCCCTGGCTGCGCCGTGACTGCGGCGAAACCGATCTCGTGCTGATCGATCTCGGGGGGAATCGCTGCCGCCTCGGCGGCTCGGCACTGGCGCAGGTCTATGGCGAGCTTGGCGACGATGCGCCCGATCTCGATGACCCGGGGCTGCTGAAAGCGTTCTTTGCCACCGTGCAGGCGTTGAACGCCGCCGGCAAGATTATCGCCTACCACGACCGCTCGGACGGCGGGCTGTTCGCGCTGCTCGCGGAAATGATGTTCGCGGGGCGTGCCGGGATCACCGTAGACCTCAGCGCGCTGGCCGGAGCGCAATCCCCGCTCGCCATCCTCTTCAGCGAGGAGCTCGGCGCGGTGCTGCAGGTGCGTCGAGCGGATACCGCGGCGGTGGCCCGGGCATTTGCGGCGGCGGGCCTCGGCATGGCGTGTCACCTGGTCGGTGTGCCGAACGATGACGATGCATTGCGGGTGTGCTGCAACGGCAAGGAGATACTTTGCGAGCGCCGCGTCGATCTCCAGCGCGCGTGGTCGGAGACGACCTATCATATGCAGCGGCTGCGCGACAACCCCGAGTGCGCGCAGCAGGAGTACGACCACATCCTCGACACCGGGGACCCCGGGCTTAGCGTGGCGCTTGGTTTCGATCCGCGTGAGGACATCGCAGCACCGTACATTTCCCGAGGCGCCCGGCCCCGGATCGCAATCCTGCGCGAACAGGGAGTAAACGGACACGTCGAGATGGCCGCGGCATTCGACCGCGCCGGTTTCGAGGCGGTGGACGTGCACATGAGTCAAATCATCATCGGGCGCACGAGCCTGAAGGACTTCAAGGGCTTTGCCGCGTGCGGCGGATTTTCTTACGGTGACGTGCTGGGGGCGGGCGAGGGCTGGGCAAAATCGATACTGTTCAACGCCCGCGCCCGCGACGAATTCGCCGCGTTTTTCGCGCGCCCCGATTCCTTCGCGCTCGGCGTGTGCAACGGATGCCAGATGATGAGCAACCTGCACGAGATGATACCGGGCGCGGCCGTCTGGCCGCACTTCGTGCGCAACAAGTCGGAGCAGTTCGAGGCGCGTTTCGTGCTTGCCGAAGTGCAACGCTCGCCGTCGCTGTTGCTCGAGAACATGGCGGGCAGCCGCATCCCGATCCCCTGCGCGCACGGGGAAGGGTACGCCGAGTTCGCCGACGACGAAGCGCTCGAGCGCGCGCAAGCGCTCGTCGTGCTGCGTTTCGTCGACCATCGTGGCCGCGCGACCGAGGTCTACCCCTGCAACCCGAACGGCTCGCCGCGCGGGATCGCGGGGCTCACCACGCCCGACGGGCGCTTTACCATCATGATGCCGCATCCCGAGCGCGTGTTCCGCGCGGTGCAGAATTCGTGGCATCCCGAAGGCTGGGACGAGGATGCGCCGTGGCTCAGGATGTTCCGCAACGCACGGAAATGGGTCGGCTGACGCCGGTGAAGGGTGGATGTCGGTGCGAGCGCTCATGAGCGAACCACCGCTCAAGCCTGACGCCCCTTTCTACACCGAGGAAGAGCTCGATGCGATGTACGAGCGCGACCCGGTGAGGGCGCTGCGCACATCGCGCGAGCAACTGCTGAAAAACCGCTTCCCCTCGATCACCGGGGTGCGCAACACGTTCTGATCATTCGACCTTGGCTTTCGCGCGCAACTCGGCGATCGCCTTCTGAATAAATTGCTGCTGCGTGTTCTGCTGCAGGCGCGGCTTGATCTGCTCGAGCGTCGGCGCCTTGAACGCCCGCTCGTCGTCGAGGCGGATGATGTGCCATCCGGCCTGGGTCTGCACCGGGGCGTCGGTCATCTGCCCCTTCTTCAGGTTCATCAAGGCGTCGGCAAACGGCTTTAGATAGTTCGCCGGGATGTTCCAGTCGAGCTCGCCGCCGCGCGCTTTCGATCCCGGATCGCGGGATTTTTCGCTGGCGAGCTTTTCGAAGCTGGCGCCTTTCCTGATCTGTGCGATCAGGTCCTTAGCTTCCGCCTCGCTTGCGACGAGGATATGACGCGCCTTGTATTCTCGCTCGCCGAGTCGTGACTTGATGCTGTCGTACTCCTTCTGCAGCACTTCATCGGTGACGGGGTGCGTCCTGATATAGTCGCGCACGTAGGCGTCGATCAGCACTTGCTGGCGGCTCAGCTCCAGTTGCGCCCTCGCATCGGGGGTCTTGTCGAGGCCCTTGCGCAGCGCCTCCTGGGCGATGATCTCACGCTCGATGAGCGCGTTGCGTATGTTGGCCCGGAGCTCCGGGGTATCCTGTTGACCCTGCGCAACTTGAGCTTTCACCAGAAATTCGAGGCGGCTCTGCGGGATTGCCACCCCGTTGACCCTGGCTACCGGGCCTCCCTGCGCGTAGGCTGCGGTCGCAATGAGGAGGCCGACCGCCCCGGGCAACGCCATCCGTATCGCTTCCATCATCTGCATGATGCGTCCTTCGTCGGTTAGGAATCAAATCTCGTCGGGAGTATAGGCTTTGATCGCGAGCGCGTGAACCTCTTTGTTCATCAGTGGTCCGAGTGCCGCATAGACCATGCGGTGGCGTTCCTGCACCGCTTTTCCCGAGAATTGTCGTGAAACGATCACCAGCCGGTAATGCCCGCCGCCGCCCTTCGCGCCTTCATGGCTGGCGTGCTTGCCGCTTTCGTCGAGGATTTCGACCGAGTCGGGCGCGAGCGCAGCAAGCCGCTGCCGCATCAGATCGGGCACGCTCATGCCGGAAAAACCTTTACGAACGGCTTGATCGTCACCTTCGCGTGGACTCCGGTGGCGGCGTAAGGGTCGGCGCCCGCCCATGCCCGCGCCGCCTCGAGCGACTCGAATTCGGCGACGATCACGCTGCCGGAAAACCCGGCGGGACCGGGATCGGCGCTGTCGATTGCGGGGCACGGGCCGGCCAGCAGCAACCGGCCGGCATCCTGCAGTTCGGCCAGACGCCTCAAGTGCGCAGGCCGCGCCGCCATCCGCTTTTCCAGGGAGCCCGGCACGTCCTCGCCGATGATCGCGTACAGCACTATTTGGTCTCCTTGTCTTCGAGATACTTCGCGAGCACCAGCGCCTGCAGCAACACGAACGCCACCATCAACCCCATTCCTCCAAACAGCTTGAAGTTCACCCAGGCGTCTGTGGAAAAGTTGTAGGCAACGTAGAGGTTGGCGAGCCCCATTGCCGCGAAGAAGCCGATCCAGCTCGCGAGCAGCCGGCGCCACACCCCCTCGGGCAGCGTGATCTGGCTCTCCATCATCGCGCGAATCAGGTTTTTCCTGAATGCCAGATCGGCGATGAGCAGCGCTGCGCCGAACAGCCAGTAGAGCACGGTCGGCTTCCACTTGATGAAGGTCTCGTCCTGCAGCGCGAGCGTCGCGCCGCCGAACACGATGATCACCCCGAGGCTCACCCACAGCACGTTTTCGATCCTGCGATGGCGCAACCATGACCAGCCGACCTGCATGAATGTCGCGGCGATCGCAACCGCCGTGGCCACAAAGATGCCGTAGACCTTGAACGCGATGAAGAAAAGGAGGACCGGAAAAAGGTCGAACAGGAGTTTCATGAGGGCGTTATTCTAACCTGAGCGCCGCGGAATTGATGCAGTAGCGCAGCCTGGTCGGCTCCGGGCCGTCGTCGAAGACGTGTCCCAGATGCGCATCGCAGCGGCTGCACAGCACTTCCGTGCGGCGCATGAAAAAACTGTGGTCGTCCTCGGTCGCGACGTTGCCGGGCTTCACCGGCTGCCAGAAGCTCGGCCAGCCGGTGCCGGAGTCGAACTTGTGCTCCGAGCTGAACAGCTCCGCGCCGCAGCACACGCAGCGGTAGATGCCCCGGTCATGGCAATCCCAGTAGGCGCCGCTGAACGCCCGCTCGGTGCCTTTCCGGCGCGTCACGTAAAACTGCTCGGGAGTGAGCTGCCGCCTCCACTCCGCCTCGGTCTTGATGATCTCGTCGCTCATGGGCCCGCAATTATCGTGACGGCAACACCTTGCCGGGATTCATGATGCCGTAGGGGTCGAATGCTTCTTTGAGCGTGCGCATCATCTCGAGTTCCAGCGCGCTCTTGTAGCGCGCGAGCTCGGCGAGCTTGGCCTGCCCGATGCCGTGCTCGGC
>JACQGO010000056.1 GCA_016199485.1 Betaproteobacteria bacterium
CACGTAGCGGCCGAAAATTGCCGCGCCGCCGCTGGGACCGGTGTGGGCGACGACCTCGATCTCCTTCGATGGAAACGTCTGTGGGAATGCGCTCTGAAAAGGCACTGCGCAAGCGAGCGCCCAACCCGCCGCGAACAGCCTGGAATACCAATTGCCCGTCATTTTCTCCTCCTCTCGTGTCGTGGCCCCACCCGCGTTTACGGCATGAAAGCCCCGCCGTTCACGCTCAGGGTCTGGCCGGTGATGAAAGCCGCCTCGTCCGAGGCCAGGAACAGACATGCGTTCGCGATGTCCTCCCCGCTCCCCGCGCGCCCGAGCGGGCTCTCCACGATGCGCTTTCGGCGTTTTTCAAGGGCCGCGCCCGCGGGCCGCGGCGTGTCTATGATACCCGGAGAAACCGCGTTTGCGGTAACGCCGTGGCGGCCGAGCTCTACGGCGACCGCCTTGGTGAATCCGATCAGGCCCGCCTTGGCCGTCACCAGGTGCGCGCGGTGGGGGTCCCCGAGCTGTCCCGAGATCCCCGCCATGCTGATGATGCGGCCGTAGCTGCGCCGGATCATGTGCGGCGCCGCTGCTCTTACGCAGTTGAACGCGCCGTCGAGATTGACGGAGAGCACCGTGCGCCACTGCTCCACCGTCATGTCGAGAAGGCCGACATCGCCGCGCGCTCCGGCGCAGTTCACTAGGATGTCGATGCCCCCGAATTGCTTGACGGTGGCCGTCACCATCGCTTCGACCTGCGCGGGATCGGTGATGTCGGCAAGGTACGGCAGCGCTTTGACGCCGCGCGCCCGGACTTCCGCGGCGTTCGCCTCGAGCACGTCCTTCCGGGTGCGCCCGCCCAGCACGATGTGGATGCCTTTTGCGGCGAATGCAAGCGCGATGGTCCTGCCGAGCCCGGGGTTGCGCGAAGCGCCGGTGATCAGCGCCACCTGTCCGGAGAGTGACATGTGTCCCCTTCCATTTGTAGACGAAAACGACCACCTGCGCCCGAAGCACCGTCTTCGCGGGCTTGAGTTCCCGCCGAGGAGGCGCCTCCGCCTGTCCCGCTTGCCGGAAGATCGCGTCCCCCCAAAGCCGGTAGAAGGACGCCGGACCGCGCGATCAACTGTAGATGATCGCGTGGTTCTGGTTGTCCACCATCGCCGGGGAGTGCAAGTAAAGAATCTCGGGCGCGGCCCCATAGGCCCCGGCGACCGTCTTCCTCCACTCCGGCGAGTAGAACTTCTCGGCAATGGCCTTCGACTGCCACACGTAGATCCCGCCCGCGCGCATGCCGTCCTCGGTGAGGAAATAGTTCTTTCGCAGCAGGCCGGGCACGTTCAGGTACTTGGGCGCAGTGGACCGGAATCTCGTTTTCATATCCTCCAGCGAGGCCGGCTTGGCGAGCGGGAAACTGACGATGGCGACAATCATGGGCCCCTCCTTGGGGGTAGCAGCATCACCGTCTCGCGCGCCAAGGCCGCGGCGAGGCGAAGATCACGCATCAACGTATCCCCCCGGCTCGCTACTTTGGCCACCGCGAGCACGGCAACTCGATGCCGCGCATTCCGGCTGTTTCGAAACATGATACGCTATTCCCGCCCGCGGCGCAGACGCGCACGGCGCGGCAGCCGCGCGTATTCGCGCCGAGCACGGCAGACACGGTTACCTGCCGGGTCCGCTGGCCTTTTCCAGTGCATTCCAGCTCACGTACTCGTTGACGCCGTTCTCCCGGTAACGGCGCTTGCGGACGCGCGGGTAGTCGCTAACGTCGAACGGATAGCGATTTCCGCCCATCAGATAGACGAGGTCCTCCGCGAACGGGTTCGTCATTGCATGCGGGAGCGAACCGGCGACAAAACCCGTGAAATCGCCCGGCCCCACTTCGAATTTCTCCTCGCCGATCTCCGCCACGCCGCGGCCCGAGAGCACGAAAATGAACTCCTCGTCCTGGTGGTGAAAATGAAGCTCGGTGCTCGCATCGCCCGGCTTGATCCGCACCAGATGCACGCCGATCGCGGACAGGCCCACCGCGTCGCCGAGCGAGCGCGCATGGCGTATCGCCTTCGGGTTGAGCCGGTGTACCCGGACGATTTCGGGCATGGACTGTATTGCCTGCGCCTTGAGCAGGGGATGCGGTTTCGCTTTCTCGGCTTCGCTCATCTCGAATTTCCTCCGTCACCGCGCTTTCGAGTCAACCACGACGGGCTGCGGATTCCGCTGCCCTACAGGCGCTGCTCGACCCAGCCGCGCACCGAGTCGAGCGCGGCCGGGAGCCTGGCAGGATCGGTGCCCCCTGCCTGCGCCATATCGGGCCTTCCCCCGCCCTTGCCGCCCACCTGCTGCGCAACAAAGTTCGCAAGCTCGCCGGCCTTGAGCCTCGCGGTGAGATCCCTGGTGACGCCCGCGACCAGCGCGACTTTGTCATCCTCCGCGGAAGCGAGCACGACGACGCAGCTCCTGAGCTTGTCCTTGAGCTTGTCCACCGCCTCGCGCAGCGCCTTCGCGTCCGCGCCGTCGACCGCCGCCACCACCACCTTGACACCCTTCACTTCCACCGCCTGCCCGGCGAGCTCGTCGCCCCGCGATGAGACGAGTCTCGATTTCAGTCGCGCGAGCTCCTTCTCGAGGCCGCGCGCCTCCTCCATGATCTGGCTGATTTTCTGCGGGACATCCTGCGGCGAGGTCTTGAGTTGCTGCGCCGCCTCGGCGAGCCGCTCCTCCTGCTCCTGAACGTGGGCAAGCGCGCCGTCCGCGGTGACCGCCTCGATGCGGCGGATACCCGCCGCGATCCCGGTTTCCGAGACGATCTTGAAGAAGCCGATATCGCCGGTGCGCCTGACGTGCGTGCCGCCGCACAACTCGGTCGAGAAAGCGCCCATGCCGATCACCCGCACCTCGTCGCCGTACTTCTCGCCGAACAGCGCCATCGCGCCCTGCCTGAGCGCCTCGTCGTACTTCATCACGCGCGCCTCGACCGGCAGGTTGCGGCGGATCTGCTCGTTCACGAGCCTTTCGATCTCGTGGATTTGCTGCTCGGTGAGCGGCTCCGGGTGCGAATAGTCGAACCGCGTGCGTTCCGGATCGACGAGCGATCCCTTCTGCATCACGTGCTGCCCCAGCAGCTTGCGCAACGCCGCGTGCATCAGGTGCGTTGCCGAGTGATTGTAGGCGGCACGCGAGCGAGCGCGCTCGTCGACCTTGGCCTGCACCGTGTCACCCACCGCGAGCCGTCCCGTCTTGAGCGTCCCCTTGTGGCCGAAAACCTCGGCCTGGATCTTCTGCGTGTCCTCGACCACGAACGTGCCATGGCTGGAGAGCAGATAGCCGTGGTCGCCCACCTGGCCGCCGGATTCGGCGTAGAACGGCGTATGGTCGAGCACGATCACCGCCGCTTCCCCCGCTTCGATGCCCGGCACCGAAGTGCCTTCCTTGTAGATCGCGAGGATCCCGCCCTCGTGGATGAGCGCATCGTAGCCGTGGAACCGCGTCGCCTGGCCCGAGTATTCCACACCCGCCTGCAGGCTGAACCTGGAGGCAGCGCGTCCCCGCTCGCGCTGAGCCTCCATCGCAGCTTCGAATCCCGCCATATCGACGGTGATACCGCGTTCACGCGCGATGTCTGCCGTGAGATCGAGCGGGAAACCGTAGGTGTCGTAGAGCTTGAACACGGTGTTCCCGTCGAGCATACGGTCTTCGGATTTCATCGCGACCTCGAGCACCACCATGCCGTTTTCCAGCGTCTCGGCAAAGCGCTCTTCCTCGGTCTTCAACCCCTGCATCACCCGCTCCTGCGCGGCCCGAAGCTCCGGATAGGCGTCCCCCATCACTCGCACCAGATCGGGCACCAGCCGGTGGAAAAACGGCCGCTTCCGGCCGAGCTTGTAGCCGTGGCGGATGGCGCGGCGGATGATACGGCGCAGCACGTAGCCGCGCCCTTCGTTGCCCGGGATCACGCCGTCTGCGATGAGAAAACCGCAGGCGCGAATGTGATCGGCGATCACCCTGAGCGAGCTCGAGTCGAGGTTCTTGGTCCCCGTCGCGTGCGCCGCCGCCCTGACGAGGTCACGGAACAGATCGATCTCGTAGTTCGAGTGCACGCCCTGCATCACCGCGGCGACGCGCTCCAGTCCCATGCCGGTGTCGACCGAGGGCCTGGGCAGCTTGTGGAGCCTGCCCTGCTCATCGCGGTTGAACTGCATGAACACGAGGTTCCAGATCTCGACGTAGCGGTCGCCGTCCGCATCCGGGGAACCCGGTGGTCCGCCCGCAATGCCCGGCCCGTGGTCCCAGAAGATTTCGGTGCACGGGCCGCACGGGCCGGTGTCGCCCATCTGCCAGAAGTTGTCAGCGGTCGCGATGCGTTTCATCCGCTCCTCCGGCACTCCAATGCGGTTCAGCCAGACGTCGGCGGCCTCGTCATCTTCCGCGTAGACGGTGATCCACAGCCGGTCCCTGGACAGCTTCAACGCCCCCGTCAGGAATTCCCACGCGTACTCGATCGCGTTCTCCTTGAAGTAATCGCCGAAGCTGAAGTTGCCGAGCATCTCGAAGAAGGTATGGTGGCGCGCGGTGTAGCCGACGTTCTCGAGGTCGTTGTGCTTGCCGCCGGCGCGCACACAGCGCTGCGCGGTCGTTGCGCGCACGTAGGGACGCTTCTCGTGCCCCAGGAACACGTCCTTGAACTGCACCATGCCGGAGTTGGTGAAGAGCAGCGTCGGATCGTTCGCGGGCACGAGCGGGCTCGAGGGCACGATGGTATGCCCCTTGCTCGCGAAGAATTCGAGGAAGCTCGTGCGTATTTCGCTGCTCTTCATCGATCCACCCTGCCTGCCGAGAGCGCCGCCAACACCCGCGCCACCGGGGCGCGGCGGGCCGCGGATACACCCGGCTCAGTCTTCCTCACCGCGCACCACCCTGCGGATCACTTCGAGGCTGAAACCGCGCCCCTGGAGGAATCTCATCTGCCGCGCCCTTTCGCGCGCGTCGGCCGGCGCCTTCCCAAACTTTTTCTGCCAGAGGGCGCGCGCTGCGTCAAGCTCGCCCGCCTTGAGCTCGCCGACGGCCTGCGCGATCACTTCCTCGGGGACTCCCTTGTCCCGCAAGTCGCGCCGGATGCGCGCCGCGCCGAACCTGCCGCGCCGCGCGTGCACGAGCTGCTCGGCCGCGCGGCGCTCGGAGAGCCAGCCGCGCCGCTCCAGCTCGTCGAGCAGCGCCGAAAGCTCGCCGGGATCGTCCGCATGGGGCGCGAGTTTGCGCGCGAGCTCCGTGCGCGTATGCTCGCGGCGCGCCAGCAGCCTGAGTGCGCGTGCCCGCAGCTCCTTGCTCACTCGTCGTCCGTGCCGGTGGCCGCCGGTGCGCCCACCCCCGCCGCGACGCGGATCTTGCCCTCGATCTCGTGCGCAGCCTCGGGATGCTCCCTCAGGTACTCGCGCGCGTTGTCCTTGCCCTGGCCGATGCGGTCGCCCTTGTAGGCGTACCATGCGCCGGACTTCTCGATGATCTTGTACATCACGCCGAGCTCGATGATCTCGCCCTCGCGCGAGATGCCCTCGCCGTAGAGAATGTCGAAGTCCGCCTGACGGAACGGCGGTGCCACCTTGTTCTTGACCACCTTGGCGCGCGTCTCCGAGCCGATCACCTCGTCGCCCTTCTTGATCAAGCCGACGCGGCGGATGTCGATCCTGACCGACGCATAGAACTTGAGCGCGTTGCCGCCGGTGGTGGTCTCCGGATTGCCGAACAGCACGCCGATCTTCATGCGGATCTGGTTGACGAAGACCACCAGCGTGTTCGAGCGCTTGATGTTGGCGGTGAGCTTGCGCAGCGCCTGCGACATGAGCCGCGCCTGCAGCCCCATCTGCGGCTCGCCCATCTCGCCCTCGATCTCGGCCTTGGGCACGAGCGCCGCCACCGAGTCGATCACCACCGTGTCGACCGAGCCCGAGCGCACCAGCATGTCGGCGATCTCGAGGGCCTGCTCGCCGTTGTCGGGCTGCGAGATCAGGAGCTCCTCGACGCTGACGCCGAGCTTCTTCGCGTACTGCGGATCGAGCGCGTGCTCCGCGTCGATGAACGCCGCGGTACCGCTCGTCCGCTGGATCTGCGCGATCACGGACAGCGCGAGCGTCGTCTTGCCCGAGGCTTCGGGACCGTAGATCTCGACCACCCGCCCGCGTGGAAGCCCCCCGACGCCGAGCGCGATGTCGAGCCCGAGCGAGCCGGTCGACACGACCTGGATGTCCTTCGCGACCTCGCTCTCGCCGAGCCGCATGATCGAGCCCTTGCCGAACTGCCGCTCGATCTGGGTGAGCGCGGCAGCGAGCGCCTTGCTTCTGTTGTCGTCCATGTTCGTCCCCGCAATGAATTGTCAATTATAATCCGCCCACACCCCGATTAACGCGCGCCGGCGTTCATGGATGACCGCGCCGCGCATCCTGCATGCGGCTCACCAACTCGAGTACGCCTGCAAGCGCGCGTTCCACCGATTGGCTGCGCACCGCTTCGCGGTCGCCCGCAAAATGTTGTGTCTCGGTGACCGGTAGCGCATCCTTCGCGCCCCACGCGAGGCACACCGTGCCGACCGCCTTCTCCGGCGTGCCGCCGGACGGGCCCGCGACGCCGCTCACCGCGACCGCCACCTGCGCATGCGAGTTGGCGAGCGCGCCGATCGCCATCTCGCGCACCGTCGGTTCCGAAACTGCGCCATAGGCGCCCAGGGTCGCGCCGTTGACGCCCAGCATCTCGCGCTTCGAGATGTGGGTGTAGGTGACGAATCCGCGCTCGAACCAGTCCGAGCTGCCGGGCACCATGGTGACCGCGCCGGCGAGCAGCCCCCCGGTGCACGATTCCGCGGTCGCAAGCATCAGGCCGCGCGCCTTGAGCGCCGCGCCCACCAGTTCGGCCAGTCGATACAGTTTCGGGTCCACCATGTTACAGACGGCTTCTAGAAGCTTTCCAGCAGCGCCTTCCACAATGCGAGCGCGAGCAGGGTGTAAAAGGCGGCTATCATATCATCGAACATGACGCCGAAGCCGCTCTTGAGCCGCTCGTCGTAATAGCGGATCGGCGGCGGCTTCGCCACGTCGAACACGCGGAACAGCACGAACGCCGCGGCCTGCCAGCGGAGATCGTCAGGCGTAAAGAACAGCACCGCGAGAAAGGCGACGATCTCGTCCCACACGATGCCCCCGTGATCGGCGGCCCCGAGCGCGCGGCCGGTCCTCCCGCACGCCCACACCCCGACCACAAACAGGAGCACGATCAGCAGGAGGAACTCGACCGCGTCGAGTCGCGGGCCGAGGTACCAGTAGAGCGGCAGCGCAAGCAGCGTGCCGACCGTGCCCGGTGCGGCGGGTGCGAGCCCGCTGCCCAGGCCGAAGGCGAGCACGTGCGCCGGATGGCTCCACACGAAGCGCCACGTAGGCCCCGTGGACCGCGACGCCGCGTGAGTCATCGCAGCAGCGTTCGGCGACGGGCCGCGCGCGCAAAGTGGTCGTAGCCTGCCGCTGCAACGGAAAGCGGCCTGCCCTCGCCGTCGAGCACCGTGACGGCCGGCGCGCCGCGTCTGCGCACCTCGATGCGCCCGATGCGGGAAAGCGCGACGCCCGCGCGACGCGCAATGCCGGCGACGCGCTTGCGCGCACGCGGCGAAGCGGTAAAGCACAATTCGTAATCGTCCCCGCCGGCAAGCAGCGCGGCGATGACGGCGGGATCGTCAAGGCGGCGGGCGACCGCGCGCGAGGCAGGAACCCGCTCCAGCTCGACCACCGCCGCGACGCGCGAGCGCTCGGCAACGTGGCCGAGATCGGCGAGCAACCCGTCGGAGATGTCGATCGCGGCACGCGCCGTGCCGAGCAGCGCGCCTCCCAGCGCGACGCGCGCCTCCGGCGCTTCGAGCCGCGTGAGGCAGGCCGCGCGTTCACGCGCGGTGAGCCTCACCCTGCGGCGCAGCGCGAGCAACGCCAGCGCAGCGTCCCCGAGCGCGCCCGATACCCAGACGTCGTCGCCGGCGCGCGCGCCGTCGCGGCGCAACGCGCATCCCGCCGCGACCTCCCCCATGATCTGCACGCAGATCGCGAGCGGGCCGCGCGTCGTGTCGCCGCCGATGAGATCGACGCGAGAGCGCCGCGCGAGGTCCATGAAGCCGCGCGCAAACTTCGCGAGCCATCGGGCATCCGCCTCGGGCAGCGCGAGGGAGAGCGTCGCCCAGCGCGGCGTGGCGCCCATCGCCGCCATGTCCGAGAGATTTACCGCGAGCGCCTTGTGTCCGAGCCGGTACGGATCGGCCCCGGGAAGAAAGTGCGTGCCCGCCACCAGCATGTCGGTGGAGACCGCGAGTTCCTTGCCGCGCGCGACGCGCAGGAGTGCGGCGTCGTCCCCCACCCCGAGCCGGGTGGCGCGCGTCGGATGCGTGAAAAACCGCTCGATCAGCTCGAATTCGGACAGCACGGGCCGGAGTGAGCTCGAACCTGAAATCCGCCGCGAACGGCACGCTTCACAGCTTGGTGACGGGGCCGCTCGGCCGCTGCTTCTCGCCGGCCTGCTGCCCCGCGCGCGCCTCCCAGCCCCTGCGGATCACGCGCGGTATCACGAAATCCACCAGCGCAAAGACCAGGAACGCGACAGCGAGTATCCGCACCGTGCCGGGATCGAGGAACGGCACTCCCTCGATCAGCAGGTAAAGACCGACGAGCGCGTTGAAGATACCGCCCATATAGAACGCCACGATGCGCTTCTTGAGCTTCTCGTCCATGCTGTTCTCCTTGCTCGGGACGTCACCGGGTCTTAGAGCCCTTCGCTTCCAGCGGCCGCAGCCGCGCGGCGAGCTTGTCGAGCACGCCGTTCACGTACTTGTAACCGTCGGTGCCGCCGTAGCTCTTGGCAAGCTCCACCGCCTCGTTGATGACGACCCGGAACGGCACCTCCATGCGGTGCAGCAGTTCGTATCCCGCCATCAGCAGGATACCGCGCTCGATCGGGCTCAGTTCCACGACCGGCCTGTCGAGACAAGGCGCAAACAGCGACTCGATCCGCGGCGCCTCCCTGATCGCGCCGTCGAGCAGATCGGAGAAGTACGCCGCGTCGATCTTGTCGAAGCCCTTCGCCTCGGCAAGCTCGCGCGCGATGACTTCCGGCGCGGCGCCCGCGAGCTGCCACTGATACAGGCCCTGCAGCGCGAATTCGCGCGACCGTCTGCGGCTGGTCTTCATCTTCGATCAAAACCCGAATAAGCCACAGAGGACACGGAGTTCACAGAGAGAAAGCAGAAACATGAAATATATCGCGGGTATTCAAATCTCTGTGTTCTCTGTGCTCTCTGTGGCTAAGGCCTCAGTCCAGCTTCTTCAGGAGGTTCGCCATCTCGATCGCCGCGGTTGCGCAGTCCGCGCCCTTCTCGCCCATCCGCGCGAGCGCCTGATCGTCGTCCTCGGCGGTGAGGATGCCGTTTGCGACCGGGACGCCGGTGTCGAGCTGCACTGTGGTCACGCCGCTCGCCGACTCGCGCGCGACGATCTCGAAATGGAAGGTTTCGCCGCGGATCACCGCCCCCAGCGCGATCAGCGCGTCGTAGCGGCCGCTCTGCGCCATGCGCTGCAGCGCAAGCGGGATCTCGAGTGCGCCCGGCACGGTGACGATGCGGACGTCGGCCTCGCGCACCCCGCGCTTGAGGAGGGCCGCGGTGCAGCTCGACAGCAGGCCCTCGCCGACCTCGACGTTGAAGCGGCTCATGACGATGCCGATGCGCAGCCCCGCGCCGTTCAGGTCCGGCTCCAGTTCCTCGATGTTGTCGTAGCGCGCCATGGTTTTCCCGGAGTAGCGAGGAGTTATCTCACAAATCCTGTAAATCTTGAGAAATCCTGTAAGTCCTGTCCATCCGGTTCTCGAGACCGTTTGGAGTCACCTTCCGGCGCGGTCCTCGGGATGCAGATAACCGGTGATCTCGAGGTCGAACCCGGCCATGCTCGGCATGCGGCGCGGCCGCGCCATCAGCCGCATTTTCCTCACCTTGAGATCCTTGAGGATCTGCGCGCCGATGCCGTAGTTGCGCAGCGCGATCCTGGGCGCGGCCGCCGGCTGTTCGTGCGGGCGCGCGCGTTCGAGCAGCTCGGCGGCGCTTTCCTGGCGGTGCAGCAGCACGATCACGCCACATTCCGCGCAGCTTACCGTTTTCAGCGCATCGTTGAAGTTCCATGAGTGGCTCCTGCTGCGCGTATCGAGCAGATCGATCACCGAGACCGGTTCGTGCACGCGCACCAGCACTTCCCTGTCGGGCGTGATTTCGCCCCTGGCCAGCGCGAG
>JACQGO010000318.1 GCA_016199485.1 Betaproteobacteria bacterium
AAGAAATCTCCAGCGCAAAATCATCAGCCTCGCGGTGGTGTCGTGTTTTGCCGCTGAACTTGCGTATGCCAATCCCACCGGTCCCTCGGTGGTCGCCGGCCAGGTCGGCTTTGCGACGCAGGGGAAGCTGCTTTCGATCACCAATACCCCCGGCTCGATCATCAACTGGCAGGGGTTTTCCATCGCGCGCGATGAGATCACGCGCTTCCTCCAGCAGTCCGCCGCGAGCGGCGTATTGAACCGCGTCACCGGCGGCGATCCTTCCGCCATTCTCGGCGCTCTGCAGTCGAACGGCCGCGTGTTCCTCATCAATCCCGCGGGCATCATGTTCGGGTCGAGCGCGCAGATCGACGTTGCGGGTCTCGTCGCCTCGACGCTCAACCTGTCCGACGCGGATTTCCTCGCCGGACGTTACCGCTTCACCGAAGTCCCGGGCGCCGGCGGAATCGCGAATCAGGGAAGCATTACAACTTCCTCCGGCGGATTTGTTTATCTCATCGCGCCGGACGTTTCGAACTCCGGCATCATCAAATCGCCGCAGGGCGAGATCCTGCTCGCGGCGGGCAAGAGCGTCGAGCTGGTCAATCCACTGACGCCCGAGCTGCGCGTTCAGATCACCGCGCCCGACAACGAAGCGGTCAACGTCGGCCAGCTCATCGCTCAGAGCGGCCGCATCGGCATGTACGCCGGGCTCATCCGCCAGGGCGGCGTTGCCAATGCCAACACCGCGGTGATGGGCGAGAACGGCAAGATCGTGTTCCGGGCGGTCAAGGACGTGACGCTCGAGGCGGGCAGCGTCACTACCGCGAGCGGCCCGAGCGGCGGCAGCGTTACGGTGCAGTCGCAAACCGGCACCACCCTGGTTGCCGGCAGCGTCGAAGCAAAAGGTCTTGGTTCCCCTCCTTCCGAAGGAGGGGTGGCGCAGAGCGCCGGGGTGGTTTCGTCTTCCGAAGGAGGGGTGGCGCAGAGCGCCGGGGTGGTGGGCAAAGGCGGCACCGTCCAGATTCTCGGCAACAAGGTCGGACTGATCGATAACGCACGCGTCGACGCATCGGGTGAAACCGGCGGCGGCACGGTGCTCGTGGGCGGCGACTACCAAGGAAAAAATCCGGACGTTCAGAACGCCTCGCGCACTTACGTGAGCGCGGATTCAACCATCAACGCCAACGCGATAGAAAGCGGTAATGGCGGCAAGGTGGTTGTGTGGGCCAACGAGTGGACCAAGTATTTCGGCACGATCGCGGCGAAGGGCGGTGCGCAATCCGGCGACGGCGGCTTCGTTGAGGTCTCCGGCAAGGGCACTCTGTATTTCGACGGACGGGTTGATACGACCGCGCCGAACGGAAGCGTTGGCACGCTACTTCTCGATCCGACCACTATCTTCATTGCTGCCAACCAGGCGAGCGCGACTGCAGCCGGCATGGTAGGAGTTGATGCGTCTATTGATGGCGACGCTACATCACCGCTACAGGCGACCGGTGTGGCGGCGGATTCTCTGCTAACGACCGCGTCGCTGCTGTCGGTGCTCGGGGGTAGTGATGTCATCGTTTCAACGGTGAACGCCACCGGTCTGGGTACGGGCGATATTAATGTCGTTGACGATATCTCCTACACAAGCGCGACCACTCGTCTGCTGACATTGCGTGCGGATAACACGATCAATTTCCGCACGAACGCGAATCTGACGTCATCCACCGGGGTGCTGAACGTAGTTCTTCATGCCGATGCTGACAATTCTGGCGCCGGTGCGATTGTGATGAACACGGGATCCAGCATCGTCAGCAACGGCGGCAATATCACGCTCGGCGGCGGCGCGGATCCCGCCCTGAATCCGGCGAGGGGCACCGCGACGAATCAGGACGGCGTTTCGATCCTTGGCGCGACGGTCAGCTCCGGAGCCGGGAACATCACCATCAACGGCCAGGCAATCGCTGGAGGAGCCGGCGATACGAGTGGAGTACTCATCACAAATAGCGGTCCGGCGACTCCGGGACTCGTGTCCAGTACCTCTGGAAACATCAGCATTTCAGGCACTGGGGGCGGTAGCGCAGCGGGCAACAATTCGGGCGTAGTCATCCATGGGAACAACGGAGGGGCAGGTACCACCACCGTTTCCTCGGCCACCGGGGACATCACGATATTCGGCACTGGCGGTACGGCGGGTTCGGCGAAAGGCATATTCCTGGGTGTTGCCGGACGCGTTGAAACGACCGGCGTGGGCGGTGACGTCATCATGACCGGAAATTCCGGCGCAACTGCCCTCGGCAGTAGTGATGGCGTGATCCTCGGTGGCTCCCCCGGCTTCAACACGGTATTTGTCAGGGCGACGGGAGGCGGGAACATCCAGATCACCGGGACGAGCAACGCGACAGGCGGTAACGACAACCGTGGGGTAGCAGTCCAGTTCAACGGCAGTTTCATCGAGACTTCGTCGGGCAACATAACTATCAATGCCGTCGCCGGTAACGGTGTAAATAACAACGACGGACTAACTGTTCACGGCGCCCGCATAACCACGGCGAGCGGAACGATCTCGGCCACCGCGACCGGCAACGGAACCGGAGCGACCAATCACGGCGTTCGTCTCGATTCGGAAGCCGCGTCCGGCCTGGGCGGCACTATCGAGGCGACGGGTGCTGGCGTCGTGGCGATCACCGCGACCCCGGGGACCGGCGGAACCGGCATCATCTCGCTGGATACAGGCGCCGTTGTCCCGGTGAACCGCATCGGCAGCGCGACGATGACGGGGGCTGTCACGTTGGCCGCCGACAGCATGGATATCGGCTCCAGCACGACGACGGTCACCACCGCGGGCACCTCATCGGTCACGCTGCGACAGAAGACCAACGGCGTTGCCGTAGATATCGGCGGGGCCGATGTCGCTGGCACGACGCTCGGATTGACGAGCGCCGAGCTTAACGCCGTCAACACCGGAACGCTGAAGGTGGGTGACGCCAACAGCGGCAATCTATCGGTGAGTGCGGCGATCGCGCCCACGGGCACGACGGTGCTGTCGTTGCAGACGGGGGGCACGATCACGCAGACGCTGGGCTCGACGATCACGGAGACGGATCTGGCGCTGCGTGCGGGTGGGGCGATCACGCTCAATGAGGCGAACGATGTGACCAACCTCGCCGCGAACGTGACGGGGGCGAGCAACTCGATCACGTTCACCAATGAGCTCAATGGCTTCACGGTGGGCACGGTCGATGCGCTAAGCGGTATTACCACGGCGGATGCAACGACCATGGTCGCGAACGCGGCGAGTTCCGGTTCGGTGACCCTATCGTCGTCGGGGGCCATTACCGTGAGCCAGAACGTGCGCACGGGAAACGTGACCGTTCCGGACAATCCGTTGTTTAACGGTGATTTGCTCACGAGCGGCAGCATCAATGTCACTGCGGCCACGGGGATCACGGGTACGGCGCAGTTGATCACGGGCAATGCGAGCTTTACCGGCGCGACGCAGCAGGGTGCGGACACCGCCACCTCCGGATCCATAACGCTCAACGTGACGGGGGTTGGCGACATCGGGTTGAGTGCGACGAATGCGTTGACCGTTGGGTCCGCGTCCGGGCTTCTCGTTGTGGACACGGTCATCGGAAACATGAGCTTGACGGCCGACCGGATCCACAACGGCTCGGGCGGTGCGCTGAGCGTTCTCTTCGGCACCGGAAACGGGGACATCAACACGCCGGGTCAGTTGAGCGCTACGACCGATGGTGCCGGACCTGCGGGAGACATTCGAATTACTTCGGCGGCGCCACTGAATCTTGGAGCGGTCTCCTCGAGCGCGGGTGGTGGAGCGATCGATATTGCCACCACGGGTGCAGGCAATTTGCTCACGGTGTCGGGAGCGCTGGCTTCGGGTGGAGGTAACGTCACGCTCACTGCCGACGACATGGCGATCAACAGCACCGTGAACGCGGGAGCTGGAGCGGTCACGCTCAAGCAGGCCAACTCGCTGCGCGCAGTCGATCTGGGGACGAACACGGGCGTGGCGCTGGGGCTCACGGATGCGGAGCTCGACACTATTACGGCTGGCATCTTGAGGATTGGAGATACGGCGAATGCGGGCAGCATTACGGTGAGCAGCGCAATCAGCGCGCCTGCAGGTTGGAACACGCTGCATCTGCGCACCGGTGGGGCGATTATCGGCAACAGTGGCGGCACGGATCTAACGGTCACGAACCTGGCGCTCAGTGCGGCGACGGGCATCACCAATACCGTCACGACCAATCCGCTCACTACCGCGGTGAGCAATCTGGCGTTCAGCAACAGCACTTCGGGGGATGT
>JACQGO010000047.1 GCA_016199485.1 Betaproteobacteria bacterium
AGGAGGCAGCGTGTCGATCACGCAGCCGCAGCGCTCCAGGCCGGGGCGAGCTGACGCGCTTTACGCGCCAGCGTGCGCGAGTTCGCCCACCAACCAGATGGTGGCGATGCCGCAAGCGATGAGCAGCACTTGCTGCGCGGTGGCCTGGATCTCGGGGCGCCGGTGCAGGCCGGGGATGAGATCCGCGACCGAGACGTAGAGCATGCTCGCCGCGGCGAGCCCCAGCAGCGGGGGTACCCACTGCTGCATGGTTTGCAGGGTGAGATAGGCGAGCACGCCGCCCACCACCATCGCGGCGCCGGACAACATGTTGAGCGCGAGCGCCCGGCCCTTGCTGTAGCCGGAGTGCAGCAGGATCAGGAAGTCGCCGACCTCCTGCGGGATCTCGTGCGCGATGATCGCAGCCGCGGTGACGACGCCGAGTTCGACGTTGGCGAGGAATGCCGCCGCGATCAGCACTCCGTCGACGAAATTGTGAAACGTGTCGCCGATCATGATCATCAGGCCGCTGCGCCCGTGGTCGTGCACGACCTGCGACGGATCGTGCGCTTCGCACTGCTCCTGGTGGCAGTGCCGCCACAGCACGAGCTTTTCGAGGACGAAAAACACCAGGATTCCCGCGAGCACGATGGCCGCCATCTGTTCCGGCGTGTCGGACAGCTTGAACGCCTCGGGCAGGATGTCGAGGAACACCGCGCCGAGCAGCGCGCCGACTGCATAGCTGACCAGTATCGGCACTTGGGCGAGGCGCGCGTTGAGCGCAAACAGCGCCGCGACGAGCACGCTCAGCACACCGCCCAGCACGGTTGCGCCGACGATCCAGGCGAGAGAGGACATGAGTCTGTTTTTGCGAAACGCAGCATTATACGGGATTCGTGCGCCGGCGGCTCAGCCGTGCATCCAGACCAGTGCTGCCATGCGGCCGGTCGTGCGGTCGCGACGGTAGGAAAAGAAACGTTCGCGCTCGCCGAAGGTGCAGAAGTTTCCGCCATGCACCTCCTCGACGCCGAGGCGTGCCAGGCGCTGGCGCGCGAGAGAATAGAGGTCGGCGAGCCACTTGCCGCCGGGTTGTGCCGCGAACGCGTGCGCTGCCTGCGCGTCCCGCGTGATAAACGCATCGCGCACGTCGTCTCCCACCTCGAACGCCAGCGGTCCGATGCCGGGACCGAGATAGGCGATGAGGCGTTCGGGGGCGACGGCGGTCCGCCGCACGGTGTTCTCGATCACGCCCGAGCTCAGTCCACGCCATCCCGCGTGCGCGATCGCGACCACCGTCGCGTCGCGGTCGCACAGCAGCACCGGCACGCAATCGGCGATCATCGCCGCGCACACCGTGCCAGGTCGCCGCGCGACACTTGCGTCGGCCCGCGGAACGCCCTGGAGCGCGTCGGCGTCGGCCACGTCTGCGCCGTGCACCTGGGCGAGCCACTTCGGCTCCTGCGGCAGACAGCGAAGCAGCAGTCGGCGGTTCGCCGCGACCGCCTGCGGGTCGTCGCCGACACGCTCGCTCAGGTTGCAGCTCGCGAACGGGCCGCGGCTCGCGCCGCCATTGCGCGTCGTGATCAGCGCTTTGACCGCCGTGGGTGCCGGCCAGTCAGGAACGATCCAGTCTGCGTGACACATCGCGGCTACGGGCTCTTCGCGTCGGTCTTCAGCGCGGAGATCAACCGCCGCATGTCGGCCGGCAGGGGGGCACGCCAGGCCATGGTCGTGCCCGTGGCTGGATGCGTGAGCGCGAGTTTCCCGGCGTGCAACGCCTGGCGGCCGAAATCGACCGGCGCTGCGCCGCGTTTTTTTCCGTAGACCGGGTCGCCCACCAGCGGATGTCCCAGCAGCCTCAGGTGCACGCGGATCTGGTGCGTGCGGCCGCTTTCCAGCCGGCAGCGCAGCAGCGTAGCCCGCGCGTAGCGCTCGACGACCTGGTAATGCGTCACGGCGGGTTTGCCGGTCGCCACCACCGCCATCCGGGTGCGCGCCACCGGGTGGCGCCCGATCGGTGCGTCGATCTTGCCGTCGCAGGCGACCACGCCGTGCACGACCGCGAGGTATTCGCGGCGCACGCTCCGCGCCTGCAGCTGCCGCACCAGATGAGTATGCGCGGCGAGCGTTTTCGCCACCACGAGCAGGCCGCTGGTGTCCTTGTCGAGGCGATGCACGATGCCGGCGCGCGGCACCTGGGCAAGCGAGGGCGCATGGGCGAGCAGCGCGTTGAGCAGTGTCCCGCTCCAGTTGCCGCTGCCGGGATGCACGACGAGCCCCGGCGGCTTGTTGACGACGAGCAGCGTCTCGTCTTCGTAGACCACGTCGAGCGGGATCGCCTCGGGCGCGAACGCGCGCTCTTCCGGCACGGGCTGGGGAGAGACGCTCACGTGCTCTCCCCCCCATACCTTGTGTCTCGGGACGGCGGCGCGCCCGTTTACGGTCACGCGCTTCTCCCGTACCCAGCGGCTCAACCGCGAGCGCGAATGGTGCGGCAACAAACGGCTTAACGCCTGGTCCAGACGCAGGCCCGCGCATTCGCCCGGAATGACGAGATCGACGGCCTCTGGCCGGTCGGGCGATGCGCTATAATTCAACGCTTTCATCGCGGTCTTCACCATGAAACATAGTGTAGCGTTAATCGCCGGCCTGTTCCTATTGGCGGGCTGCGGTCTGCTTCCCGATCAGATCGACGAGACCAAGGGATGGTCGGCAAGCAGGCTGTACGCGGAGGCGAAGTCCGAGCTGAACGACGGCAACTACGAGAAGGCGATCAAGTACTACGAGAAGATCGAGGCGCGTTATCCCTACGGCCGTTTTGCACAGCAGGCGCAGCTCGAGGTCGCCTATGCGTACTACAAGGATGGTGAGCCGGCTTCGGCGATCGCAGCCGCGGATCGGTTCATCAAGCTGCACCCCAATCATCCCAACGTCGATTACGCTTACTACCTCAAGGGCCTCGCGAACTTCAACGATGATCTCGGATGGCTGGGAACGTTCAGCGGCCAGGATCTGAGCGAGCGCGATCCGAAGGCCGCGCGCGAGGCGTTCGACGCGTTCAAGGAGCTGGTGACGCGCTTTCCCAACAGCAAGTACACCCCGGACGCGGTCCAGCGCATGAACTACCTGGTGAACGCGCTCGCCTCGCACGAGGTGCACGTTGCGCGTTATTACTACAAGCGCGGCGCATTTGTTGCGGCGGCGAACCGCGCGCAGTACGCGCTCAAGACGTATCCACAGGCCCCGGCGAACGAGGAGGGGCTCGTCATCATGGTGAAAGCCTATGACGCGCTCGGGATGAGGGATCTGCGCGACGACGCGGAACGCGTGCTGCTCAGGAACTTCCCCGCCAGCAAGTACCTCAAGGGCGACGGCAGGAAAGACGTGCCGTGGTGGCAGATCTGGAACTGGTAGCTGCCACGGTTGCGGCGCGCGCCGGTCGGCCGTCCTCACCCGCGGCGTGACGGCTCCTCGCGCGGCGCGCGGCCGGACCGCGCGCTCACCCGAGCGCGAGCAGGATAACGCCTCCCACCATTGCGCCCGCCGCGAAGAGCCGCCGCGCGGTGTCACCTTCCGCGAGCAGTTGCGTGCCCATCAGGGCGGCAACCAGGATGCTGATCTCGCGCGCCGGCGCGACGTAGCTCACCGGGGTGAACACCATGGCGGTCAGCACCAGGATGTACGACAGCGGGCATAACGTTGCCACCGCGATGATTTCATTCCTGCTGCGGCGCCACACCGGCATGAGGTCGGTTTTGCGCCGCAGCGCCATCGGCGTCATCAGCATGACGCGGCCGAGGTTCGCGGCCCAGTCCTGCACGAGCGGCGGGATCAGGTAGGCGGCCACTGCCACCTTGTCGACCAGCGTATAGGCGGCGATCATGCAGCCGGTGAGCAGCGCGAAGCCGACTGCGTGATGGTTCCCGGACCGCCTGAGCTTGCGCGGGTCCCCCATGAGCAGGACCGCGCCGCCGGCAATCGAGAGCGCGCCGACTACTGCGATTGCCGATGGGCGTTCCTGCAGCAGCAACACGGCGCACAGCATGGTGATGAGCGGTCCGCTGCCGCGCGCGAGGGGATAGACGACCGAGAGATCGCCGCCGCGATAGCCGCGGTCAAGCAGCAGGTAGTAGGCGGTGTGCAGCACGGCGCTCGCGAGCATGAGGCCCAGGTGGATCCACCCGAAGCCGGACTTCTGCCACCACAGGATGCCAGCCGCGAGCGGGGCGTAGATCAGCGCCGACAGGCTCGCGAACAGCCACACGAACACCGGGCCGCCGCCGGAGCGCTTGAGAAAGTAATTCCAGGTGGCGTGGACGATTGCCGCGGCCAGTATCAGGCCCAGCGCGACAGGCGTCATGGATTCTTCGCACCAGCAGCCATGGCGCCGGAGTGGACCGAAGCGGCGAAACGCCTCAAACCATGTCCCTTTTGTTCAAAGAAAGGCCCGGTCCACGCCGGGCCTCAAGATACCCCACGGGGGTATGCGGCAACCCGCCGCGGGGGTGAGGAGGAACCCGCGTTCAGGACTTCACGAGCTTGCCGTCCACGACCCTCACCTTTTCGCCGACGGCGAACCCCGGTTCGGTCTCGAAGGTGAAGCTTCGCATGCTGCCGTCTTCCATGCGCACCGACACGTTGTACTGCTTGGTCGCCTTCATGCGTTTCTCGATCTCATGGCCGGCGTAGGCACCCCCGGCCGCGCCGACGACGGTCGCCGCGGTATTGCCGCGCCCCTGGCCGACTTGGCTGCCGAGTACGCCGCCGACTACGCCGCCCGCCACTGCGCCAAGACCGCTTCCTTCGCCTTTTTGCTCGACGACGTTGACCGCGTCAATCGTGCCGCAGTTCGCGCACACGCGCGGCGCCGCGGTCCTGGCGGGCTCGTTCACCGCGACCCGTGCCGGCTCCTTCGCCCGCGCCGGCTGCGATTTCTTTGGCGCCGGCCGCTCGGCGACCGCCGGGGCCGCCTTGGTCTCGGGTGCCTTTGTTGCCGCTTCCGGAGCCGCCGGCTTCGAGACGGAGCTCGGAATGACGCCCGTCATGACGCCCACGCCGACCGCGCTGAAGATGATCACCGCGACGGCCGCGATCACCACGATCGGGCTCGTTCTGCTTTGAGTTTGCATCTCGGACATGGCGCACCTCCTGTTACGCAAGCTGCTGTATCGGTAAACGCGGCGCGCAACACGCGGTTTACATGCAGGGCGCCGCGTAACGATATATTACGACTTTTTTACCCCCGGCGCGCGGTCGAAATCGAGGAACTATTCCGCATAAACGCACGCCCGGCGTGATGTAAGTCACGCCGCGGCTCAGGTGTTGAGCTCCGGGAGACCCCTGAACAGCTCGAGCGCCTCGGGGTTGGCAAGCGCCTCGACGTTCTTGACCGGCCGTCCGTGGATCACGTTGCGCACCACGAGCTCGACGATCTTGCCGCTCTTGGTGCGCGGGATATCGGCGACCTGGATGATCTTCGCCGGTACGTGGCGCGGCGTGGCGTTGGCGCGGATGGTCTGGCGGATGCGTTCGCGCAGCGGCTCGTCGAGTCGCACGCCGTCGCGCAGGCGGACGAACAGCAGCACACGCACATCGCCCTGCCAGTCCTGGCCGATGGCGATGGACTCGAGGACTTCCTCGACCTTTTCCACCTGGCGGTAGATTTCCGCGGTGCCGATGCGCACGCCGCCGGGATTGAGCACCGCGTCGGAGCGGCCGTAAATAATCATGCCGTCGTGCCCGGTCAGTTCCACGTAGTCGCCGTGACACCACACGCCGGGATATCTCCCGAAGTAGGCGGCGCGGTATTTTCCGCCGCCGGGATCGTTCCAGAACCCGACCGGCATCGACGGGAATGGCGCGGTGCATACCAGTTCGCCTTTACTGCCGCGCAATGCATTGCCGTTCTCGTCGAATACCTCGACTTTCATGCCGAGGCCGCGGCACTGGATTTCGCCGCGCCACACCGGCAACAGCGGATTGCCGAGCACGAAGGTGGAGATGATGTCGGTGCCGCCGGAGACGGACGCCAGGTTGACATCACGCTTCACGTGCTGGTAGACGTAATCGAAGCCTTCCGGCGCAAGCGGCGAGCCGGTCGACATCACGACGCGCAGC
>JACQGO010000336.1 GCA_016199485.1 Betaproteobacteria bacterium
ACGCCGAGATCGTCGGAGGATGTCAGGTTACGCCGGCGGCGTAACCTGACCTGCGGTTCTGCCGCCATCGCAATGTTTCATGAAACCCTTCTTGGCAGGCGAGGGCTGGTCAACCCGCCACGGGTGAAATATCATCGGAAACCATGCCGATATCGCACAGCGTCACCCATTGAGCCCGCGCGCCGCCTTCGTCTCGCTCGCTTTCGCCCAGCTCGGGCACAGCTACACGCACGTCCTCGTGCTGCTGTATCCCACCGTGGTTCTCGCGCTCGAGCCGGTATTCGGCCTGAGCTACGGCGAGTTAATCGTGCTGATGACCGGAGGCAGCTTCCTCTACGGTCTGGGCGCGCTGCCCGCGGGCTGGCTCGGCGACCGCTGGTCGACGCTCGGCATGATGGTGGTGTTTTTCGTCGGCATGGGCGCCGCCACGATACTCACCGGCCTCGCTTCCACGCCGCTCGGCATCGCGGTGGGGCTCGGGCTGATCGGATTGTTCGCCTCGATCTATCACCCGGTCGGCATGGCGTGGCTGGTTCGCAACGCGGAAAACCGCGGGCGCGCGCTCGGGATAAACGGCGTGTTCGGCGCCGTCGGCATGGCGAGCGCCGCGCTGATCGCGGGCTGGCTCACCGATCTCGTCTCGTGGCGCGCGGCGTTCATCGTTCCGGGCGCGATCTGCCTCGCCACCGGCCTCACGCTGTGGGTGCTGGTGGGAAACGGCTATCTCAGGGATTCCGCGCGGGACGTGAAGCCCGGGCCGGCGCCCTCGCGCGAGAGCATGGTGCGCGCGTTTTTCGTGCTTTCCGTCACCATGGTCTGCGCCGGCCTGTTGTTCCAGTCGTTCTCGATCGCGATGCCCAAGGTATTCGCCGAGCGCCTGGGAACGTTTACCGGCGGCACGGTCGCGGGCGCCGGCACGCTGGTGTCCGTCATCTACGCCTGCGGGGTGCTTGCCCAGCTCGTGGGCGGCCATCTCGCCGACCGGTATCCGCTCCAGAGCGTCTACCGCCTGCTCTATCTCGCGCAGGTGCCGGCGCTGCTGCTCGTCGCCGCGTTCTCCGGCCTGCCGCTGTTTTTCTCCGTGGCCGCGGCGATGATGCTCGGCACCATCGCCGTGCCCGTGGAAAACAGCCTGCTCTCGCACTATTCCCCCGAGAAGTGGCGCGGCACCGCGTTCGGCGCGAAGTTCATGCTCTCGATCGGCGTGGGCACGCTCTCCGTGCCGCTCGTCGCGGTGATTCACGAGATGACCGGCGATTTCTTCTGGCTGTTCGTGCTGCTCGCCGGCGCCGCGCTCGTGCTGGTGATCGCGACGCTTGCGCTGCCGCGTGAAGGCGCGCGGGCGACGGCCGCGCAGGCCGGCGCTGGAAACACCGGCGGCGGCTCCGCTCCGCAGAAGGTCTGAGTCGCGACGCGTATCGCCGCGGCGCCGTTGTTTGCGGCGTCCGCTGCCATCGGCGCCGGGCGCGGCTCTACATGCCCAGTATCCGCCCGATCTCCGAGATATACTGGCCCACCTTGAGGCCGCGGGTGATCGCCGTATCGAGCGCCTCCTCCAGCCCGGCCCGGACCCCATGCAGTCCGTCCCTCACCCAATGGTGCCGGCGGATCGGGGAACTCAGCACGTTCTTGAGGGTTTCGACTTCATCCCTCAAGCGCTGCACGTCCTCGGATCCGCCGCGAACCTTTGCGAGGTCCTGTTCGAGCGCCTCGATCAGCTTCCCCACCTGTTCCAGGTCTATGTCCTGAGTCCTGTCGTTCGCCGGTTTCGCATTCGCCACCGCATGCTCTCCATTCAGATTGCATCGCCGTCCGCCGGCCGGTGCTGTCGTGCGGCCGGATCGAGGTAAGATTGTAATCGAGAGCTGCGGCGCGTGAAGTCGCGCTCAGCAATCGCTCCCGCCTTCCTGCTTCGGCAGTAGGCCGAGCTTTGCCAGTTCCTGATGGACGTTCGCGTGCCAGCCGCTGCCGCTCGAGTAATCCTTGCCCAGCGCCGTTGCCGGATCGACGTTCTCCCAGTCGGTGCTCTTCACCACCTTGAAATAAAGAGCGATGTGGACGTAGTTCTGCGGGAACCAGAAGGCATTGAACGCCAGCGCTTCGCGCCACAGCTCGTCCTCGGTCAGTCCCTGCGCCGCGCCGAGCTCGAGCAGCCCGAGCAACGCCGATCCGTGATTGCAATCCTGGTAAAACGTGGAGTTGTCACAGCAGGGCCGGTAGGAATGTCTCGCGATCTTCTCGACCAGGGCTTCCTGTTCCGCCGTGAGCTCCACCAACCTGAACCTGTTGAAGTACGCGCCGCCGTTCGGCTCCCCGCCCAGGGTCCAGCCGGCGGTGGAAGCGTACCGGAACAGGGTTTTCCCGTTGACCGGGCTCTTCCGGTTTGCAGGCATGTGGTTCGCAAGCCCCACCGGCCACAGGAGAGTCACGTAGTGTCTCGCGTTTTCCCTCGTAAGCAATATCGGCCGCGCCGATGGCTCGTTCAGAACGCTCTTCAATTCCCTGGGCAATCCGCCGCGGCTGCGGTAGAACGCCTCGAATTTCCCGCGATCGATGACCCCGCGCTGGGCCAGCCTGACCATGCTGTCGCCCAGACTGATCCTGCTCTGGTAGCCCTTCGCCGGCAGGACCTTCGCCGTAACCTCGTTGAACAGCGCAGCGTTCGTCCCCGCGCCCGCGGCGGCGCCGGAGACTCCCGCCAACGTCAGCGCAAGAAGAATAGATAAAGCAAGACTGGCTCGCGGCGGCACGCTCGACGATACCACGTGATGATCGGACATGATGTGTCCCTTCGAGGGGGGAACAAAAAGAATATTCGGGCCTGCCGGCGAACTCCGGATACCGATTCCAGTTGACGCAGGCGAACCGCCCGCGGCGCAACTACTCCAACTTGATTCCAGCCGACTTGATGACGTCCGTCCACAGGATCGTCTCTTGCCTGATCCGGGCGGCGAACGCCTTGGTACCTTCGACCGATACTTCGAGACCGTGGCGCGCAATCTGTTCCTTCACGTCGGGCAACTGCATCACTTTTTCGACGGCGTTGTACAGGGTGTTGACAATTTTCGCGGGCGTGCGCGCCGGTACCAGCAAGCCATACCAGGAAGTAACTGAAAAACCCGGGAATCCGGATTCGGCCACGGTCGGGATCTCCGGCGCGAGCGAGGGGCGCCTGGGTCCCGTTACGGCGAGCGCTTTGAGCTGCCCGGTCTTCACGTAAGGATAGACCGTCGGCAAAGCGCCAAACATCACCTTGACCTCTCCGGCGAGCACGGCGGCCAGCGCCGGACGTCCACCCTTGTAGGGCACGTGGGTCATGCTGATGCCGGTGCGCGACTTGAACAGTTCGCCGGCCAGGTTCAATGGCGTCCCCACTCCTGCGGAAGCGTAGTTGAGCGAGCCGGGCTGCGCTTTGGCAAGCTCGATGAAATCCCTGACGGTGGCCGCCTTGAGTGTCGGATGCAGCACGAGCATATACTGCCCCGCCGTCAATATGCTCACCGGCATGAAGTCTTTCTGCACGTTGAACCGCGGCTTATAGAGCAGCGGGTTGACGGTCAATATCGAGCTCAGTCCCATGAAAATGGTGTATCCGTCGGGCTCTGCGCGCGCGACGATTTCGGCGGCGATGTTGCCCGCCGCGCCATCGCGATTGTCGATTACCCACCGCTGACCGAGCGCCTCGTACAGTTTAGGTGTCACCACGCGAGCGACAGTATCTCCTCCTCCGCCTGCAGCAAACGGCAACACGAGCCGTAGCGGCCGATTGGGATAGCCCGCGGGATCAGCAGCCCAGAGCTGCATTGCGGCTCCCAGCAGACACGTTCCCAGCGCAAGCGTCATTCGGTAAATTGCTGCTCCCTGCTTCATGCGCGTCACTCCCGAATCCGACTATTCGCCGCGGATGCCCGCATCCGTGATGACCTTTCCCATCGTCGCCATGTCCGCTCTTATGGCAGCCGCGAACGCTTCCGGCGCGCTACCCACGGTTTCCACTCCGGCACCGAAAAACTTCTCTTTCACATCCGCCCTGTTGAGCACTCGCACGACTTCCTGGTTCAGGAAGGTGATCAGGCTTGCAGGAGTTCCGGCCGGAGCAAACATGCCCACCATCGTCACCGATTCATAACCCGGCAGGCCCGAGGCCGCCACGGTAGGCAGCCCGGGAGCCAACGGCGAGGGCTTCGCACTGGTAACCGCCAAGGCCCTCAGTCGGCCGGACTTGAGATGGGGCGCAACCCCACCGGCGGGGGCGAACATGAGATGAACTTCCCCGCCGAACAGGGCGTTGAGCGCCGGTGAAGTGCCCTTGTAAGGAACGCGCACGATATTGACGCCCGCCCTGATCCTGAACAGCTCTGCGGAAAGATGATTGGTCGTGCCGGCCGGACCGGTCGCATAGTTGAGCTCTCCCGGTCTGGCCTTTGCCAGGGCGATCAACTCCCTCACGGACCTGACCGGCAACGATGGATGTACGACGAGAAAGTTGGGCGCCATGGTTGTCCACGTGATCGGCGAAAAATCCTTCACCGGGTCGTACGGCACGTTGTCCTGCAAGAACGGCAACAGCCAAAGCGGGCTGGGGTAGTAAAGCAGCGTATAGCCGTCGGGCGGAGCTTTCGACACGACGCCTGCCGCGATGACGGCACTGCCTCCGCGATTATCGACTATTACCTGCTGGCCCAGGTTGCCTGAAAGTCCATGGCTGATCAGACGCGCGCCCAGATCGCTGCCACTTCCCGCGGCGGTTGTGACGACGCGTACCGGCTTAGTGGGATAGTTCTGCGCCCACGCGGCGCCCGGGGCGAGCACCGTCATGCCGGCCGAGAACATGCATGCCGCAAAGCGCGCTACGAGCATGATTTCCTCCTCGTGGTTCAGCGGAGCAGCGTTACATCCCGTCGACTGATACCGGCACACCGGGAGGCCGGTCAGGCGTCGGGAATCTCCAGATTGCAAATCGGGCCGTGCTGCTGGCAGCCGTAAACATCGGTGTCCGCCGGCGCGCCGGAGGATACCCGACGTGGCATCGTGACCTTGATCGCCCGTGCACGGTCATGGAAAAAGACCTTCACCAGGTTCGCCGGCACCCCGTACAAATCGGCGAAGCGGGCGGCCGTGATTGCGCCGGAGTTCACTACCTTGCGATAGGCGGCCTCGCCGTCAAACATGATGTCGAAGGTCAGCACAAAGGGGCCGGCATTCTTGCTGCGGATCAGCGTCGCCATGTCGCTCAGTTGCGCCATGCTCAATTCTCCCTCGGGACGAGATCTCCGGCGCGCACGTCGTAGTAACGTACGGGGAAGATCTCCAGTGGATCGTCGAGCGCCACTACGTGATTGAGCGTCCACTCGTAAACGGCGCCCACCGTTATGTCCGATGGGGCGAACGGGAAGGCGACGTTCGTGGTGAACCCATGCGAACGCGGCACGGGATTGTGCAGGACGGTGAGGCGGGCGATCGAAAGCACGGTATTGGCCAGTTCCTGGGTGGCAGCCACTGCATCGATGACCAGGCCCACCTCGTAGCCCGAAAACGGGCCGCGTTGCGGCTCGCGGTCGTCCAGCGTGCCGTTATACCCGTAGACGCGAAACTTGAGCTGGTAAGCCGGCCCGCTTCCAATCACGCTCTCGATCTTGCCCCGGGCGCGCTTTTCCGTGGACGCCAGAAAGCCCTCCAGATCGGCCAGGAGCACCGGGTCGCGCATGCCTGCCAGCATAATCGACCGGAATCCCGCGTGCTTCGCCCCTTCGAGCTTCACCGTGTAGGGCTGCGGCACGAAACGGGTCCCCCGCACCTCCACCCCCCCGGCGGGTGACGCGGTGTACACCGATTCGCTGGTGTCCAGCACGCCTCCGGGCTCCACCAGGAAGAAGGGATCCCCGTTTTCATATAACGTGTGCGCCATCACACTTTGAGGTGTCACACGCATCTCCGGGTTGGGAGACCAGACCCGGAACGAATCGGCGCCGATCTCGGCCATGACGCTGTCGGGCACGATGCGGTGCACGGTGAGGGCCGCCCCGCACTCCACGATCTTCGCCGAATGCCACGCGAGCGCCGGGGCTGCCCCATGAAGCAGGGGGTAACTGCAATAAATCGCCGTATCCGTCGCCCGCCCCGCGATGATCACATCGGCTCCTTGCCGAAGCGCCTGCATGAAAGGCTCCGCGCCCATCTGTCCCACGATGCAAGTGGTGTCGGCAATCACCTCGTTTCCGAGCTGGGGCCACCATGGATTCAGCGGGCGGATCCGGCCCTTTTCCGCCGCCTTGCGCACCCACTCCTTCGACACTTCCGCGTGTATCACCGCGAGGCGGAAAGAGAGGTTTTCGCGCGAGGCGATGTCCTTGAGGATGTTCAGCGTCCAGCGCACGTGGACATCCGCGCCGGAACCACCTGCACTGCCGATGATGAGAGGTATGCCCGCGCGGCGCGATGCCCGGAGGAGCAGCCGCAAATCCCGGGCGGCGGAGGCTACGCTGAGGTGCGGTATGCCGGCACCGAGATCGTTGGGGCCATGGTCATTGGAGCCGGCGTCACAACCTATGAAGGCAGGACCGGCGGCCATGGCGGTTTCCAGGGTGGATTCAAGGAAACCATAGCCAAGGGAGCCGGTAGCAGCGATGTAGCGGATCAAGGTGCGATATCCTCCCCGATATATGGTCACCCGGCGAAGGGTTGAGTCACATCCGGCTAGGAAAGCAGCCGGATGACTGTCGTCGCATCAGACACGTTCTCCAGGTTGCGGATCATCTCGATCGCGCGGTCGATGTTCCCGGGAGCGATGGGCTTCGCGGAAAACGACACACAATCCCGGAACTTCGTGTCGAGGACATTCCGGTCCACAGGGTGCTTCGGATCACCGGGCACGCCCTCCGGGCGACACGCCAACACCCTGCCGTCCCTGGTGCGAACCTCCACGGTGATGCTCGCGGCGGCTGAGGTGCCGTCCTTACGCGCCTCGGTCTTTTCCGATTCGGAAGCAGGTCGGTAGCTCACCTTGTCCGCCATGGCGAGAACCGCGGGATCGGACAAGCCTTCATCGGTATAGTCGCGCAGCGTCACGTTTCCCCTGACCATCATCACTGCCGCGGTAAACGGGATGCTGTACTTGCCATCAATAGCAGTTTTCGGCCGCCGCTTGAGCTCGAGCGGTTCAGACAGAAACCGGGTGTGGCTGGGACCGCCGATCACGGTGACGGCATCGATATCTTCCGGGCGCAGGTTGTATCGCTGCCGCAGTAGCGAAGCGGCCGCATTCACGTGCCGCGTGTGCGCACATGCCGGCCATATCTTGAAACTGTGTGTTTCCAGCATCGGGAAGCGCGCGCCCAGGTCGCCCACGAGGGCTTCCCATTTCGGAGTGTCGGTGCGCACGTAGGTCTTGAACAAGCCGTAGCGGCCCTCGAAAATCTCCTTCGTGCCGATGATGCCGCGCCGTGCCAGCTCGGCCGCCAGGGTCGCGCCCTGCCCCGAGAAGCCCGCCTGCATCGAGCGCATGTGCGTCGCCGCGCCTACAGCCATCTGGCGACTGCCGCACGACTGGTTGAACCCGATGCCGAAAGCATGCTCCATGCGCTCTTCATCCAGCTCCAGGAGGCGGCCGGCGGTCGCAGCACCCGAGATGAACCCGAGGAGCTGAGTTGCGAACCAGCCTTCCGTCATGATCCAGTCCGGGATGTCGATCGATTCGTTTATCCGGGTTTGCACGTCCGCGCCGCAGGCGATGGCGGCGATGAGATCACGCCCGTTGACTCCGCCCAACTTTTCTGCGACGGCAAAAGCGACGGGTACCGTCGCTATGCTTGCGTGGTTATTGTTGCCGACGTCGTCGTAGTCGAGCATGTGCCCGAAACTGCCATTGACGAAGACCGCCCAGGGCGCGGGCACCCTGTGGCCGAAGCCCAGTATCGTGCTCTCCGGCTTGCCGCCCAGATCCTTCACGTAGTCCGCCACGATCCTGCCTTCCTCCGCCAGGGTGCTTGCGCCGATGCAAACACCGAGGGTGTCGAGCACGCACTTCTTGGTCAGCTCAACGAGGGCCGGCGGCAGGTCCTCGTACCGCAGCGTCGCGGCATGGCGGGCAAGCTTTCGTGTGGCGTCTTTGCCCGTCACGGCGCTGGCTGCCTTTGGCGTGCGCCCCGGCCCGGCGTGCGCGGGTTTCAACATACTGCGCCCGGTGGTGTTCATGGTCATCCTCTTTACGTATGGCCCACACCCCGTTTCACGCTCGATCTGACCGGTGTGCGGGAAGTTCAAGCACTTCCTCTGCGCGTTCTCCGTTGGACTATGTTCCTGTGATCACGACCTCGTCGCCTGCGACGATAAATTTGTGGTCGAACCCTTCGGACACCCAGCCCATGAAGTTCACGGCGTCATCAAAGCGGCTATCACCTCTACGCAGGACTTCGGGTCGCAGCTGCTTGTCGATCAGGGCGGGCAGGAATGAAACCTTCTTCACGCCTTCGCGGGTGATGACCGTTTTGGCGATGAGGCTGCGCTTGGCATCCGCGCCGTACCAGAGATGCGGGTACTCGGGGTCTATCGTGACGCCGTAGCGCCGGGCAAAAGCGGCGAGTCTTTCCGGCGTACGCGCAGGGGCGGACATGATGAAGTTGCTGAGGCTGTAAAAACACACTTTGCCCGTGTGCACCCCGATCGCCTTGGGCGCATGGGCGTGATGGCCGAGAATCACATCCGCCCCCGCCCGGAAAGCGGCCTTCGCGACGATCGGCTGGTATTCGGCGATCGTCCGCGGAATGAAGTGCACCCCCCAGTGCAGCGACAGCACTACGGCGTGAGCTTCCTTTTTGGCGGTAGTGACGTCCTGCACCAGACCCGCCAGGTCGTCCTCGTAAGGAACGGTCACGACTCGCGGCGGCACACCGGCCTGGTATTCGATCGGTTCGTAGTACGTGTGAACGCGCAATGGCGCAATACCCGCCTTGTTCGGGCCGGCCGGATATCCATCGCGCAAGACGGAACAGTACGCAAGGAATGCGACCTTCAACCCGTTGCGTTCGACGATCGCCGGTTGACGGGCCTCCTCCAGGTTCCGACCTCCGCCGACGGTCTTGATGCCTCTCTTGCGAAACAGGGCAATGGAATCGAGCAATGCGTCCTCGCCCCAGTCCATGCCGTGGTTGCTGGCGACAGAAACGACATCAAAGCCGCAGTCGCCGAAAACCGAAGCCATGTGCGGTTTGACCCGGCTGTGGGCACCGTCTTCGGCGTGGACTTGCAGCGTGCCCCTGTCCGAGTAGACGCGCTCCACCTGTGCGAAGCGGATGTCGCCCGCTGCGAGCACGGGGCGAACAAGAGCGCTGTAGGGCTCCACCGGCTCGTGAATCGGGCCCACGTCGCCGCAACCTAGCAGAACAACTTCGTCTCTTGCCATCTTCTTGCCTTCACGCCGGGTTAATGTGCGATTTCCATTCCTGAGACGACAAATTCAACGAACTACCGATCATTGAACGGACTCGTCCGCCCGATGCTGTCGGGCCCTCCGAGTCACACCTTCAAAACGGCTCCCGCGAGCGAATCCGCCCGAACGAAGCGTTCGATCTCGGCGAGCTCCTCGGTGGTCAAAGCCACGAGGGGCGACCGCACTGTTGCATGGTCGATGTGTCCGAGCCCGACCAGCGCCGCTTTGATCCGGACCCGGCGTTGCGGCTTTGGCGCCGCGGCGAAGAGCCGCTCCACCAGCGGCCATGCGGCCTGGTGGGCCGCTCTGGCGGTCTTCAGGTCGTCTTCCCGGGCCGCCGTCAGCATTTGCGCGACGGTGTCCGGGCACAACGCCGACAAGGAAAGGATCGCCCCGTCAGCGCCCGCAAGAATGGTGTACAGCACGTGCTCGTCACAGCCGGTGATCATCTTCACGCCCGGCGCTGCGGCACGCACGGCGAGAAGATCGCGCTCGAATCGGGCCACTTCCCAAACCGAGTTCTTGATCGCCACCACGCCGGGGATGGCGGCCAGCCGCGCCAAGGTGCTGCTCTCGTAACTCAGGTCTCCGCGACCGAACGGAAACTGGAACAGGATCAAATCCATGTTCGCGCCGGCCGCCACTTCGCGGACGTAGGCTTCCGCCGCGCCGGCGGGACGCCCTGCTCCCCAGGCGGGCGCGGGGTACAGCAGGCATGCGGAGGCGCCACCCCGGCGGGCCGCAGCGATCAGTTCCCGGGCCTCCCACGGAGCGTTGGCCGGGATGCCGGAAAAGACGGGCTTGCCGAGCTCACGACCGATCACGGCAGCGCGTCGTACCACCTCCTCCCGCTCCTGCCCTGTCAGAGCAAGCACTTCGCCTGCGTTGCCGTTCACCAGCACACCGGATACGGTCGGCCTGGACAGTAGCGCCTGCACGTGCCGGTCGAATGAGACCCCATCGATCGCGCCATCGGGGAGAAACGGTGTCACTGCCGCGACCACGACC
>JACQGO010000324.1 GCA_016199485.1 Betaproteobacteria bacterium
GATCTGGAAGTCGTTGCCCTGGTGGCACATCGCGTCAAGGAAGGCCCGGTCGCGCGCGAATTCGATGAGCTCGCGCACCGAGTTGGTGCCTATCGTCTCCTCCGACTGGCCGTGCAGATCCGCCCAGAATGGAAGAAGCTGGGCTTCTTCCACGATGCGCAAAGGATTGCTCTCGCACAATTCGCGTCCTGATGAATCCAGCACGCGAATGACGAGATCCCCGGTGTGATGAACCCGAAGTCCATCGACGACCCTGGCGTACTCCCCGGGGCGGATTCTCAGCGTCCTGGGTAAACCCTCGACTTCCATATTCGTCACAAAGTGGACCGTCAGGTCCAGTTTGTGACTGGGATTGCCCCACTTGTCCTCGCCCTTGAAGCCGAGCTTGAACGGCTGCCCGCGGCGGCGCAGCGTCGGCAGGATCGCCTTGTAGCCGACCGGCGGACCGGCCACTACCGAAATGTACGGCTGCTCGGGCAGTTCGACGTAGTTGTAGGTTGCCCAGGCGTCGACCAGCACCCGGAACTCGAACGTCGGCTCGTGAAAAGTCTGCACGCGCATCCCGGGCGAGCCGCCGCGCCGGTCGCCGAAGCGCGCGATGATCCGGTCGCCCTCGCGCAGAAAACCCCGCACCACCCGCACAAAGAGCGTCTTGTCCCAGGGGCGGATGTTGCGCTTCTGGTCGAACTGCACTTCGAGCACCGCCCCGTTCGAGGCCTCCACCGTGGTGTAGTTCCAGCCCTTGGGGTCGGTGAACTGGGGACGTCCCATGTCGCTCGCGAAGCGGTGCACGATCTTGATCGAGCCCGTGTCGTCGATGCCGAAGTAGCCCGCGGTGTAGGTGAGCGTGAACGACTGGAAGCTGCCCGCCTCGAACTCGCCCCGCGGCTCGATCTCGGCACGCCCCATGCGCCCGGCAAGATAGGTTGAATGCGGCACGTGTCCTCCTCGCACTCACGATCTCAAGAACTTCGGGCCGACCACCCCCAGGCCCACGCGCAGCGCCTCGGTCTCGAGCACGTCGTGCGGCATCACGTTGGCGAGGTTGACGTCGGGGCCGAACTCCGCGATCAGGAACTTCTTCATGTCCTCGATCTCCGAGAGCGTGACGCCGCTGATCCACGGGCCGGGAAGCTCGATCAGCACCCGCTTGAAATCGAGCCCGTCGCGCAGCGCGGCGAGCAGCTTCTTCTTGGGCCTGCCGCGCTCGATGATCTCCGCCGCTTCCACCAGCACCAGCTCCGCCCCCGCGCTGAAGCAGATGCCGGCCTGGCGCAGCAGGTCCCGCGCGCCGTGTTTCGCGTCCTTGGAGCCGACCTCGCCGAAAACCGTGAGGCCGCAGTCGACCGCGAGCCTCACCTGGTCGTGGCGCTCGCGGTCGCTGAGCGGTACGCAATTGTCGGAAATCTCGACCACTTCGAATCCTACGCGCCGCGCTTCCAGCAGAAAGCGCCTGAGCGCCTTCGCCCCGTAGACCGCGAACACGTACTCCTGGAACTGCCCGCCGATGAAAGGGCGGATGCGGTTTCCCTTGTAGAGCGCGAGTTTTTTCCGCAGATACGCGAGATCGTAGAGCCGCGAGGTGCCGACCGCGATCTTGGCGAGATCGATGTAGCGCCCCGCCATGCGCACCAGATCCCCGGCCATGCCGTAGGGCAGGCCGAAGTCCGCGATCATGGTAAGCCCGGCGCGGCGCGGCTTTTCCCGGCTGCGTCCCCCGGGCAGCTCGACGAAGGAGAATGGGGCGTTCGTTTTCCTTGTCATCGTGGTTTCATCACTGGCGCACGATGCAGCCCGCCGACGCGGCCCCCGCGCCGCGATCAGCGCGCAGCCCGTGCCCGTGTGTTCCGGGCCGCTCCGTGCATGCGCCTGCCGATGTCGTGTCTCACGCGAGCAGCGCCACGCCCGAGGCGAGGATCAGCCACAGTACGAGCCGCCGGAAGCGCTCCTCGCTGATCCAGTCGAAAATCCTCAATCCCAGCCATAATCCTACCGCCAGCGCCGGCAGGCAGGCGAGCAGGTAGAGCCCCAACTGCACGGTATCGACGCCGACGTTGAGCCCCACCATGACCATCACCAGGATCGCGGTGAAGCCGATGTAGGGCTGGTAGACGCAGCGGCTGCGCCGCTTGTCCCAGCCGCGCAAGCTGCACCAGACGGTCGGCAGCGTGCCGTGCAGCATCGCGAGTCCCCCGAGGATGCCGCTCACCCAGCCGACGCCGGCGTCCGCGACGCGCGCCGCTGCAGGCGCGAGCTTCACCAGCGGCAGCCGCGGCCGCAGCAGCATGAATGCGCTGTAGACAACCATCAGCACGCCGAACAGGTGGCGGAACGCCGCGGCATCGACGTGCCGCAGCGCGAGCACGCCGAGCGGCACGCCGAGCGCGCTTCCGATCAGGAACGGCCATAACAGCCCGAACTCGATTTCGCGCCGGAACTGCCACACGTTGACCGAGTGCAGCAGCACCGCGCAGATCGAGGCGAGCAGCACGATGGTCGCCGGCGGCAGAACGTATATCCAGATGCCGGTGACGACGATCGCGAATGCGAAGCCGACGCTGCCGATGACGAGCGCGGCAAGAAACGCGCCGAGTGCGACCAGCGCGAGGTCATAGTACATTGAGCACGAAAGCGAGAGCCGCCGCGAGCGTCAGCGCGCCGGCCGCCGCGGCAAGGCCCTTCTGCCATTCGCGCCATGCCAGGAACTCGAGCATCAGCAGCCGCACGCCGCCCGCGAGATGCGCCGAGAGCAGCAGCACGAGCACGGTCTCGCCGGCCTTGACCAGCGGCTGGTCGGTCCAGCGCAGGAAACTCTCGAGCCCCGCTTCGCCCTGCAGCGCCTGCCCGAGCACCCAGAAATGCAGCGGCAGGAAAGCCGTGAGCAGCGCGCCCGAGACGCGATGTACGAGGAACGCCCAGTACGCCGGGTGATTGCGCGCGCGCCAGTCGTTTCTCATGCGAACACCGCCCACACCGCGCGCAACCCGAGAACGAGCAGCACCCCGGCCAGCAGCAGCATCGCTGCTTCCAGCGTCCACCCGCGCCAGCGCAGGTGCTCGGAGAGCGCGTTGCGCAGCCCGATCGGCGCGTGCACCGCCAGCGCGGCGACGAACAGCGCGTAAAAGCCCCCCCACGCCAGATTGCCGCGCGTGCGCCCGAGGATCTCCGCGGCGGAAAGCCCGCTGCGTACCGCGTAGATCACGGTCACGAGATGCACCAGCACGCACAGCGCGAGCACTACCGCGCTCGCGCGCTGCGCCGCCCAGAGCAGTATTTGCGATCTCGTATTCATTCCAACCAACGACAATAGACAGGATTGACAGGATTTTTCAGGATTCACATGAAAAACATTTTTCCGAACCGGTCTTGTTAATCCTGTTCAATCTTGTGAATCCTGTCCATTTACAGTTCGCCTTTGAGCGCGGCGGCCGCGGTCGCGCGCTTGAGCCCGGCGATCGAGGCCGTCGGCGCGAGTTGCTTGGGGCAGCGCTCGCTGCAGCTCATATGAGTGTGGCACGCGTGGCAGCCGGCGTCGCCCGCCACCGCGGCGAGCCGCTCGCGCCGCGCGCCGTCGCGCACGTCGTTGTGCAGCGTCCACGCGCGGTTGAGCGCCGCCGGTCCGAGGTAGTCGGGGTTCCAGGCGACGACGTCACACGAGCTGTAGCACACGCTGCAGCCGATGCACTCGATCGCGGCGTCCACCAGCAGCCGCTCCGCCGAATCGGGTGCGACCCGCGCGAAGCCGTCCCTGCGCGTCTTTGTCGGGTGGAACTTGCCGCGCGCCTTCGCCCATTTGTCGAAGAACAGCGTCATGTCCGCCACCAGGTCCTTAACCACCGGCAGGTTGGCGAGCGGCGCGATCTCGAGCGAATTGTCCGCCGCGACGTTGGCGACGTGCGTGCGGCAGGTCCAGCGCGCCCGCCCGTTCACCGTCATCGCGCACGAGCCGCACATGCCGACACGGCAGGCGAAACGGTAGGACAGCGTCGGATCGAGGCTGCGCTGAATGTGGGTGACGACGTCGAGCACCGTCTGGCTCTCGAGCCTCGGGACCTCGAATTCCTGGAAGCGGCCGTTCTCGGCGCCGCGCCAGACTTTGACCCTGAGCGTCGTCATCCGCCACCTGACAAGCAATCAGCCACAGAGAACACCGAGGTCACAGAGCAGGCGGCTATGCAGCCCGCCTCCGTGTTCTCTGTGAACTCTGTGGCCGGCTCTTGCCTTCATGCGCTCTCGTAGAGCCGCGTCAGCACGAACTCGCGGTGCCCCAGCGCCTCCGCCGCGGTGAGCCGGCCGTTGCAGGTCCGGAGCATCGTTTCGAGCAGCTCGTCGCCGCATTGGTCCATGTTTTTCTGCCGCTGCATCAGCCCCGAGACGTCGAGGTCGATGTGCTCGCTCATGGTGCGCGCGGTGCGCGGGTTCGCGGTGAGCTTGATCACCGGCAGGATCGGGTTGCCGATCACGTTGCCCTGGCCGGTGGGGAAAAGGTGCACCACGAAGCCGGCGGCCGCCAGCAGCGTCACCATCTCGGCGGCCGCGGACGACGAATCCATGAACCACAATCCCGGCGCGGTCGGGGACTCGGCCTTGTCGAGCACGCCGATCACCTTGCATTTCCTGCCGATCTTCTGGATATTGCCGAGCGCTTTCTCCTCGATCGTGGTGAGCCCGCCGGCGATGTTGCCCTTGGTCGGCTGCGAGTCCATGAGATCGTTGGTCTTGTTGCGCTCGATGACCTCTTGGTAGCGGTTGAACATGAACATGAAGCGGTCGCGCACTTCCTCTGTAGCGCAGCGCGCCGCGACGATCTGCTCGCCGCCGGTGATCTCGGTGGTTTCGCCGAACACCAGCGTCACGCCGAGCGGCTCGAGCTTGTCGAATGCATTGCCCACCGTCGGGTTGGAGCCGATGCCGGAGGTGGTGTCCGACTCGCCGCACTTGCACGACACCCACAGCTCGTTGATCGCGCACTCCTCGCGTTTCAGCTCGGAGGCCCACTGCATGTACTCCTTGGCCGCCTTCGATGCGCGCATGATCGTGTCGTGGTCACCGTGCAGCTCGATGCCGAAGCCGGTCACGGGCTTGCCGGTCCTGGCGATGCCGTCGACCACGCGCTTGGTCCACTCCTCCTCGATGCCGATCACCACGACCGCCGCCACGTTGGGGTTGCTGCCCGCGCCGATCAGCGTGCGGAAATGCAGATCAAGGTCGGCGCCGAACTGCAGCCGTCCGTAGGGATGCGGGATCGCCATCGTGCCCTTGATGTTGTTGGCGACCGCCTCGCTCGCGGCGTTCGAGAGATCGTCGACGGGAAGTATGATCACGTGGTTGCGGACGCCGACCCGGCCGTTCTCGCGGCGGTAGCCGCGGAAAGTCGTCTTGCTGTTGATCATTGCAGAAGCCCCCGTGAAAAGTGAAACGTGAAACGTGAAAAGTGGAACGTGAAATGTGAGACGTGCAGGAAAAGCGCGACGCCGGGCGGCGTTTCACCTTTGAGTTTTCACGTTTCCCTCACCAGCGCTTGGTCTTCATGTTTTGCACATGTGCGTGCTCGCCGACCCTGATGTCCGCGACCGCGCGCCCGATGTCGTGCCCGTACTTGATCACCGTGTCGCCCTTCTTGATCTCCCTGGTCGCGAGCTTGTGGCCGATCGGAACCTCGTTGAGCGCCTTGATCTTGATCGTCGAGTCGTCCTCCATCACCCAGCCGACGAGCTCCTGCCCGGCCTTCACGCCTTCCACCACCACGACCCCCACGGAGTCCTTCTTGTCGTGCACCAGAAAGTGAATCATCGATGTCTCCTTGCTGCGTGTCTCCCCGCGGCCGGAGGGCCGGGGCTGTGCGAGATGAGATGCGATGCGAACCCTAAGCGCCGGCTCATCTTACCAGTCCCGCCTTGCGAAATCAAATAGATCATCTATATGACTTTGGCGCGGGCCGATGCTACAATGCAGCAGTCATCCAGGCGTCCGTACCCTGTCCATGGTGAACACGCTGGCGGCGGGAAACCTCGCGTTCAACCCGCTCTACAAGGAAGTCAAGATCCGCATCACCGGCTCGCTCGTCGCCGGCGAATGGAAGCCCGGGGACGCGATCCCGAGCGAGGCGCGGCTCGCCGAGCGCTTCGACGTTTCGATCGGCACCATACGCAAGGCGATCGACGAGCTGGTCGCGGACAAGATCCTGGTACGCCAGCAGGGCCGCGGCACGTTTATCGCGACGCATACCGAAGATCGCACGCTGTTCTACTTCTTCCATATCGTCGGCAAGGACGGCAGCAAGGAATTGCCGGTGTCCGAGATGCTGTCGTTTCGCAGGCGCAAGGCCGGCGCCGGGGCGCAGCGCAGGCTGAACGTCGCGCGCGGCGCGCAGGTGTTCCGCATCCACAACGTGCTCAGGCTCTCCGGGCGGGCGGTGATTTTCGACGAGCTGGTGCTGCCCGCGGGTCTGTTTCCCGATCTCACCGACGAGGTGTTCGCCGGGCGCGAGGGCACGATCTACGGTCTCTACCAGGCGCGCTACGGCATCAACGTGATCCGCATCAGCGAGCGGCTGTCCGCGGCCCGCCCGCCGGTGCGCGTCGCCTCCGTGCTCCGCGTGCGCCCCGCAACCCCCGTGCTCGTGATCAAGCGCGTCGCCTACAGCTTCAACGACGTACCGGTCGAACTGCGTACGAGCTGGGTCAATACCGAGCGTCACGAGTATCTGAGCGATCTGTGGAAGACCAGTCCGCCGCCCCTCGCCGCCGGGTAGGCTGCCCGCGCCCGCTTCGGGCGTACGGACCCGGTCCCGCGGTTACAGCTTTTGCAGTTCGCGGCGGACGATCTCGAGCTGCACGGGGTCCGTGAGATTCTTGAGCAGCCACTGAAACTGCGATTTTGCGTCTTCCGGCAGCCCGGCGCGCGCCAGGCTCAAGGCCGCGTGCAGTCGCGCTTCGAGCGCGAGCCGATCGGGGTGCTTGCCGTCGGCGGCCAACGCCGCCTGCAGGAAATGGTAGGCGGCGGCCTGGAATTCCTCTTCGTGAGTGGCGATCCGGCCCAGCGCGAAGTGCGTTTCCCGCCGCACCCCCCCTGCGGCGAGCGGCAGCAGCGCCTTGAGCAGCTCGTTCGCGGTGCGGAACTGCGCAGCGTCGAACATTTCGTTGAGCAGCGCCAGGCAGCGCTGCGCAATTTTTTCCGGCAGCATCCCGCGATCGGCGAGCATCCGCCGCACCGCGGCTGCGGCTCCGTCGGTCAGCCCCGCGCGCAGCATCACGGTGGCCACCTTGAGCCGCCAGTCATCGGGATCGACGCCGGGCGGCGTATCCAGTCCCTGCCAGAAGCGCGCCGCGAGCGCGTACAGATTGTGGTTATCCGCCATGCCTCCGAGCAGCGCTCGCGCCTGCGCGTCGAGCGCGGCGAGCGGGAAGAGTTTCTCGTCGCCGAACAGCCGCACGCCGGCCAGTTCGAGCCGGCTCTGCTGGAGCGAGAATGCAAGCTGCAGTTGCGCGTTGAGCCTGGCGGGCAGCGTCTGGCCGCGCTGCGCGAGGTAGGCGAAGAACGCCCGCGACAGATGAGGACTTGTCCCCAGACGGCGTGAGGCGAAGTCCGCCCAGTTCGCGTCGTCGCCCATCAGCAACTGGTTCTGGTTGCCGATGTCCTGCGCGGCCGCGAGGTAGCGTTGCCAGAGCACCGCAGCGCGGGGCGCGGCATTCTTCGGTTCCACGGCGTTCAGCATTTGCTCCAGCGCCTCGATTTCGAGCGCGCGGTTGTTGTGCCGCGCGGCCGCGTGCAGCAGCACCTCCCAGTAGCTCGCGTCGTTGCGCCTGGCGAGCGCCGTGCGCGCCTGGCTCACCGCGGTTTCCGCCGGGACCAGCCCCGCCTTGAACCGAAGCAGCAGCTTGAGCGGGCCCGAGTCGTCGAGTTGCGCAAACCACGTCGCCGCCTCCTTGTCCATGTCGAGATCGAGCAGCGCCCGCACGAAGCGCGTCGCCACCGCGCGCTCGAGCGGCTTGAAGTCCTGCTGGTAGCGCAGCATGCCGCGGAACGCTTCGTCGCCTTTCTTCTCGCCCACGTAGCTCTCGATCACGATGAGCCGCATCTCGCGCACTTCGTCGGGCGCGGGACCGAGCTGCCAGAGGACGCGCGCCGCCTGGCGCCGGGCGAGCGCGCCGCGGCCGGCCGCCACCGCGGCGCGCGCCGCCAGCACAGCCGCGCGACGCGCCGATGGCTGCGCGAGGTTCCGCGGGAGCTTCGCAACCCGCTCGAGGAGCGCCTCGTGCCGCTCGAGCTGCGCGAGGAGATCCAAGCGCAGCATCTCCCACTCCGCCCAGCGCGGCGCGCTCGGCACGCGCGGCTGCAATTCCTCGAGGCGGCTCAACGCGAGCCGCGCAGCGCCGGCGCCGGCAAACCGCGCGACGTCCTCAAGGGCGTCGGGCGCTTCAGCCGCGGCG
The DNA here is from genome assembly GCA_016199485.1 of Betaproteobacteria bacterium. Lineage (GTDB taxonomy): Bacteria > Pseudomonadota > Gammaproteobacteria > Burkholderiales > SG8-41 > JACQGO01. The sequence continues at coordinate 8,433 of JACQGO010000324.1, forward strand.
GCGGAAAGCGAGACGAGCAGCGCGAGGACGGCAGGCGTGCGCATCGGCGTATTGTAGAGGCGCGCGGCGCATAAGACCAACGCGGGCGGCGAACCCGTCGCACGGTACGTGAAAAAGGCGGCTTGCGCCGCCCTTCTCGAAACGCACCCGATGCGCTATTGCCCGGCCTGTTCCGGAGTCTCGCTTTCCACGCCGCCTTCCAGCTTCTCCCGGATGCGCGCCGACTTGCCCGAACGGCTGCGCAGGTAGTAGAGCTTGGCGCGCCCGACGTCGCCGCGGCGCTTCACTTCGATGCCCGCGATCAGCGGCGAGTAGGTCTGAAACGTGCGCTCCACGCCTTCGCCCGAGGAGATCTTGCGCACGATAAAGGAGGAATTCAAGCCGCGGTTGCGCTTGGCGATCACCACGCCTTCGTAGGCCTGGATGCGCTTGCGGTCGCCCTCCACCACGTTGACGTTGACCACCACCGTGTCGCCCGGCGCGAAATCGGGGATGCTCTTGCCGAGCCGCGCGATCTCTTCCTGCTCGAGTTGTCTGATCAGATCCATGTCAAGCTCCTTCGGCTGCGCTGCGGCGCCCCGCCGTGATTCAGAGGCCGGCGTTCGCCGCAACCGCGTGTTCCTGCCTGAATTCTTCCAGCAGCGTGCGCTCCTCTTCGGAGAGCGCGCGCTTTGCCAGCAGGTCGGGCCGCCGCCGCCACGTCCTGCCGAGCGCCTGCTTGAGCCGCCAGCGGGTGATCTCCGCGTGGTTGCCGGAGAGCAGCACCGGCGGAACCGCCAGGCCCTCGTACGCCTCCGGCCGCGTATAGTGCGGGCAATCGAGCAGCCCGTCCGCGAACGAATCCTGGCGCGCAGAATCCGCGTCGCCCAGCGTTCCCGGGAGCTGCCGCACGACGCAATCCATCACCACCATCGCCGCGAGTTCCCCGCCGGAGAGCACGTAATCGCCGATCGAAATCTCCTCGTCGACCTCGCGCTCGATCAGCCGTTCATCCACTCCCTCGTAACGGCCGGCAAGCAGCACCAGCCCCTCGCGCGCCGCGAGCTCGGTGACCACCCGCTGATCGAGCAGCCTGCCCTGCGGCGACAGGTGAATCACGCGCGGCGTTCCCACCCCGGCGCTCTCCTGCCGCTGCCGCGCCGCGAGAATCGCCTTCTCGAGCGGCTCCACCATCATCACCATCCCGGGGCCGCCCCCGTACGGCCGGTCGTCCACGGTGCGGTAGCTGTTCGCCGCAAAATCGCGCGGATTCCAGAGCACCAGCGTGTAAAGGCCCCTGTCCCGCGCGCGCCCCGTGACGCCACATTCGGTCACCGCATCGAACATCTGCGGAAACAGCGTGACGACGTCGAAATGAAGCATCAGAAATCCGCGCTCCAGTCGATCCGGATCACGCCTCCGGCGACGTCCACTTCCTTCACTACCCCGGCGACGAACGGCACCAGCCGGTCGCGTTCCCCGCGCACCACCAGCACGTCGTTCGCGCCGGTCGCGATGATTTCGCGCACCCGGCCGAAATCGACCTTCTCGCCGTTGATCACCTTGAGCCCGATCAGATCGGCCCAATAGTACTCGTGCGGCCCGGTCGGCGGCAGATCGCTGCGCCGCACCGCGACGTAGAGACCCTTGAATCGCGCCGCCGCATCGCGGTCGTCGCAGCCGCCGAGTTTCGCGATCACCGATCCGCTCCGCACCTCGCAGCCAGCGAGAGGGTGCTCGCGCCATTGCGCGTCGCGGCCCAGCCACCAGTTGCGGTAGGCGAGCAGGTTTTCACTTGCCGCGGTGTAGGCGTGGACCCTGATCCAGCCCTGCACACCGAACGGGGCGGTTACCCGCCCCATCACCACCATCGTCTCAGGCGGCTTTCTGGGCACCGACTTGCTTGACCAAGCGCGCCGCGGTGTCGCTCAGTCTCGCACCCTTCGACCGCCAGTACGCGAGACGGTCCTGCGCGATGCGCAGCGTCTCGTGGCCTTCGGGAGCGCACGGGTCGTAGAAACCGATGCGCTCGATGAACCGGCCGTCGCGGGCGCGGCGCGAATCCGCCACCACAACGTTGAAAAACGGGCGCTTCTTCGCCCCGCCGCGCGCCAAGCGAATCACTACCATGGTTTGCTTTCGGTCCCGGAAACGGAAAGGGCGTGATTTTACGCCAGTTTTCGCAATGCTGGCAAGGAGCGCGCGAAGCGCCGCCGCCGCGGAGGGAATGCCGCGGCAACTCCGTTTCGGTGGCATAACCCGTTGATTATCTTGCCGGGGACCCGCAGGCGCGAGACAATGACCGCGTTCCGCGACGCGGGCCTTCCGCCAGAACATGCGATCAGATGCGCTCAACCTTCGGATGATCCCGTGAATCATATCGAGGCCGACCGCCCCTTGTGAAACGGGGAATCATGGCTGCCGGCAGGCTGATTCGAACCCTGGTGCTTGGCGGTGGCGTGCTCACTGCGCAGCCATGTGCCGCCCTTACGGCAGAGCAGGTCTACAAATACGTGTCACGGAGCGTAGTGATGCTCTACGCAGCCGAGCCCTCCGGCAGGATCGTGGGCCGAGGCAGCGGCGTTTTCATGCGCAAGGATCTTCTCGTCACCAATTGCCATGTCATCGCGCGCGGGAAAGTGTTCATGGTGGGCCACGGGAAAAAACGTCTGCCCGCCCGCCTCGTCGGGTATGACGCCGATAAGGATCTATGCGCGCTTGATGTGCAGGGATTGAACGTTGCTCCGGCGCGTGTTGGCGACGCCAAAACCGCGCGGGTCGGTCAACGGGTATACGCGATAGGAACACCCGAGGGCTTCGAACTCACGCTGAGCGAAGGGTTGATTTCCGGACTGCGGGAAGCGGACGGCGGCCGGTATATTCAGACCACCGCGCCCCTGTCCGAAGGTTCGAGCGGTGGCGGCCTTTTCGACAGCAACGGGCGGCTGATCGGAATCACCTCGTTCGTCTACTCTGCGGGGCAGAATCTCAACTTTGCGGCCCCGGTGGACTGGGCGGTGGATTTGGCGAAGAAAGCTTCCGCCGCCCGAAGCAAGCTCTCGGCAAACGAAATCGAGTTGCCGCCGAGCCTGACCAAGCAGTGGCGCCACCCGCTCTTGAAGTAGAACCCGCTTGGTCTCAAGTTCCAAGGGCAACGTTCGGAGCGGCTAACGAAGTGTCC
>JACQGO010000033.1 GCA_016199485.1 Betaproteobacteria bacterium
AAGGAAAAGCTCTTCGGTCCCGGGAGCCTCACCACCGGCCACACGCTGAAGAACCTCGCGCTTGCCCTGGAGACCCTCGGGCAGAAAAAGGAGGCCGAGGCGCTGCGCCGCCGCGCGGAAGCCGCGCTCCGCTGATGCGGCAAGGTGTGGTCGTGTGTTGACCCGCCTTGCCGCATCGGGCACCCGTTGCGCGGTGTTTGTGGCCCCAGGATGCTTCACGCACGAAGCGCTTGGCCCCATCGACAGCCTACGAATTTACGACTCAGGAGACTAGCCCGTGGGCAGCGCGTCGAATTCCAGATAGTCGCCGCTGCCCTCGCTCACCTCGACGCGGGTCACTCGGGCCTGCGACGGGCCGCGCTTCGCGCAGGCGATCATCGCTTCCACCGCTTCGGCCGGGCCCTGCACCATCGCCTCGACGGTGCCCTCGCGGCGGTTGCGCACCCAGCCGGTCACGCCGTGTTCGCGGGCCTTGTGGATCATGTAGTAACGGAAGCCCACTCCCTGCACCCGGCCGTGCACCGTCAGATGCTTGCACACCTTCATCGAAGCGTCGCCTCCCGGCTGTGAAGGCGGCGACGCGGCGCGCAAGCGCCGCATCCCGCGCGCATGATTTTATGCCGGGAGCAGGCGTCGCAGAAGGCCGCGCATTTGCGGCGGGGCGCATGGATTTGCTATCATTCGCGCCGGAACGACGTGCGGCGCGGCCGTCACGCGCTGCAACCCGCCTCGAGGCATCTTCACGCTGATCCCGATGAACCCGCCTGACCTGACGCCCGTCACCATCGCGGCGGGCATTGCCGGATTCTGGATCCTGATCGGTGCAGCAAGCCTCGTCGAATCGCAGCGGTTGCGGTTCATCAACCGGCTGATCTTCCCGGCGGGTGCAGTGGCGGGCTGCGTGCTCGCGATCATCGGCGCGCGCGCCCTCGGCGATCCCGCGGAGACGCTGGTGCTCCCGCTCGGGCTCCCCGATCTGCCGTTTCACTTGCGGCTCGACCCGCTCGCGGCGTTCTTCCTGTTCCTGCTCGGGGTGGGGGCGTTCGGCGTCTCGGCGTACGCGCCCGGCTACTTTTCGCGCGAGAGCGCACACCGGCTGAGGCTACTTTCGCTGCAGTACCACGTTTTCCTCGCGAGCATGGCGCTGGTGATGCTCGCGGACGACGCGTACCTGTTCATGGTCGCGTGGGAAACGATGGCGCTCTCCTCGTATCTCCTCGTCACGACCGAGCACAAGCTGCCCGCGGTCCGCGGCGCGGGGTTCCTGTATCTGCTGATCGCGCACATCGGCGCGATCGCGATCCTGCTCTCGTTCGGCGTGCTGCACGGCGGCGGGTTTGCCGATTACACGTTCGACGCGCTGCGCGCGACCGAGCTCACGCCGTTCTGGGCGACGGTCGCGTTCCTGCTCGCCTTCGCCGGTTTCGGCGCGAAGGCCGGCATGATTCCGCTGCACGCCTGGCTGCCGGAAGCGCACCCGGCGGCGCCTTCGCCGGTATCCGCGCTCATGAGCGGCATCATGCTGAAGACGGCGATCTACGGCATGGTGCGCGTGATCTACGATCTGATCGGCGACATCACCTGGCAGTGGGGTCTCACGGTGGCGATCGTGGGCGCGCTGACCTCGCTGTTCGGCGTGCTCTACGCGCTGATGCAGCATGACCTGAAGCGCCTGCTCGCCTATCACTCGGTGGAGAACATCGGGATCATCCTGATCGGCATCGGGCTCTCGATGGTATTCATCGGCATGGGTCACCCGGCGGTGGGAGCGCTGGGGCTGATCGCCGCGCTCTACCACGCGCTCAATCACGCGGTGTTCAAGGCGCTGCTGTTCCTCGGGGCGGGGTCGATCCTGCATTCGACCGGCCTGCGCGACTTGAACGACATGGGCGGTCTGATCCACCGCATGCCGAGGACCGCGCTCTGCTTTCTCGTGGGGGCGCTCGCAATCTCGGCGCTACCGCCGCTGAACGGCTTCGTCTCGGAGTGGCTCACCTTCCAGACCGCGCTGCAGGCGCCCGTGCTCGAGCACGGCGTGGTGAGAAGCCTGCTGCCGCTGATTGCAGCGATGCTGGCGCTCGCCGGCGCGCTGACCGCGATGTGCTTCGTGAAAGTGTTCGGCATCGCCTTCCTCGGGCAGCGGCGCGAGCCGCACCACCCGCCGGCGGGCGACCATCCGGGCGGGGACGCGGGCCTGCCTGAAAGCATCGGCATGGCATGGCTCGGGCTGTGGTGTGTCGTGCTGGGGATCTTCCCGGCGGTGGTATTGATGCTGCTCAACCGCGTGGCGGTCTCGCTCACCGGCCACGGCCTGCCGCCGGAGGCGCTGGAGGCGGGGTGGCTGTGGCTCGTGCCCACTTCCGCCGCGCAGGCGAGCTACAACCCTCTCATCTTCCTCGCGACCATCGTGACAGTGGTGCTGCTGACTTTCGTTTTCGTGCGCTGGTGCTACCACGGCAGGCTGCGCCGCTCGCATCCGTGGGACTGCGGCTATCCCGAGCAGACCGCGCGCATGCAGGATACCGCGGACGCGTTCGGGCAGCCGATCCGCTGGATCTTCGCGCCGGTGTTCCGCATCGAGCGGCGCATCCCGGCGCCGGATGATCCGCACCCGCGGTTCGAGCTCCACGTCGAGGACCGCCACTGGCGCTGGCTGTACCTGCCGGTGGCGCGGCTCGCGGAATTCCTGTCGGTGCAAGTCGCGGTATTGCAGCGCGGCAGGATCAGCACCTATCTGCTCTACAGTTTCATCACGCTGCTGGCGTTGCTGGTGTTCGTGCGATGATCGACGCGGCCGGGATAGCGTTCCAGATCGTGCAGTCGGTACTGGCGGTGCTGATCGGCCCGCTCTACGTGGGCTGGGTGAACCAGTGCCGCGCGTGGCTGCAGAACCGCAGCGGACCGGGGCTGCTGCAGCCCTACTACATGCTCGCGCGGCTGTTCCACAAGGAGCCGGTGATCGCCGAGCACGCCTCGCCCCTGTTTCGCGCGACGCCCTACGTCCTGTTCGGGTGCATGTGGCTCGCGGGGGGCATCGTGCCGGCGCTCGCCACGGATCTGCCGTTCGCGCCGGCCGCCGACATCATCGCGCTGGTGGGCGTCTTCGCGCTCGCGCGCGTGTTTCTCTCGCTCGCGGCGCTCGATATCGGCACCTCTTTCGGGGGGCTCGGCGCACGGCGCGAGATGATGGTGGGATTCCTCGCGGAGCCCGCGATGCTGATGACGCTGTTCACCGCGGCTTTCATCAGCAACTCCACGGCGCTCACCACGATCGTGGAGACGCTCGCGCACCGCGAGTTCGCGATCTACCCGAGCCTCGCGTTCGCCGCGGTGGCCTTCCTCATGGTGCTGCTCGCCGAAAACGCGCGCGTTCCGGTCGATAACCCCGCCACCCACCTCGAGCTCACGATGATCCACGAAGCGATGATCCTCGAGTATTCGGGGCGGCATCTGGCGCTGATCGAATGGGCGTCCGCGATCAAGCTCTTCGCCTACACCGCGATCGGCATCGCGCTGTTCGCGCCGTGGGGCATCGCGGAGGGCAGCAACTGGTCGGCGTTGCCGGTGGCGCTCGTCGCGCTCGCGGCGAAGCTCGTGCTCGCGGGGGCGGGACTCGCGGCGCTGGAGACGGTATCGGCCAAGTTCCGCCTTTTCCGCGCGCCGGAATTCCTCTCGACCGCGTTCCTGCTCGCGGTGCTCGGCATGCTGATCCATTTCCTCGGTCGCGGCTGAAATGACGACCTCGCTCAGCCAGCAACTGGTGAACCTGCTCGCCGCGGCGCTGCTGTTGATCGCGTTCGCCATGCTCTCGCAGCGGCGCGTCCTGTCGCTGATACGCCTTTTCGCATGGCAGGGCATGGCGCTCGGCGCCTCCACGGCGATCGTCGCCTACTCGACCGCCCAGCATCATCTCTATTACTCGGCGGCCCTCACGGTGGCGCTCAAGGTCGTGCTGCTGCCGTGGATCCTGCACCGCCTGATCGACAAGCTCTACGTGCGCTGGGACGTGGAGACGCTGATCAACATCCCGACCACGATGCTGGTGGGCATCGGGCTGGCGATCTTCGCCTTCGCGCTGGCTACTCCCATCTCGGAGATGGCGAGCACGGTGACGCACTCCACGCTGGGCATCGCGCTCGCGAGCGTGCTGCTCTCGTTCCTGATGATGATCGTGCGCCGCAAGGCGGTGCCGCAGGTGATCGGCTTCCTGTCGATGGAAAACGGCCTGTTCTTCGCCGCGACGAGCGCCACGTACGGCATGCCGCTGGTGGTCGAGCTGGGCGTGGCGCTCGACGTGCTGGTGGGCACCTTCATCTTCGGCATTTTCTTCTTCCATATCCGCGAGCAGTTTGACAGCCTCGAGATCCGGCATATGGAAAAGCTCAAGGAAGACTGACGTGGAGATCGCGCTCGTTTTCGGCATTCCGCTGCTCGGTGGCCTGGTGCTCGCGCTCGTCGGCCACAAGCGCTGGGCGCCCGAGGTCAACGCGCTGATGAGCTTCGCCACCTTCTGCGCTGCGGCGCTGCTCACCGCGAAGGTGGTCGCCGACGGCCCGATGACCGCGCTCGACGAGCAGTTCTTCGTCGATCCGTTCAACGTCTTCCTGGTGGCGCTCACCGCGTTCGTCGGCTTCACCACGGCGCTGTTCTCGCGTCCCTACATGCGCATCGAGGAGCACCACGGCCGCGTCAACGCGGCGCGCCTGCGCCTCTATCACAGCATGTACCAGCTGTTCTCCTTCACCATGGTGCTGTGCCTGCTGTCGAACAACGTCGGCATCCTCTGGGTCGCCCTCGAGGGCGCGACGCTCTCCACCGTGCTGCTGGTGAGCCTGTACCGCACGCCCGCCAGCCTGGAGGCGGCCTGGAAGTATTTCATCCTGTGCTCGGTGGGCATCGCGCAGGCGCTGTTCGGCGTGATCCTGCTCTATTTCGCCGCCGAGAAGGTGCTCGGCCCGGGCGGCACTTCGCTGCTGTGGACGCACCTCTACGACGTGCGCCACCAGCTCGAGCCCACCGTGCTGTCGCTCGCCTTCGTGTTCCTGCTGGTGGGCTACGGCACCAAGGTGGGGCTCGTGCCGCTGCACAACTGGCTGCCCGATGCGCACGCGGAAGGCCCGACGCCGATCTCGGCGGTGCTCTCGGGGCTGCTCTTGAACGTCGCGCTCTACGCGGTGGTGCGCAGCAAGGTCCTGGTCGACGGCGCGCTCGGGACGGGTTTCTCGGGCAACCTCATGATGGGCTTCGGGCTGCTCTCGGTGGTGGTTGCGGCGTTCTTCCTGTCGCGCCAGAAGGACATCAAGCGCATGTTCGCGTACTCCTCCATCGAGCACATGGGAATCATGACGTTCGCCTTCGGCATGGGCGGACAGGTGGCGGCGTTCGCGGGACTGCTGCACATGACGGTGCACTCGCTCACCAAGTCGGCGATCTTCTTCGCGGTCGGCCACGCCGCGCAGAAGGTCGGCACGCAGGTGATGGATGACATCCGCGGACTGGTCGAGATCAGCCCGCGGGTGGGCTGGGGCCTTGCGCTCGGTACTTTCGCGATCCTCGGCATGCCGCCGTTCGGCGTGTTCGCGAGCGAGTTCATGATACTCACCACCGCGATGCACGAGCACTCGTGGGCGACGCCGTTCCTGCTCGCCGCACTCGGGGTCGCGTTCGCCGCGATCTTCCGCAAGGTGCAGCCGATGGTGTTCGGCGAGACGACCGCGGCGCGGCTGCCACACCCACCGGCGCTCGCGCCGGTGTTCGTGCATCTCGCGCTGGTGCTGATGCTCGGGCTCTACATTCCTCCGTATCTTGCCGGGTGGTACCGCCAGGCGGCGGCATTGATCGGATGAAGAAGACAGGATTCAGGATCCGGGATCCAGGAATCGGCGCGCGGCGGTCGCGCGCGCACGGTTTCGTGCTTTTCCCCGAATCCCGAATCCCGGTTCCCGAATCCTGAGGTTGGCGTGCGCATCGAAGATCTGCCGATCGAGGCTGAGCCGGTACCCGGCGCGGTGCCCGCATGGCACGCGGTCGTTCCCGCCGGGCAGTTGCGCGACCTCTGCTCGCGCGTCAAGGAAAAGGGGGGAAGACTCGTCGCGCTGTGGGGGTCCGACGAAACCGACCGCGGCGAGGGCTATGCGCTACACGTCGCGCTGGTGATCCGGTCGGGACTGGTGTGCTTCACCGTGCCGCTCGCGCACGATCATCCGCGTTATCCCGGCGTCGCCGATATTTTCCCGGCCGCGGACCGCATGCAGCGCGCAACCTACGATCTGCTCGGCATGCACGCGCGCGGCAACCCCGATCACCGCAAATGGCTGCGCCACGGCGCGTGGCCGGCGGGCGTGTTCCCGCTGCGCAAGGGATACGACCCCGGCGCCGTCCATTCGCGGGTGGAGGACCGCTATCCGTTCGTGCGCGTCGAGGGCGAAGGCGTGCACGAGATCCCGGTCGGCCCGGTGCACGCCGGCACCATCGAGCCGGGGCACTTTCGGTTTTCCATCGTGGGCGAGTTCATCCTGCGGCTCGAAGAGCGGCTCGGCTACACGCACAAGGGCGTCGAGAAGCTTGCCGAAACCATGACGCTCGCGGAAGGTGCGCGGCTCGCCGGGCGGGTGTCCGGCGATTCCACCGTGGCCTACGCCTGGGCGTATGCGCAGGCGGTCGAAAGCGTGACCGGCACCGAGCCGCCCGCGCCCGCGGTGTGGCTGCGCGCGATCCTGCTCGAGCTGGAGCGCATCCACAATCATCTGGGGGACCTGGGCTACCTCGGCAACGACGTGGCGCTCGCGTTCGGCTTCTTCCAGTTCTGGCGGCTGAAGGAGCAGGTGCTGCGGCTCAACCAGGAGCTGTTCGGCCACCGTTATCTGATGGACGTGATCGTGCCGGGAGGCGTTGCGCGCGACATGCCGCTCGCGGGGATCGAGAAGCTCCTCGATCTCGCGTCGCATCTCGAGCGCGAGGTCGCAACGCTGCGCGGAATCTACGACGAGCACGCCGGCGCGCAGGACCGCTTCATCGGCGCCGGGCGCGTCGCGCCCAGCCTTGCCGCCGAGCTGGGGCTCACCGGGCTCGCCGGACGGGCGAGCGGACTCGCGTGGGACCTGCGCGTCGAGTACCCGGTGCCGCCGTACGACGGGCTGGAGGTGCGCATGGCGACGCACAGGAACAGCGATGTCGCGGCGCGCGTTTCGGTGCGCTTTGACGAAGTGCTGGAGTCGCTGCGACTGATCCGCGCGCTGCTGCGCGCGCTGCCGGCGGGAGACCTCGTCGTACCCTTGGGCGGGGCTCGTCCGGGAAGCTTCGGCGTGGGCTGGGTCGAGGGCTGGAGAGGCGAGGTGCTGATCGGTCTTCATGTCGGCGAGCAAAACCGCATCCGCCGCATGCATCCGCACGATCCGTCGTGGCAGAACTGGCCGATTCTGGAGCGCGCGGTGATCGGCAACATCGTTCCGGATTTCCCGCTGATCAACAAATCGTTTAACCTGAGCTACAGCGGGCAGGACCTGTGATCAGATGAAACGTGAAAAGTGAAACGTGAAATGTGAAACGTGAAATGTGAAAAGTTGAAAGCTGCCGCGTTTGTGCTGACGCCAGGCGTTTCACGTTTCACTTTTCACGTTTCACGGAGCCGAAGATGTATCAACTTCTAAAGCAGATCGTCAAAACCGGCATCGTCACCGAGCGGCCGCCGGCGCCCGACGAGGCGCTGCGCGTCGCGCGCCAGCGCCTCGACGAGGAGATCCTCAGGATCTTCGGTCGTTCGCTCGCGATCCGGCATGTGGACGCCGGCTCGTGCAACGGCTGCGAGCTCGAGATCCACGCGACGAACAGTCCCTACTACAACCTCGAGGGGCTCGGCATCCGTTTCGTCGCAAGCCCGCGCCACGCGGATCTGCTGCTCGTGACCGGGCCGGTGTCGCGCCACATGGAGGTGGCGCTCAAGCGCACCTACGAAGCGACGCCCGATCCGAAGCTCGTGGTTGCGCTCGGCGACTGTGGCTGCACCGGCGGCATCTTCGGCGAGAGCTACGCGAGTTGCGGAAGGGTCGCCAACGTCATCCCGGTCGATGTCGCGGTGCCCGGCTGCCCGCCTGCGCCGCTCGCGATCATGCAGGGAATACTGACGGCGATCAGCGCACCCGTGTCGGCACCGCGCGTACGGTAGGCGCGGCTCCCCGGTTGCGCGCACGGCACAATGGACGCATGGAGCGGCGGGACTACGAGCTGATCGTTATCGGCGGCGGCATCAGCGGCGTCGCGATGGCCCATCTCGCCTGCGGCAGCGGCATGCGCACCCTGCTGCTGGAAAAACAGCCCCGGCTGGGCGGCTGCCTGCATTCGCACGCGGCGGCCGGCGGGTTCTGGGTCGAAATGGGCGCGCACAGCTGCTTCAACTCCTACGGCCGGCTGATCGACGTTCTCAAGCGCTGCGGCCTGCAGGACAGGCTCATCGCCCGCCGGAAAATGAGCTTCAAGCTCTACGCCGGCGGCGCCCTGCGGTCGATTCCGTCGTGTTTGAGTTTCACCGAATTGCTCACGCATCTGCCCCGCCTGCTCACCGCCAGAAAACAGGGGCAGACGGTGCGCGGCTATTACGAGGCCATCGTCGGTCCGAAAAACTATGCCCGGGTGCTCGGCCCGGCGCTCAATGCCGTGCTGTCGCAGCCGGCCGATCGCGTGCCGGCCGAACTGATGTTCCGCAAGCGCTCCCGCCGCAGGGAATTTCCGAGCAGCTTTTCGCTGCCCGGCGGCTTGCAGGCGCTGGCTGAAGGCATCGCAGCGGCATCCGGCTGCGACACCTTGCTGGGAGTCACTGTCGGTGAAATACGCCGGAACACGAACGGCTACGTGCTGAGCCTGGCGGACGGGCGGCAGCTGCACTGCCGTTTTCTGTGCCTCGCCACGCCGGCCGGCGCGGCCGCCTCGATGCTCGCCGGGGTGCATGCGGCGCTTGCCGGCCAGCTCGCCCGCGTGCGGCACGGCATGATCGAAAGTCTGGCCATTACGCTGCGGCGCGGGGATGTCCGCCTCGGCGATATCGGCGGCGTCATCGGCCAGGATGAGCCGTTTTATTCCGCCGTCTCGCGCGATGTCATCGAGAACGACGCCTACCGGGGATTCACCTTCCATTTCAAACCGGGATTGCTCGACCGCGAACGGAAGCTCGCCTGCATCGCGCGGGTGCTCGGAATCGACCCGGCGAGGAGCATCGACATCCACGAGACGGTCAACACGCTGCCGTGCCCGGGCCCCGAGCATCTGCAGTGGATCGGCGAGACCACGCAACCGCTCGATTCACTGCCGCTGCTGCTGTGCGGCAACTACTTCGCCGGCATCGCCATCGAGGATTGCATGAGCCGCGCGCACGAGGAGTTCGCGCGGCTCGACCGCCTTGCCGGCCGCCTCTGAGCGAGCGCCCGGCATGCGGCACGCAAAGAGGGCGTCGTTGGCGGGGGGAAGACAGGCGGGCTCGAAAGACGCGCCAGGGGTATCGTGCGGTAACGCGTCACACAACACGATACTTCTCGACAGCCTTCCGGTCGAGCCGAACGCAGAAGCCGGGCTCGCGCGGGACATCGATCATGCCGTCCTTGTAATAGCCGCCGATCGAAATGATCGGCAGCTTGTCGCGGTGGCCGCCCAGCAACTCGCGCACGCTCCTGCCGAGCGCTTTGCCGGCCGCGCGTCCCACACCGCGCAATCGACTCATGAGATCGCTTCGATGCCGCCGATCTGCATGATTGGAGTCCTTATCGTGCGTCTCTGCTGTCCGCGGCCGGACGGGGAAATGTCACCGGGAACCGGGCGTCGCCGCCGGCCCCGGGCGCTGCAAACCGTCTCTCCAGCGATCAGTAAATGATGATCATCGCTGCCGCAAGCAGAGTGACGAGCGCTATGAGAATCAACGTGAATGTTACGTGCTCGCGCGCCCCCGCTGCGGACGCCTCCGGCTGCGCGAGCGCCGCCCTGCGCCCGCTGCCGGAACCCGCAGTGGCGACCGGCTGCGGCGGGGTTAACGGCTTCAATTCCGCGGCGCCGGGAACGATCCGCTGCGGCTGCGGCAGCTTTTGAGTTTCGACGTAGGCGTCGAGCTCGCCCGTCATCCCGGTCGCGGCGGCGAGCCGCATCGTCGCCTCGAGCGAGTCGAAAGACTTCGAAATTCCCAGCGTCGGCGAGTCCTGCGCCTCTCCCTCATCGGTGCGTCGCGATTTCGGTGAAGGGTAACCTGCGAGCCCGGCCTTTGCTTCGGCATCCACCAGCGTCTGAACGAGGGCTTCCGGGACCGATTCGAGCGGCCTGGCGGGCGCCGCGCTGTCCGCAGGGCCGGCATGGAGTTGCCTGCGGCATACGCGCAGGTCGTCGGCGAGCTCCCTGGCGTTCTGGTAACGAGCATCGAGGCTCTTGGCGAGCGCCTTTGCCACGATGTAGTCGAGCATCTGCGGGACGCCGGGGTTGGCGAGGCTCGGCGCGCCCGGGATCAGGTTCAGGGTCTGGAACATGACGGTGGACACGCTGTCGCCGTTGAAAGGCGTTGCCCCGGTCAGCATTTCGTGGAGCACCACCCCCAGCGAGAACACGTCCGAGCGCTGATCGGCGCGCTTGCCCATGACCTGCTCGGGCGACATGTATTTCGGCGAGCCGAAGACCACGCCGGTCGCGGTGCGCACGTCCGAGGAGCGCATGCGGGCGATGCCGAAATCGGTGATCTTCGCGAGGCCTCCGCGCACGATCATGATGTTGGCGGGCTTGATGTCGCGGTGGATTACGTGATGCTCGTGCGCGTAGGCCAGACCGTCGGCCACCTGCGCGGCGATGTCGAGCGCCTGGTCGACCTCCAGCGGCTTTCCGACGGCAAGCAGCTCGCGCAATTCGCGTCCTTCGAGAAACTCCATCGCCATGAAAGCGAACTCGTCGCTTTTCCCGATGTCGTGGACGGTCACGATGTTGGGATGGTTGAGACCGCCTGCCGCCTTCGCTTCCTGGTAGAAGCGCGCCTCGTATTCTGCGAGCTCGCCTTCCTCCGCCAGAGAGAGGTTGATGGTCTTCACCGCCACGATGCGGCCGAGCAGGGGGTCGGCCGCTTTGTAGACGACCCCCATCGCGCCCTTGCCGAGCTGCGATACGATCTCGTAACGGCCCAGTTTGCGGATTTCCACGGCCCGATTCCGCGCCCTTCTTATCTTCGCGCCTTGACGGTGCGGAACGCCGGCCCCCATGTCGGGTGCCCGGCTTCAGCCGGCTCCAGCTCGAAGTCCGGGTCGGCGTCGAGGGCGCGCCGGAACTCGTCGCGACACTGTCTTTCACGTCCGGATACGCAGTGGATGAACGCGAGATACTTGTGCGCCTGCGCCTGCTCCGCGTTGCCCAGACCGGAGTCGAGCGCGCTCCTGAGGTTCTTCATCGCGTCCCTGTAGTTTCCGTCCTCATAGTTCCTGATTCCCTCGGAGAGCTTCTGGCCGCCTTCGCTCCGGAACAGGTCAGCGACATTTTTCAGCGGCGTCGTTCCGCAGCCGCCGGCGAGAATTGCGGTCGCGGCGACGAGCAGCGCGGTTGCCACAACTTTCATCATCGTTGCTCCTGTCACTGAAACCTGTGTCTCACCCTTGCCTGCCCGCCGGGCCTGGCGTCGACGACCTCGGTATGGACCGGGAACGAAGTATTCCTGACCTCGATCTTGTGTCTGCCGGCGGCGACTTCGACTTCCCGCAGCGGCGGACTCACCCCGCGGTACCTGCCGTCCACGTAGACTTCGCCCCAGGGAATGATCGCGAACCTGATCCGGCCGACCTCGGTGGGGAGAACGGTGGTCTCGGCCCTCCCGGGCCCCGGCTTCCCGCTGGCGGAAGAGGGTGGCGCGGGCCGCCCTTTCTTCACATCGGACTCCGCGACCGGCGGAGCGGCCGTTGCGGGCGCGGATTGCGCGGACACGATGCTCTCGGGGGCCTTGCTCGCTTGCTTGTAAACACGCAGCGCGGCCGCCGAAGCCAGGACCAGGGCCACCGCGGCCGACACCGCGATCGCCATTCCCGGGCTCCATCCCTTTCGCGCGAAAGCGAGCAGCGGCCGCCTGGCACCCCGATGCAGGACCGCGCGCTGTTCGCTGCCGGCGGGCCTTGTTCGAACACCCGGGGTCGCATCCCCGACGGCGTACACCTCGTGTTCCCGGACGTGCTTGTCGGTGCGCGAACCCTCGTAGCGGAAGAGCTGCGCGTATTGCTTCGACAGACAGGACACGACTTCGTGATACGAGCGCGATACCAGGATCTGCCCGGGCTGCGCGAAACTCATCACGCGCTGCCCGACGTTGATGCCGTCGCCGATGATGTTGGGCTGGCCGTTGATGTCCTTGACGAGCCTCACCGGCCCGAGGTTGATGCCCATGCGCACCTGCAGTTGCGGCGCCCCGGTCGCCGCTTCGCCCGCCATGCCGTCGCGGACGGCGAGCGCGACGAACAGCGCGTCCTCCGGGTCGCCGAGAAAGCTGATCGCGGCCCCGTCCCCGGTGTCGAGGATGATGCGGTCATTGATCGCGATGTCCCCGAGCGCTTCCGACAATAGCGCGTTGAACCGCTCCTTGAGCCGTATCTGTTCGGCGACCGGCTTGCGCGAGTACTCCACGATGTCGAGGAATACCACGCTGCAGATGGACGTCCGGTTCTGGCGTTCGAGCATCGGCGATCAGGCGTTGTTCGGCTGTTCGCGGGCAGGCGGGCGCGAGCCATCGCGGCGCCATTGCGCGCCCCCCCGCGGGATATTATCGCCCAACTCGGGGCAACGCTTTGAGGGACTATTTCGCTTATTTCACCCGCATTCCCGGACTGGCGCCCTCGTCCGGGCCGAGCAGGTAGAGCCCGCCGCCGCCCTCCGCGGCGAGCACCATGCCTTCGGAGACGCCGAACTTCATCTTGCGCGGGGCGAGGTTGGCGACCATCACCGTGAGCCGGCCCTTGAGCTTCTCGGGGTCGTAAGCGGTCTTGATTCCGGCGAACACGGTGCGCGTCTCGCCGCCGAGATCGAGCGTGAGCTTCAGCAGCTTGTCCGCGCCGGCGACGTGCTCGGCGTTGACGATGCGCGCGACCCTGAGATCGAGCTTCGCGAAGTCTTCGATCATGATCGTCGGCGCGATCTCGACCTTTTCTTCGGCGTGCACCTGATGCTCCGCGTGGCGGATCTGGGAGTGCACTAATCCCTCTCCCTCCGGGGGAGAGGGGGGGATCGCCGGTTTCAGGGTTTCCATGTTGGCTTCGATCAGCGCGTCGATCTGCTTTCGGTCAACGCGGGTAACGAGATGTTTGTAGGAGTTTATCTTGTGTCCAGCTGGAAGGACGGCATGCTGATTCCATTGCATTTGGGCATCGGAAAGGTCGAGGAAATCCCGAACCCTCCTTGCGACGTTCGGCAGGATCGGCCGTAAATACACCGTAAGCAGCCAGAACAAATTGATGCAGAGGCTGCACACCTGCTGTAGTTCTTCCCTTCTCCCTGACAGCTTCGCGAGATCCCACGGTTTTTTTCTGTCGACGTACTGATTTGCCAAGTCGGCCAGTCGCATGATTTCCCGAACTGCCTTCCCGAATTCGCGATTGGCGTAATTGAGGCCGATTTGGTTCCACGAGTCGACGGACATGAATTCCTGTCGCAGCTCCGCGTCCCATTCGATCGGGAGGCTGCCCAGAACTCCACCAAATCGTTTGCTGATGAATCCCGCCGCGCGGCTCGCTATGTTCACGTACTTTCCGACAAGATCGCTGTTCACCCGCGCGACGAAATCCTCGAGGTTGAGATCGATGTCTTCCATCGTGGGCCCGAGCTTGGCGGCGTAGTAGTAGCGCAGCCACTCGGGATCGAGGCCCTGCTTGAGATAGCTCTCGGCGGTGACGAAGGTGCCGCGCGATTTCGACATCTTCTCGCCGTTCACCGTGAGGAAGCCGTGGGTGTAGATGTAGGTCGGCGTACGGCAGCCCGCGTGGTAGAGCATCGCCGGCCAGAACAGCGCGTGAAAGTAGAGGATGTCCTTGCCGATGAAATGGATCATCTCGGTGTCGGCGTCGCGGCTCTTCACCGCGTCGGTGAACGCGCCGAAATCGATGCCCCCACGTTCGCAGAGGTTTTTGAAGCTCGCGAAATAGCCGACCGGTGCGTCGAGCCACACGTAGAAATACTTGCCTGGGGCGCCGGGAATCTCGAAGCCGAAGTACGGGGCATCGCGCGAGATGTCCCAGTCGGCGAGCCCGGCCTTGAACCACTCGTCGAGCTTGTTCGCCGCTTCCCGCTGCAGGATGCCGGGGGAACGCGTCCAGCGCCTGAGAAACTGCTCGCACTCGCCGAGCCTGAAAAAGTAATGCTCGGATTGCTTCTTTACCGGCGCGGCGCCGGAGACCGCGGAGTAGGGATGGATCAGCTCGGTCGGCGAGTAGGCCGAGCCGCACACCTCGCATGCGTCTCCGTACTGGTCGCTGGCGTGGCACTTCGGGCACTCGCCCTTGATGAAGCGGTCCGGCAGGAACATGTTCTTGACCGGATCGTAGTATTGCTCGATCGCCCGCTTCTCGATGAGCCCCGCTTTGCCGAGCCGGGCGTAGATGTCGCGGCAAAGCTCCCCGTTTTCCGGCGAGTGGGTCGAATAGTAGTTGTCGAACTCGACGTGAAAGCCGGCGAAATCGCGCCGGTGTTCGCCGTGCATGCGCTCGATCAGCGCCTCGGGAGTGACGCCCTCCTGCTCGGCGCGCAGCATCACCGGCGTGCCGTGGGTGTCGTCGGCGCAGACG
>JACQGO010000331.1 GCA_016199485.1 Betaproteobacteria bacterium
AATGAAATCCAGACTTGTCGTTCCCGTCGTGCTCGGTCTCGCCGCTTCCGGCGCGGCCGCAGCCGACTTTACCGATACCGCCCAGGTGATCTCGGCGACGCCGGTTTACGAGCGGGTGAGCGAGCCGCGCCAGGAATGCTCGAACGAGCCGTCCGGCGCGCCGCAGAAACCCCAGGAGCGCAGCGTCGCCGCCCCGATTCTCGGAGGCGTGACCGGCGCGGTCCTCGGCCGCCAGGTGGGTGGCGGCAGCGGGCGCGACGCCGCGACCGCGGCCGGCGCGGTCGCGGGCACCGTCGTCGGCGACCGCGTCGCGAACCCCGACCCGAACCGCTCCTACACCGGGGCGATCGTCGGCGGCGTCGCCGGCGCGATCCTCGGCAATCAGGTCGGACAGGGCCGCGGCAACGCGGCGGCAACCGCCGCCGGCGCGATCGCCGGCGCCATGATCGGCGATCGCATCGACAACCGGCAGACCGCGGCGGCGCAGCCGCAGCCGGCGCAGCGCTGCCGGACCGTGGAGACCACGCGCGAGGTGCTCAAGGGCTACAGCGTGGTCTACCGCTACAACGGGCGCGACATCACGACCACGCTGCCCTACGACCCGGGCAAGACGGTGAGGGTCGGGATCAGCGTGATCGACGGCGGGCAGGGTCGCGCACCGGGGGCCGCAACCGCGCCGCGGGACGCGAACGTGCGCGAGGTCGGCCAGGGAAACGCTTCGTCCCCCGCGCCCGCCGGTGCGAGCTCGATCCAGAGCGGCGGATATAACTACCGGTATTAACTCGCGCAATTATCTCACCGGAACTCCCGCGCCCTGCCGTAAGCGGAAATCCCCGTGAGCAATCGCACCAGCCCGTAGTAGAGCCAAGTGACGATGCGAAACGGAAGCGGCTGAACCTTCCAGCGTTCGCGCCTCACCTCGCGCGCGCCGTCGGCCATCGCTTTCTTCAGGCTCGCGTGCAGCTCCGCGGCGAAATCCGCGTCCTGCACCACGACGTTCGCTTCGCGCGCGTGCAGCAGGCTCAGGGGATCGATGTTGGAGGAGCCGACGGTCGCCCAGCAGCGGTCGACCACCGCGACCTTGGCGTGCAGGAAGCTCTTGTGGTACTCGTGAATCTCGATGCCGGCATCGAGGAACGCGCCGTAGAGAGCGCGCGACGCGTAGTGCAGCAGCACGTACTCGACGCGCCCCTGCAGCAGCAGCACCACGCGCACGCCGCGCGCCGCGGCCTCGATCAGCGCGCGCCGGAAGCTCACCCCGGGAAAGAAATACGCGCACGCGATGATGATCTCCGAGCGCGCCCGGGCGATCGCCGCGAGGTACTCCTCCTCGATGTCGCGGCGGTGGCGCAGGTTGTCGCGGACCACGAACGCCGCGCGCTGTACTCCGCACGGCTCGGCGCGCACCTTGATCTCGCGATCCTTGCGCCAGCGCTGCTTGAACTGCGTCCACGTCACCAGAGTCCACAGCCGCGCCACCACCGGGTGGATGTGCCTGAGCAGCGGCCCTTCCACCTTCACCGCATAATCGTGGCGCGGCGGCGTGTGGCCCGGCGTGTGCATGTCATCGATGATATTGATGCCGCCCACGAAGGCGACGCGGGCGTCGATCACCGCGAGCTTGCGGTGCAGGCGCCGCAGCCGGTGGCGGTGGAACACCCACGGCGAGAATTCCGGCCGGTAGATCATGATCTGCACGCCGGCCTGCCGCATGCCGGCGACCAGCTCCGGATTGAGCTCCTTCGACCCGAACCCGTCGATCAGCACGTGCACCACCACGCCGCGGCGCGCGGCGCGTTTGAGCGCCTCCGCGATGCGCTGCCCGGTCTCGTCGTCCTCGAAGATATAGGTCTCGAGGTGGACCTCGTAGCGCGCCGCATCGCATTCCGCCTCCAGCGCCGGGAAGTACTCGGCGCCGTTCCTGAGGAGCGTGATGCGGTTGCCGTTGACGAATTCGGTCATGGCGTCTTCAACTCGAGCGTCGCGGTGAGCGGCGAATGGTCCGACATGCGCGCCCAGGCCGGACCGTGATGCGCGTGCACGCGCGCAATGCGGAATCCCCGCATGTAGATGCGGTCGAGCCGGAACAGCGGCAGCGCAGCCGGAAAGCTGCGCGCCGGCTGCCCGCGCACGTGCTCGAACACCTCCCGCAGCTTGAGCGGCTGCGCCAGTTCCCCGCCGGCCCTCCTGCGCCAGTCGTTGAAGTCTCCCGCCACGATGAGCGGCGCCTCTTCCGGCACCAGCCGCTCGAGGCGGGCGCGCAGCGCAGTGAGCTGCGCGCGGCGGCTCTGCGCGAGCAGCCCCAGGTGCACGCAGACACAGTGCAGATGCTCCCGCCAGCCCGGCACGCGCATCTCGCAGTGCAACAGCCCGCGCCGCTCGAAGCGGTGCGTGGAGATGTCCTCGTTGTCCCAGCGCACGACCGGGAAGCGCGAGAGGATCGCGTTGCCGTGATGCCCGGCGTCGTAGACCGCGTTCTTGCCGTAAACGTGGTCGGTCCACATCGCGTGCGCGAGAAACTCGTACTGCGGCTCCGCGGGCCACTCCTCGAAACGCGTTGCATGACGCTCGTGGTCGCCGAGCACTTCCTGCAGGAATACGACATCGGCGCCGAGCGCGCGCAGCCTGTCGCGCAGCTCGTGTATCACCACGCGCCGGGTGAGGAACGAGAACCCCTTATGGATGTTGTAGGTCGCGATGTGCAGCGTCTTGTGCATTAGAGCCCAGCACGAAATACTGTTCCAGAAGATGCGCGTCGTCGAAATGCCGCCGCCCGACGAAAGCCGTGGCATGCCGCCCCCACTGCCGCATGGCGCCCGGAGCGGGAATGCCCATCGGCCAGAAGAAGTAGCGCTCAAAGCGGTCGCTCCCCGGCACGATGCCGTCGGCGCGGAACGCGCTCCTGCGGCGGCCATCGGGAGCGGGCTGCGAGCGCAGAGTATCGTCCTCGGCGAAGCGGTACGGTGTGCCGGGAATTGTAGCCGAAGTCCCGTGGATCACGCGCTCTAAATAGTGCGTCCGGTGCTCGAGCCGCAGCGCGAGGCGCCCGTCCGGGCGTACCGCGGGCAGCCGTTGCGGCACGAAGGACTTCTCGTCGAGCGTGTCCGGCTGGGGCTTTTCCCCCGCGCGCGCGGTCGGAAAGAACATGTGAAAGCAGCCGCAGTTATGCATCGCGTCGTAGACCCACGGCTCGCCCTGCGGGGTGAGCGTCACGCGCCAGGTGACGCCGTCGAGATGCCCGCCGAGCAGATCCCACGCCGAGGTCTTCGGCCGCGACGGAAACCATACCGAATAGACAAGCTGCAGCAGCGCCCGGTCCGCGTAACGCGTGTGGGACACACGGCGATAGACCACCGGGTCTCCGACATCGACCCCGGGGTGCTCGCCGCCGCGCCAGCCGAGGGCTCCCGGGCGGTCGTCATCGGTGACGGTATCGACCTCGAACGCCGGGGCAAACGTCGCGAACAGCGCGTCGAGATCGGCGCCGCGCGGCTCCGGGATCCCGAGCGCGTTCCCGCTCGAGCGGGCGAGGATCGCCGCGACCTCTGCTGCGGCGAGCGCGCGCCCCGGGGGCGGCACGTAGCGCTTGAGCTCGCCGTAGAGCGGCAGCGCCTCCGCGGGCTGGCGGAAGATCTCAAGCGTCTCCTCGTGATAGCGGCGCACGCCGGCAGCAAACGGGATGCGGGTCAGATAATAGAGTCCGACGATACGCCATCCGGTAACGTAGTCGTCCGGCACGCGTGCGGCGGTGCGCAGCAGCTCGCGGTTTTCCTGGTACGCAAGGTCCGTCGCGGCGAGCCGGGCGGTGCACAGCGTCACCGCCTTGCGAAGATCCGCGAGCTCGGGCGCGGCCGCGGCAAGCTCGGTCTGCAGCGCCGCTGCGTCGCCCGCGGGCAGGTTGGCGATTTCAGCCGCGTACCCCCCGGTCCCGAGATCGCCAAGGCGCTTCACCCACGCCGCGAACCTCGCTTCGTCCCGCGTCTCGTGCGCGTAGCTCGCGAGAAAGCGGCTGACGCGCAGGTAAGGAAATCCCGCGATCCGCGCCCCCATGCCGTCCCCGACGCCGGCATGCTCGACCGCCTCATCGAGGCGCGCAAAAAAAACCGCGCACTGCTGGTAGCGGAGCGATTCGGCGTCGGGCGCGGCGGGGCGCGGCCGGGCCGGCCCGACCGCGCAGCCCGCGAGCAGCGCGCAGGCCGCCGTGAGCAGCGAGAGCTGCAGCCGGCTAACGTTCATCCCGGGGCCCGGTGCGCGACGGAGGATAGGGCTGCCCGGCGGCGGCCCGGCTGCGCCGCAGGATCTCGTCCACCATGGCGCCGAACTGCTGCTCGACGTTCCGGCGCAGCATCCACGTGCCGATCAGCGGCGGCACGCTGAAATCGGGCGTCATGCGCCCGCTGTAGCGCAGCCTCACGCGACCCTCGCTGATGTCGAGGTAGTACGCGTTGCGCATGTCCCTGAAGTTACCCGCGACCGCACGCGACGTGATCCGGAAGTAGGGAAACTCTTCTACCGCGAGCTTCACTTCGATCGGGATCGCGAAGAACAGCAGCCGCGCCTCGCCTTTCTGCTCCACCACTGCGCCGTTGCGGTGGCGCTCAACGGTGCGCGACGCGCGCAGGCCGGGAATGAATCGGGCGAGGTGGTCGTAGTCGGTGAGCACCTGCCAGGCAAGCCGCAGGTCGGCATCGAATTCGGCCGTTGCCTCGATCTGGAACGATTCGCCGTGCCGCCCGGTTTCAACCCAAACCTCCGCCGCGGAGGCGCAGCCCGAAAGCATGCACATGAGGAGCGTCAGCAAACGCGGCATCAACTGTCACGCGGTAGCCCGGTTATCGATCATCGTAGCACGGTCGGCGGGGCCGGCGCGTGTGGCGAGCGCGGACCGGCTCAGGAGACGGCGAGCATGCGGTCGAGCGCGATGCGCGCGAGACGCGCCTCGTGCTCGGGCACCTTGATCCGGTTGACGACCTTGCCCTCCACCAGGTTTTCCAGCGTCCACGCGAGATGCTGCGGGTCGATGCGCGCCATGGTGGAGCACACGCACACGGTGGGTGCCATGAACTGGATGACCTTGCCCTGCGGTTTGAACTGCTCGGCGATGCGGTTCACGAGGTTCAACTCGGTGCCGACCAGCCAGCGCGTGCCGGGAGGGCTCGCGGCGACGGTCTTGATGATGAAATCGGTGGATCCGACGTAGTCCGAAAGCTTGCACACCTCGAAGTTGCACTCGGGGTGGGAGATCACCATCCCGCTCGGGTTCTGGGCGCGCCAGCGCAGAACGTGCTGCGCCTGGAACATCTGGTGCACCGAGCAATGACCTTTCCACAGGAGAATCCTGGCCATCTTGATCTGTTGCGCCGTGAGCCCGCCCATTTCCTCGTCGGGATCCCACACCAGCATCTCCGCGAGCGGGATGTCCATCAGGTAACCGGTCCAGCGGCCGAGGTGCTGGTCGGGGAAGAACAGCACCTTCTCGCGGCGCGCGAAAGCCCATTCGAGGATTTGCCGCGCGTTGGTCGAGGTGCACACGATGCCGCCGTGCTCCCCGCAGAACGCCTTGAGATCAGCGGCGCTGTTGACATAGGTGATCGGCGTCACCGTCTTGTCCGCATCGAGCACGGTGGAAAGCTCGCGCCACGCGCGCTCGACCTTGGCGAGATTCGCCATGTCCGCCATCGAGCACCCCGCGTTCATATCGGGCAGGACCACGGTCTGCGTCGGCTTGGACAGGATGTCCGCGACTTCGGCCATGAAATGCACGCCGCAGAACACGATGTACTCGGCGTCGGCCTGCGCCGCGAGCTTGGAAAGCTTCAGCGAATCGCCGGTGAGATCGGCGTGCCGGTAGACGTCGGCGCGCTGGTAATGGTGGCCGAGGATCACCGCGCGCTGGCCGAGCCTCGCGCGGGCGGCGACGATGCGCTCCTGACAGGCCTCGTCCTGCAAGGGCTTGAAGCGGTCGAATGCTATCGCGGCTGCATGCATCGGTGTAGCGGCTGCGTCGAAAAAATCAAAAATTGCAACATTACCATAATGTGACAAAAAATCCAGCGCCGAATTCCGCGGGTCGTGGGTCAGTTTGGCCGCAGCGACCTGTGCCGCGGCGCGCGTCGCGGGTAAGCCGTCCAGCGTAGGCTGGTGTTGACGAGCGCCGACGGCTTGGGCACCCGCAGCGGGCCGTTTGCCGCACCGGGAGCCAAGCCCAACTGACCCACTACCATGCCGTGCCGGCCCCGGAACTCGGCGA
>JACQGO010000329.1 GCA_016199485.1 Betaproteobacteria bacterium
GCACGGAGCCAGGTAGTGGGTCAGTTTGGCCGCAGCGACCTGTGCGGCGGCGCGCGTCGCGGGTAAGCCGTCAAGCGAAGTCTTGTGTCGACGAGCGCCGATGGCTTGGGCACCCGCAGCGTGCCGTTTGCCGCACCGGGAGCAAAGCCAAACTGACCCACTACCTGGAGCCGGCGCGGCTTGACGGCGCGCCGGGGCCGATAGTACGCTTCCCCAAGCATGCGACTTCCGCCCGCGGAGCGACCGATGACCGTCATAGCCGACAAATTCGTCCTGTTCACCCAGCCCGGGTGAAGCTCGTGCCTCCGAGCGAAAGAGTTTCTTTCGAAGAAGCGCGTGGATTTCGTCGCGATCGACGTGCTCAACGATCCCCGGGGGCGTGAGCGGCTGCTCGAGCTAGGGGTGCGCAACGTGCCGGTGGTCGCCAAGGGGGACCAGTTCGTCTTCGGCCAGAACCTGGAAGACGTCGCGGAGTTCGTAGGCCTGCACGGGACCGGCCACACGCCGCTGCCGCCCGATGCGCTGATCGGGAAATGGATGAACGTGCTGCGTG
This sequence comes from Betaproteobacteria bacterium, assembly GCA_016199485.1. Taxonomy (GTDB): domain Bacteria; phylum Pseudomonadota; class Gammaproteobacteria; order Burkholderiales; family SG8-41; genus JACQGO01. Next base: position 554 of record JACQGO010000329.1, read on the forward strand.
CGGGGCAGCGCTACGTGCGGCAGGTCCCGAACGAGCACTTGAACGAACGCGTGATTCCCAACCGCGACCGCTCGATCCGGCTGATGAGCCACCACCTCTTCCGCATTGCCGAGGCCTTTCTCGAAACCGTGGTCGATGGGGCCGAATACGGCGTGCAGCTCGCGAACATCCCGCCCGAGGACGGCGCTTTCCTCACCGGAGAGGAGATCGCGCGCTACGGCGAACAAGTCATCGCGCGGCTCGAGCAATGGTGGGACGCGCTTTCGGAGAAATCGTGCCGGCACAAGGTGAAAACCTTCTACGGCATGCAGGCGGTGCACCAGTTGTTCGAGCGCTCAACGTGGCATTCCGCGCAGCATGCGCGGCAGCTCGTCGCGGTGCTCGAGCGCCTCGGCGTCGAGCCCGACGGCCGCCTCACCCCCGAGGACCTCGCCGGCCTGCCCCTGCCCGAGCGGTTGTGGGAATAGCACCATCGACGATGAATGCAGAATGATGAGCGTGGGGTGAAGACGGCGTAGCTGCTCCCCGCGACCCGCTCATCATTCATTATCCATCGCCGCCCGTTCATCACCGCGCGGCCGCGAGCAGTTCTTCCCAGTTCTCCGGCAGCCGCACCCGCTTGCTGACCGGCGGTCCCTGGATGTGGTTGCTCACGTAGCCTTTCGACTGGTTGCGCCCGGGATCGCCCGCGACCACGATGCCTATCCATTCGGCACGCTGGAACACCGGGACGGGCCTGTCGGGATCGTCGGACTCGTGGTATGCGGGCGGCAGCAGGCCCTGCTTCACGTGCTCGGTGACGCGAAAACCGGTCTGGCCGCAGTGATAGGCGTAGCGCTCGGCGCGCGAGGCCGGAATCGTCACCTTCTCGTAGAGATAGCGGCGGATGTCGTCCTTGCTCCAGCCCTCCTGCGCGAACACCCTGGCGATCGACGGGCCGATCAGCAGCAGCGGATGCCAGTTCGCGTAGACCATGCCGATCGCGGCCCAGTATCCGCACGCGCGATCGCCGATCACGTCCGCGATAAGATTCATGTGCTCGAGCGCCTTTTCGCTGCCGGTGTAGGTCGGCGCGCTGATCGCAACTACGCTCTGGACGGTGACCACGTTTTCGCCCCGGGCGAACCCGCGGTCCGCCGCGAACGGCTGCCAGCCCATCTCGGCGCACGCGTCCTCGTTCTCGGCGAGCACGACGTTGAAGCTCTGGCCGATCGAGCCCTTGTCCGCGCCTTCCGGCGAGTGGTGGAAGCCCGCGAGGTTGCGCAGGTAGAGCCTCAGGAATCGCCCGACGCTGGTGTTGGCCCGCTTTCCGACCCGCATCACGCCCTGGCCGCTGTTGAAATCAAGCTCCTTGATGAGAGGGCCGTTCAACACGATCAGCGGCTCCCACCCGGGCGTCGACCCGGCGTCCTCCACCTTGAACGCGGGGTCGGTGATCGCTTCGACGACGGAGAGCAGTATCGGCATGTACTCCGGCCGGCAGCCCGCCATCACGCCGTTTACCGCGACATTCCACACTGTCGCCTCGCGGTTGGCCGGCGGGCAGACACCGATCACCTCCTGCGGCAAGCGACCGGTGAACCGGAGAAAGCGCTCGACCCGCTCCGGCGTCGGCGGCACGATCGGCAGTCCGTCGGACCAGAAGTTCGCATCGAAGTGCTCGTTCACTTCGTCGAGCGCGCCGCGGAACACGATCTCACGCGGCCCGGGCTCGCGTTGGGGCGGCCTCGCGGCCCCGGCGGCCGCGCGGGGTTGCGACAGGCCGTCGATGATCCGCGGCAGCAGCATTTCTTTGACCTTGCGCCGCAATTCCTCGCGGCTATCGGTCATCGGCACGCCGGGATACTCGGCGATCGCGAGGTCGGGCAAGCCCAACCCCTTCGCCACCACCTCCGCCTGCTTGAGAAACCCGCTCGCGATGACGGACACGGTCGGATAGCCGGCGCGTTCGATCGCGGCGCTCGCCCGCAGCACGGCGGGCGTGCACGCGCCTCAGGCGCCGATCGCCGAGATGACCGCGTCGACCTTGTGCTGGCGCAACAGCTCCGGCGCGCGCGCGACGAGATTCCTCTGCTGCGGCCCGTGCACGTTGCCGAACACGTCGTACCCGACGAACTTGACACCGGGAAAACGCGCGGCGAGCTTCTCGCGCAGGATCGGGAAGATTTCCTCGCCGCGGAAGAGATAGTCCCATACCTCAGCTATGGTCTTCCCGCTCAGGTCGGGGAGACGCGGATTGGTGGCGCGCGTGTCGTAGGCGGATCTTCCGAGCGGCCATACGACCCCGTACACACCCTCGGTTACCGGCGGTCTCGCAGTCATGAAGTTCCCTTTCGCTGGTCGGTGCTTCCACGCGGCAGGCGCGCCCCGCATCTAAGGCCGCCCCGCCGGCTGGTGCCGCGAGCATATCACAGGAGGCGCGAGTTACGCTAAACTAACGCCTGTTCGCGCGTCACGAGCGCGCGCTTTCGTATTTAGAGTCCCCGCTTAGATGATGCAGCCGCATTTCGCAACCCCGGCGTCGCGCTACCCGCCCGCGGCGCACTTTTCGTGCGTCGCCCCATGCTGAATGCCGCCGATACCGCGCGTCGCGCGATTCCCTCGGTCGACCGGCTGCTCAGGCTCGAGCGCGTCGCGGCGCTGATCGCACGCTACGGTAAGCCGCTGGTCGTCGAAACGGTGCGCGCCGCGCTCGACGACCATCGCGCCGCGCTCCAGTCCCGCGCCACAATACCTTTCGACGAACAAGCCTTCGTCGACGCGTGTGAATCGCGCCTCGCAGCGCAAATACGCCCCGCGCTGCAGCCGGTGTTCAACCTGACCGGCACCGTGCTCCACACCAACCTCGGACGCGCGCTGCTGCCGCGCGAGGCGGCGGAGGCGGTAGTGCAGGCGATGACGCGCGCCTGCAACCTCGAATTCGATCTCGGCGGCGGCGCGCGCGGGGACCGCGATACCCATGTCGGGCGCTGGCTCACCCGGCTGGTCGGGGCGGAAGCGGCGACAGTGGTCAACAACAACGCCGCCGCGGTCTACCTCACGCTGAACACGCTCGCGCAGAAAAAGGAAGTAGTCGTCTCGCGCGGCGAGCTGATCGAGATCGGCGGCGCGTTCCGCATGCCCGACATCATGGCGCGCGCCGGCTGCAGGCTGCGCGAGGTGGGCACCACCAACCGCACCCACCTCGACGATTATGCGCAGGCGCTCGGCCCACGCACCGCGGCAATCATGAAGGTGCATACCAGCAACTACGCGGTCCAGGGGTTCACCGCGGCGGTCGACGAGACCGAGCTCGCGGCACTCGCCGCGCGGCACGGGTTGCCGTTCATCGTCGACCTGGGCAGCGGCATGCTCGTCGACCTCGAGCGCTACGGGCTCCCGCACGAGCCGACCCCGCGCGAAGCGCTGGCGCACGGCGCCGACGTGGTCACTTTCAGCGGCGACAAGCTGCTCGGCGGGCCGCAGGCAGGGCTGATCGTCGGGAAAGCCGCGCTGATCAGGAAAATCAAGAAGAACCCGCTGAAGCGCGCGTTGCGCGTGGGCAAGATGACGATTGCCGCGCTCGACGCGGTGCTCCGGCTCTACGCCGATCCCGAGCGGCTCGGCGGCCGGCTGCCGACGCTGAAATGGCTCGCGCGGCCGCTGTCCGACATCGAAGCGCAGGCGGGCCGCGTGATGCCGGCGGTCGCGCACGCGCTCTGCGCGAAGGCCGAGGTGGCGATTACGCGGTGCATGAGCCAGATCGGGAGCGGCTCGCTGCCGGTGGACCTCCTGCCGAGCGCCGGCATCGCCGTGACGGGCGGCGGGCGGCGCGCTTCCTCGTTCCCGGAAAAAATCGCGGCGGCGTTCCGCGCGCTGCCGGTACCCGTGATCGGGCGCATCAAGGAAAGCACGTTCATCCTCGACCTGCGCTGCCTCGACGACGAGACCGGCTTCGTCGCGCAACTCGACAAGTTGAGGCTCTAAAATGATCGTCGCCACCGCAGGCCACATCGACCACGGCAAGACGCTGCTCGTGAAGCGGCTCACCGGCGTGGACACCGACCGCCTGCCGGAAGAAAAGGCCCGCGGCATCTCGATCGACCTCGGCTTCGCGTACATCGTGCTTGCAGGAGGCGGCACGATAGGCTTCGTCGATGTGCCCGGGCACGAACGCTTCATCCGCAACATGCTCGCCGGGGTGTGCGGCATCGATTTCGTGCTGCTGGTAGTCGCGGCCGACGACGGGGTGATGCCGCAGACGGTGGAGCACCTGCACATCGTCGATCTGCTCCATATCTCCCGCGGCATCGCGGTGATCACCAAGACCGACCGCGTGCCCGAGACGCGGGTGCGCGAGGTCGCCGAAGACGTGGCCGCGCTGCTCGCCACGACGCGCCTCGCCCGCATCCCGGTGCTGCCGGTCTCCGCGCTTACCGGCGCCGGCGTCGAGGAGCTGCGCGCGAGGCTCGAGCGGGAGGCCGCGGTGCAGGTGTCGCGCCATGCGGCGGGACGGAACTTCCGTTATGCGATCGACCGCGCTTTCACCATCGCGGGCAGCGGCACCGTGGTGACCGGTACCGTGTTCACCGGCGCGGTGGCGGCCGGTGACCGGCTCATGGTGTCGCCGGGCGGGATCGAAGTGCGGGTGCGCGCGATCCAGAAACACGGGCGGGGCGCCGGGGGCGCGATAGCCGGCGAGCGCTGCGCGCTCAACCTCGCGGGAGCCGACCTTGCGCATATTCGGCGCGGCGACTGGGTGCTCGCGCCGGCGGTGCACGCGCCCACGCGGCGCATCGACGCCCGCATCGCGGTGCTCACGCACGACGCGCACCCGCTCCAGCACTGGACGCCGCTGCACCTGCATCTTGCTACCGCCGACGTCACCGCGCGCGTGGCGATCCCTCGCGGCGCGGCGCTCGCGCCCGGCGCCTCGGCCCTCGCGCAGCTCGTGCTCGACCAGCCGATCGCCTGCCTCAACGGCGACCGCTTCATCCTGCGCGACCAGTCGGCGACCCGCACCATCGGCGGGGGTATCGTTGTCGACCCGTTTGCTCCGGCGAGCCGTCGCAGCGCCCGTGCCCGGCTCGCCGAGCTCGCGGCGCTCGAGCAGGAGACACCGGAGGCGGCGCTCGGGGAGCTGATCAGGGTCGCGGAACAGGGCGTCGATCTCGCGCGCTTCGAGAGAACTTTCAACCTCACCGCCGAACACGCCGCGGAGCTCTATCGAAAGTTGCCGGTCGCGGTGCTCGGCAGGGAGCAGCGCATCGCGCTGCCGCGCGAACGTCACGAGCAGATCTGCGCGCGGGTACTGGAGACGCTCTCGCGCTTTCACCGCGAGACGCCGCAGTCGCTCGGCAAGGACATCGAGGTGCTGCACCGCGAGCTCGCGCTGAAGTTGCCACTCGATGCTTTCCACGCCCTGCTGCGCGGCCTGGCCGAGGCGCGCCGCGTCGAGGTGAGCGGCGCGGTGGCGCGGCTCCCCGGGCACGACGCGACTTCCAACCCGCAGGACGAGAAGCTGTGGCAGGCGCTTGCTCCCGCGCTGAAGCAAGGCGGCTTTGCACCGCCCGCGGTGCGCGATCTCGCGGCGAGCCTGAAGCTCAAGGACTCCATCGTGCGCGACTTCCTGCACCGGAAGAGCAAAAGCGGCGAGGTGCTGAAAATCGCGGCAGACCGGTTCTATCCGCGGGGGACGCTCGCGCAGCTCGCTGCGGTCGCGCAGGCCACCGCGCAACGCCAGCCGAACGGGCAGTTCACGGCGGCGCAGTATCGCGACGCCGTGGGCGTCGGCCGCAGCCTCGCGATCGAGATCCTGGAGTTTCTCGATACGCTGGGCATCACCCAGCGCATCGGGGATGCGCGCAAGATGCGTCGCGATTTCGTGCCCCTCCTCGGCCCTGCGCCGGAGCCGGGCGCCGCCGCCGGCAAGAGCGCGCCGCAGGCACCGGCGCGGGACAAACGCGGCATGCAGAACACCAAAAACCATAAATAGCGTCAAGACCGAACAGCCGGTAGACAGGATTAACAGGATGGGAACAGGATTTACACGATTTCAGCCGGTTGGATCGAATCCGGTGAATCCCGGGAAATCCTGTAAATGCTGTCCATTCGGTGTTTGAGACGATCTCTAGGAGAACCCATGTCGGATACGGTTTACGATGCGTTGGTGATCGGGGAAGGCATCACCGGCCTCACCGCGGCGAATCATCTGGCCCGCCACGGCCACCGGGTAGCCACGTTCGAAGCACAGCTTTTCGGCGGGCTGGTGATCAACGTCAACGAGCTCGAAGGCCATCCCCCCGATGCAGTGAGATCGGGCGCCGATCTCGCCGCCGAGATCATGCAGATGAACGCCGAGATCGGCGTCGCAAGCATCCAGGAAGAGGTGACCGAGCTCGCCCCCGGAGGCGGCGCGCAGCGGATCGCAACGGGGGCGGGCGGCTATCGCGCGGCGCACGTCGTGATCGCCTCGGGCGCAAGACTGAAAAAGCTGGCAGTGCCCGGAGAGCAGGAATTCGAGGGTCGCGGCGTGTCGCAATGCGCCGACTGCGACGGCGCGATGTTCAAAGGGGAGGAAGTAGTCGTGGTGGGCGGCGGCGACTCGGCGCTGCAGGAGGCGCTGGTGCTGGCGAAGTTCTGCCGCAGGGTGCATCTCGTGCATCGCGGGACGCGCTTTCGGGCGCGGGCGCATTTCGTGGAACAGGTGAGCGCGAACGCGAACATCAGCGCCGTCTGGAACACCGTTGTGCAAGCGGTGCTCGGCAGCAGTACGGTGGAGAAAGTGCAGGTGAAGAACCTGCTGGACGGGCAGACGCGCGACATCGCTTGCGCCGGATTTTTCGCATATGTCGGGCTCGCGCCGAGCACCGGGTTCGCGGGCGGCGCGATCGCGAGGGACGAGAACGGCGCGATCGTCACCAACGATGCGCTGGAGACCGCGGTCGCCGGCGTGTGGGCCGCGGGCGCCGCGCGCAGCGGTTACAGCGGACGACTCGCGGATGCCGTGGCCGAAGCGGAGCGCGTCGCGCGCGCGGTTCACGGGCGGCTCGCGAGCCGCTGAGGAGATTTGCGCTTTTCGACTATAATTGCCGGAGCGGGGACGCTTCAGTGCAGCGGTGCGCGCCCCCGTCGTCAAGGATAACCGGAAGGGAATCGCTCCCGGTGGGGCGGCCGGACTTCAAACCCGGTAGGGGCCGCTGGCGGTCCTTCGTGGGTTCGACTCCCACTCTCTTCCGCCACGTATTGCGCCGCCCGCGGCGCAACGATCCGCGGGCGATGCGCGGAGGAAGCCCATGATGTCGCTCGCTGTCGACCTCGCAAAACGCATCCAGGCGATGCGCTATCAGGATCTGCCACCGGAGGCGGCCCGCTGGGCCAAGGTCGGCATACTCGACACGGTGGGAGTCACGCTTGCGGGAAGCCGCGAGGACGCGGCCCGGTTCGTCGAGCGCACTCTCGGTCCGGTCTCCGGCCCGAGCCTAGTCTTCGGGTGCAACAGGCGCGCAAGCGCGCTCGATGCCGCGCTGGTGAACGGCACCGCGGCGCACGCGCTCGACTTCGACGACTGCAACAACACGCTCGGCGGGCATCCCTCGGTGCCGCTCGTGCCCGCGCTGTTCGCGCTCGCCGAGGAGATCGGCGCGAGCGGGCGCGATTTTCTCGTGGCGTATGTGGCAGGGTTCGAAGTCGAGACCAAGATCGCGCTGGGAGTGCACTTTCACCACTACACGAAAGGCTGGCACCCCACCGCGACGCTCGGCGTCTTCGGCGCTGCGGCGGCGTGCGCGCGGCTGCTCGGGCTTACTGAAGCGCAAACCGCCACCGCGCTCGCAATCGCGGCTTCCCTCGCCTCGGGCATCAAGGCCAACTTCGGCACCATGGTGAAGCCGCTGCACGTCGGCCAGTGCACGCGCAACGGCCTGTTCGCGGCGCTGCTCGCACGCGAGGGCTACACCGCCAACGACCGCGCCTTCGAGCACAAGCAGGGCTTTTTCATGGTGTTCAACGGCGAGGGCACCTACGACGCGGCCAGGATTCTGGCAGCGTGGGCGGCACCGCTCGACATCGTCGAGCCCGGCATCGCGATCAAGCAATACCCGTGCTGCGGCAGCACGCACCCCGCGGTGGACGCGATGCTCGACCTCGCGCGCCGTCATGACCTGAAAGACGGGGAGGTCGAGCGCATCGAGTCGTTCACGCACGCGCGGCGGCTGGAGCACACCAACCGTCCCGATCCGAAAAGCGCGCTCGACGCCAAATTCAGCGTGCAGTACTGCCTCGCGCGCGCGTTCCTCGACCGCAAGGTCGTGCTCGAACACTTCGAAGGCGACGCGTACCGGGACCCGAGCGTGCGGCGGCTGCTCCCCCGCATCCATGCCGCGCCCTATACCACCGCGCAGTTTCCCGCAGAGAACCATTTCGGCGCCGAGGTGCGGGTCATCACGCGTGACGGCGCCACTCTCGTGGCGAAGGTCGATCAGCCGCTCGGACGCACTTCGAAGAATCCGCTGCCGGCGGACCTGCTGCGGGCAAAGTTCGAGAACTGCGCGGCGCGGGCGCTCGCCCCGGAGCATATCGCGCGCGCCTACAGCGTGATCCAGGGCTTCGAAAACCTGAAGGACGTGCGCGAGCTGACCGCACTGCTTGCCGGGCGCGCCGAAGAGCCGCCCCGCGCAGCGGCGGCGTAGCGAACGCGCGCCCCCGTTGATCGACCTCGACGCGGGCAGCCCACGTCCCCTGCGCGGCGTGCGAGAGCCTCGCGCATACGGGCGTAAACCGCCCGGAGTTCTTGCCCGGCGCCGCGAGCGGTCAGCGGGCATCGAAATACCCCGACACGGGGCGTAAAATGGGCAGGCGATTTCGCAGCCCGTCCCGAGAAATTCATGAGGAGGAAAAATATGTCCAGACTGAGTCGCGGGGCCTGGTGCGTACTCGCCTTGGCCGTCTGGCTGCCCGGGTCCGGCGTCGCGACGATCGTCGATGCCGCGCAGCGCGACGCCGCGCATGATTTCCCGAACAAACCGATCCGGTTCATCGCGCCTTTCGTCGCGGGCGCCGGCACCGATATCACCGCGCGCACCGTGGCACAAAAGCTCACCGAGCGGGTCGGGCACCAGGTGATCGTGGACAACCGGCCGGGCGCCGCGGGCAGCATAGGCGTGGACCTCACCGCCAAGGCGACCCCGGACGGCTACACCGTGTCGCTGATTTCGGCTTCGCACTCGGTCAATGCAGCGATCAATCCGAAGCTGCCGTACGAGCTCACCCGGGATCTGCAGGCGGTCTCGCAGATGACCTCGCTCGGCTATCTGCTCGTGGTACACCCGTCGGTGCCGGTGAAATCGGTGATGGAGCTCGTCGCGTATGCAAAAGCCAACCCGGGCAAGCTCAACTACGGCTCGTCCGGCACCGGCGGTCTGAGCCATTTCGCGGGAACGCTGTTCGGGTACATGTCGGGCACCGATCTCGTTCACGTGCCGTACAAGGGCGGCGCCGCGGCATTGAACGACCTGCTCGGCGGCCGGACCCAGATACAGTTCGCCACGCTGCTCGGCACCCGATCTCACATCCAGGCCGGACGCCTGCGCGCGCTTGCGATTTCCACCCTCAAACGCTCGCCGGCCGCACCGGATATCCCGACGGTCTCGGAAGCGGGGCTTTCCGGCTACGAGGTAAACCAATGGTACGGCGTCGTGACTTCCGCGAAGGTGCCGCGTGCGATCGTGAACAAACTCGCCGCCGAGATTTCCGCTTCGGTTCATTCTCCCGACGTGGCGCAACGCCTGTCGAGCGACGGTTCGATGCCGGTCGGCAGCAAGCCGGAGGAGTTCGGCGCGCATATCAGGGCAGAAATCGCCAAGTGGCGCAAGCTCGTCAAGGATGCGGGATTGCGGCTGCAATAGCAGTACCGCGCGCAGGCTGTGCGAAACTCAATCGCCCCCCCACTGCACCGGCAATGTGGGTTACCATAGCGAAAAACGACGGCGCGCCGTCCGGCGCACTCCGCAAACCTGAGGAACCACGACCATGTCGCTCACCAGGATCCAGCGCATGCGCACCCTGCTCAAGGCGGGGAAAATCATCGTCTCGCCCGGCGTCTACGACGGCTACAGCGCGCGGCTCGTCGAGAAGATGGGCTTCAAGGCGGCCTCCACCACCGGCGCCGGCATCACCAACTCGCGGCTCGGCCAGCCCGACATCGGCATCATGTCGCTGCTGGAAAACGTCGAGGCCTGCCGGCACCTCGCGCACAGCGTCTCGATCCCGCTGATGGCCGATGCCGACACCGGCTACGGCAACGCGGTCACCGTCTACCACGCCGTGCAGTATTTCGAAGCTGCGGGCGTGGTCGGCATCAACCTCGAGGACCAGGTGAGTCCCAAGCGCTGCGGCCACATGCAGGGCAAGGAGATGATCGACGCGCGCGAGATGGCGAAGAAGATCGAGGCCGCGGTGAAAGCGAAAAAGGACCCGGACTTCATCATCAATGCGCGCACCGACGCGGTCGCGGTCGAAGGGCTGGAGGCGGCGATCGCGCGTGCGAAGCTCTACGTCGCCGCCGGCGCCGACATGGTCTTCCCCGACGCGGTGCGCTCGGAGGACCAGATCCAGCGCTTCGTCGACGGCGTGAAGGCGCCGGTCTCGATCAACATGGGTTTCGGCATCCGTTCGCGCCCCACCACCCCGTTGATCCCGATCAAGCGCCTCGAGCAGCTCGGGGTGGCGCGCGTCTCGATTGCGCGCATGCTGCCCGCCGCCGCGCTCGGCGGCATGAAGAAAGCGCTCGAACTCATGCTCGACAGCATCGCGAGCGGCAACGTTCACGACCGGCCGGATCTGCTCGCGGGGATCGAGGAGATCACCGATCTCATGGGCTACGAGCGCATCGCGGAGCTGGAATCCCGGTTCCTGCTCGAAGAGCAGATCGAGAGGAAATACGGGGCGGCGAAACCGCAGTACGTGATCCGCAAATGAAGAAAAAGCCGATCGACGTTCTCTCGATGTTTCCGCAGGTCGACCAGCTCGACGTGATCGCGATCCACAAGGACAGGTGGAAGAAGCACTTGATGATCGCGAAGTAGGGCAAGCGGCCCGGTTGCCGGAGGCACGCGCGGCGAGACCGTTCCGGGGCGCGCCCGGAGCCGGGTGCGGCGAGGGCCGCGACGGGGGAATGCTCCGGTGCAACTCGTCGAGGGGATGAAAGCGTAGAGAGCGCGCCACGCCGGGCCGATTCGGCGGCCTGGCGTCCGCGCCGGTTGACCGACTGTGTTCTTTTGCGTTCCAAGTCTCTCGAGGGAGGACATCATGCAGCCGACGGATTACGGACCATTTCCCTACGTTCCCATCAACCGCCGACCGAAGTGGAAGTGGCCCAACGGCGCACGCGTCGCGCTTTGGGTGATTCCCAATCTGGAGTTCTTCTCGCTGAAGAGCCCGATGCCGGGGCACCCCTGGGAAAAAGCCGCCGAGCAGAAGACGCCGACCGTGCGCCAGTGGGGCCAGCGCGATTACGGCAACCGCGTCGGCGTGTTCCGCATGATGGAGGTGCTCTCCAGGCACGGCATCCGCGCCACCGCCACCACCAACGCCGACGTCTGCGATTATCACCCGCAGATCATCGAAGACGCGGTCAAGCTCGGCTGGGAATTCATGGGGCACAACAAGACCAATACCACGCGGCTGAACGCCATCCCGCCCGAGGAAGAGCGTGCGCTGATCCGCTATTGCACGGAAAAACTGCGCCAGGCCACCGGCAAGAAGCCCGTGGGCTGGCTCGGCTCCGGCCTCACCGAGACGTGGAACACGCTCGATTACCTGGTCGAGGAAGGCTACCTCTACGTGTCGGACTGGGTGAACGACGACCAGCCCTACAAGATGAACGTCAACGGCAAGCAGCTCGTCTACCTGCCGTACTCGTACGAGATCAATGACTCCGGCCAAGTGCATTACCGCTTCGCCACCGGCGACGAGTTCGCGACGATGATCAGGCACACTTTCGACGTGCTCTACCGCGAAGGCGCCGAATCTGCGCGCGTCATGGCGATCTGCCTGCATCCCTTCATCATCGGCGTGCCGCACCGCATCGGCGCGCTCGACGCGGCGTTGCGGTACATCTGCGCGCATGAAGGCGTGTGGAAGGCGACCGGCGAGGAGATCGTGCGCGCTTACCTCGCCTCCGGCGCGGCGATCTGACCGCGGAAGCAGGCGCCCGCGCCGCGCGGACCTCCGCTCGTGCCGCGCCCGGTTCCGCATTGAGAGACGCCGCGTTGGCTGGTAAGATGTGCTCTTGGCGGTATCTCCGCGCGCCGCGCAAGCGCCTCCTTTCCTGGTGTGCCGCAGCGGCTTGCCGGTCGTGTTCCCGTTGATTGTCAACCTCCGTGGTTGCCCGACATATGAAACTTCTCCACCTTTCGCTGGCGGCTGTCGTTCTCGCGGTGGTGCCGGCGGCCCGCGCCGCGGCTCCCGACAGCGCAGGCGCCTATCCGCGAAAACCGATACGCATGATCGTCGCGCCTGGCGCGCGCGTGGAGTAACCGGGGCGAACGATGTCCGGCGCCGCAGCGCTCAAATCCCGGAGCGCGACCCCTCGCGTCACGCAAACGCTCGTCGAGCACGCGCTTGCCATCGAGTATGACGCGCTGCCGGCGGACGTGCTCCGGCTTGCGCGCCAGTGCGTGCTCGACTGGACCGCCGTAACGCTCGCCGCCGCCGGCGATCCCCTGGTCGCGCTGCTTGTTGATGAGGCGCTCGAGCAGGGCGGGACGCCCGTCGCGTCGCTCGTGGGGCGTAACATCAAGGTGGGCGCGCTCCAGGCCGCGCTCATCAATGGCACCGCGTCGCATGCGCTCGACTACGACGACGTCAACCTCGCTATCAGCGGGCATCCGTCCGCGGTGCTCGCTCCCGCGCTGCTTGCGCTCGCCGAGACGCAGGACGCGCGGGGAGACGAGCTGCTCGCTGCATTCGTCGCAGGGTACGAATTCGCGTGCCGCGCAGGACAGCTCGTCGCTCCAGGTCACTATCTGAGAGGCTTTCATGCGACCTCGACCGTCGGCTCGCTCGGGGCCGCGGTGGCCTGCGCCCGTCTCCTCGGGCTCGACGCGCGGCGGATGGCGCACTCGGTCGGGATCGCGGCGACCCAGGCCGCCGGGCTGAAGAGCATGTTCGGCACGCAGTGTAAGCCGTTCCACGCCGGGCTCGCCGCGCAAAACGGCCTGCGTGCGGCGCGGCTCGCGGCGCGCGGGATGCAGAGCCGCGGCGACGCGCTCGAGTGCGCCCAAGGCTTCGCCGCGGCGATGAGCTCCGACTTTCATCCTGAAGCCGCGCTCGCCGGGCCGGAGAAGTTTTGCATCCGCGAGAACCTGTTCAAGTTCCACGCCTCGTGCTACGGCACGCACTCCGCGATCGAGTGCGCGCGCAGGTTGCGCGCCGGGCACGGTCTCACCCCCGGCAAGATCGCGCGGGTGACCATCCGCGTCGAGCACGGTGCCGACGCGGTGTGCAATATCGCGGAGCCGCGCACCGGGCTCGAAGCGAAGTTCAGCCTGCGGCTCACCACCGCGATGGCGCTCGCCGGGCGCGATACGTCGGATCTCACGCTCTTCACCGAAGCGACGGCAAGCGATCCCGAGCTGGTCGCGCTGCGGGACAGAACCCGCGTGGAACTCGTCCCGGACTGGCCCCTGATGCAGACCGAGGTCATCGTCGATCTCGACGACGGGCGCCGCGTGCGGGCGACGTGCGACACCGGCATCCTGCCCGGCGACTACGAGGAGCAGGGCCGGCGGCTCGTCGCCAAGTTCAGGCGGCTGGTCGAGCCCGTTCTTGGCGCGCAGCGCTGCGGCAAGCTGCTCGCGATGCTCGACGATCCCGCCCCGCCACGAGTTCGCGACCTGATGGCGGAGTGCGGCGCGCCGCTACAGTGACATCCCCCATGGCAGCGAAAGATCCCGCCAGGCGCGAGACTGAAGAAGCGATGCGCGCGCTCATCGCCTGGGCGGCAAAGCTGGAATTCGGGGACATCCCGGACCCCGTCCTCAGAAAAGCCGCGCTCATCATCGCGGACAACATCGCCGCGACGGTCGCGGCGCGCGACGAGCCGGAAGTCAGGCGCGTGCACGAGCAGCTCATTGCCGGCGGCGGCCGCGCCGAAGCGACGGTGTTCCGCGGCGGCCGGCCTCGGACCGACCGCATCTCGGCGGCGCTCGCAAACGGCATCGCCGGCAGCTGGTGCGAGCTCGACGAGGGATACCGGCTCGCTTCGTGCCACGCCGGGCTCTACACCCTGCCCGCGCTGCTCGCGGAAGCGGAGGCGCGCGACTTCGCCCTGCGCGACGTGCTGCGCGCAGCGGTCGCGTCGTACGAGGTCACCGCGCGTTTCGCGCGCTGCTGGGCGTTTCCCCAACTCACTCTGCACCCGCACCCGCAAACCGCGGCGATCGGGGGGGCCGCGGCAACCGGGCTTGCGCGCCGGTTCGACGCCGCCCGGCTCACGGACGCGGTGACCGCCGCCGCCACGCTCGTCACCGTCGGCGACTATCAGCACGCGGTGGACGGCGCCCTCGTGCGCAACGTCTGGGCGGCGGTGGGAACCACCAATGGCATGCGCGCCGCCGACTGGGCGGAGTGCGGCATCGGCGGCAAGCCCGACGGCCCGTACGCGGCGTACACCACCTTGCTGGGTCAGCCGCCGGCGCCGCGGCACCTCACCGCCGGGCTGGGCGAAGAATGGGCGGTCACCAACGGCTATCACAAGATACACGCGTGCTGCCAGAGCACGCACTCGGCGGTGGAGGCGACCCTGATGGCGCTCGAGCGGCTGCCCGCCGGCAAGACCACGCGCAACGTCTCGCGCATCGTGCTCGAGACGCACCGGCCGGGGATGAGCAACCCTCGCCCGGCCACGACGCTCGCGGCGAAGTTCTCTTTCGAGCACGTGCTCGCCACGACGCAGGTGCACGGGCACGCCCGCGCCGAGGCGTTCGCGGCGGAGACGCTCACGGCACCCGAAGTGGCGCGGCTGCGCGAGCGCGTCGAGCTCAAGTCATATGACCCGATCCCGCCGCGCCCCAACGATCGCCCCGCGCGGCTCACGCTGCACTTTGACGACGGCGCCACGCTCACCACCGAGTGTCTCAGCGCGCGGGGCGGTCCCGACCGGCCGTTCGACGAGAAGGTGGTGCTCGACAAGGTGGAGAACATCATGCGCGGCGTCTATCCCGGATTCGTGCCGCTTGCGCGCAAGGTGATGGCGCTCGAGCCGGCGCAAATTGCGGCCACCTGGACACAGCTGCTGGAAACGTTCGCACGCTAGAACCCATCTCAGCAATGAGGAACAAGCATTCACCGCAGATCAACGCAAATGAACACGGATAAAATTCCCTGCTGACGACGGGTTCAGGTTTCGATTATCTGCGTTTATCGGCGTGTATCTGCGGTTTCAAACGGGTTTTTGGGACCGCTTCCAACTACTTTCCGCGGGCAAGGCGACGATGTCAGGAGGAAACCAAGTGCACGAATACGATGTGGTGGTGGTAGGCAAGGGCAATGCGGCGTTGTGCGCCGCGCTCTCCGCGCGCGACCAGGGCGCGCGCGTGGCGTTGCTCGAAGCCGCGTCCGAAGACGAGTCCGGCGGCAACAGCCGCTTCGCTGGCGGTGTCATGCGTTTCGCGTATTCGACGGTCGAGGATCTGAAGCGCGTGACCGAGCTCACCGAGGAGGAAATCGCGACAAGCGATTTCGGCACCAACACCAGGGAAGAGTTCCTCGACGACCTCTACCGCCTGACGGCCTACCGCACCGATCCCGATCTTTCCGAGCACCTCGTGGCAAACAGCCTCGACACGATGGCCTGGTTGCGCTCGAAAGGCGTGCGTTTCGTGCCGAACTACGGCCGCCAGTCGGGCATGGTGGGCGGCAAGCGCAAGTTTTTCGGGCGCATGCCGATCGAGGTCTCCGGCGGCGGCGCCGGCCTCGTGCAGTATCTCGACGCGGCCGCGAAAAAGGCGGGCATCGAGGTGTTTTACGAGACGCGCGCGCTGTCTCTCATCTACGACGGGGAGCGGGTGCTCGGCGCGCGCACCCGGCAGAAGGGCAAGCCGGCCGAGTTCCGCGCGAAATCGGTAGTGCTCGCGTGCGGCGGCTTCGAGGCCAATCCCGAGATGCGCACGCGCTACCTCGGGCCGGGGTGGGAGCTCGCAAAGGTGCGCGGCAGCCGCTTCAACCAGGGCGACGGGCTCAAGATGGCGCTCGAGATCGGGGCGGCGCCCTACGGCAACTGGTCCGGCTGCCACGCGACCGGGTGGGACCGCTACGCGCCGGAGTTCGGCGATGTCAACGTCGGCGACCAGTTCCAGAAGCACAGCTACATCTTCGGGCTGCTGATCAACGCCGACGGCAAGCGCTTCGTCGACGAGGGCGCGGATTTCCACTCGTTCACTTACGCCAAGTACGGGGGCGAAGTGCTCAAGCAGCCGGGCCAGTTCGCGTGGCAGGTCTTCGACGCCAAGGTCAAGCACCTGCTGCGCTCCGAGTACCGGATCAAGCTCGTGACCAAGGTTACCGCGGACACGCTCGAGGATCTTGCGCCCAGGCTCGAAGGCGTCAACGCCGGGCAGTTCCTCAAGACGGTGCGCGAGTTCAACGCGGCGGTGCGCAAGGAGGTCGCGTTCGATCACACCGTCAAGGACGGGAAATGCACCGTCGGTATCGAGCCGCCGAAATCGAACTGGGCCCAGCCGCTCGACACCCCCCCGTTCGAAGCTTACGCCACGACCTGCGGCATCACCTTCACCTTCGGCGGCCTGCGGATCGACAAGGAGAGCGGCCAGGTGCTCGACGTGCACCTGAACAGGATCCCCGGGCTCTACTGCTGCGGCGAGATGGTCGGCGGACTGTTCTTCTTCAACTACCCGAGCGGCACCGGCCTCGTCTCGGGCGCGGTGTTCGGGCGGCTCGCCGGCACCAACGCCGCTCGCGGGGCGAAAAACGCGGCGCACTGAATGTGCAACGCGGCGTGCCCGGCGCTGCAGCAAGCCCCGGGTACGCGCGGGACCGCGAACGACGGGGCGCGGCAGCGGCCGCGAACGCGTTATCTGAACCGCACCGACACGACCGGGTCGCCCGGCAGGCCCTCGTAGCGCACCGTGATCGTCGTTCCCGGTGTCGGCGGGAGCGGCGGTGTGAACGCTCCCAGGCTCAGCAAATCCCCCGCCTTGAGCCTCACGTCGGCAAGCGCGAGGTCCTGCGCGAGCCAGATCGCAGCGTTGAGCGGATGCCCGAGGATGGCCGCACCCTCCCCGCGCGCGAGGTCCTTCCCGCTGTGATCGGCTACCACGACGCGCATCCGCGCGAGCGCATCGGCAAACTCCGCGGTCGGAGCGACGTCGATGCCGCGGCCGACGACGCCGAGTCGCGCGCCGACGTTGATCGCCGCGATCAGCGCCCCGTTGACAGGCTCTCCCTCCGCGATCATGAGATCCGGCAGCTCGATGAACGGGATCACCCGCGCGATCGACGCGAGCGCCTCGAGATGCGTGCGCGCGTTGTGGATCGCCCCGTCCTTCACCTCGACCAGCAGGTCGGCCTCGAACACCGGGCGCGCCCCGAAGCGGGCCGGTACCTCGGCGCCGTCGGGAAGCAGCATCTTCTCGAACAATACGCCCCGCACCGGGCTCGCGTGGCCGAAACGCTGCTGCACGGCGCGGTTGGTGAGACCCGCCTTGTAGCCGACGATGCGCCCTTGCGTCCTCGCAAGCTCTCTCACGAAAAGCTCCCGCGCGCACAAGCCGTCCTCGATCGCCATTTCCGCCGGCCAGCCGCGCACCGGCGCCTTTTGCTCCCACGCCCGCGCCAGCGCGGCGATCCGTGCCGCGTCCGGGCACGCGGCTCGCGCGCCGGCGCACCACAGCACGCCAGCCAGCGTGAGGACAAGCACCCCGGCGATCCGGTGTCCGTATTTCACCTTGCACCCCTTTCCGACTAGAAGCGGCGTGGTCTCAAAAACCCGTTTGAAACCGCAGATGTACGCAGATAAACACACCCATTAGCCGGCCGACGTCAAGTGTGCGAACCATGTTCTCGTGATCCTACACGATGTTGTCAACAGTTCATCGTCCGTTACCGCGCCCGCTTCTTCGCGTATTTAGGCTGCGAACCGAATCGCGCCATACACCCATCGGGTTCAAGCGCGAGGCGTATTGCTTGGGCCTCCGCCCTGGTGGCTGCGCCACCCCAGAAGAACGTTGGTACCGCGCCGCGTCCAATACTGTCGCTCACAGAGCGGTGGCTGCCGTGGGCTCGGCGCCAGCGTTTGAATGGCTCGCGGTCGCAGGCGATGCGGAGTCGATGAACTCGGGCGGCGAAGCGCGTCATCCATTCAGAGGCCTTGGGTCTTGCTCCAGTGTTTATCCTGGCTTGACGCACTTCGCCATGAATCCTCGGCTAGCCGAAGCAGCGCTTCACATCGAAGGGCTGCTGCTCCTTCATCATGTGGTAGCAGGCGCGCGCGAGCTTGTGCGCGAGCGCCTTGGTGGCCACGATGCCGTTGGTGCTCGCCTTCTTGCGGTCATGGAAGCGCCTGGCCTGGGGGCAGTAGCGGCGCGCGAAGTTGGCCGCCTCGATGAATGCCCAGGCAAGATACTTGTTGCCGTTCTTGACGTTGCCTTCGCCCTTCTTCTTGCCGTTGGAGAGGCGCCTGGAGTCCACGCAGCGCGCGTAGGAGGAGAAGTTGCCCACCGCGGTGAAGCGCTCGATCGAGCCCGTCTCCAGCATGATGATGGTGCCGAGCACCTCGCCAATCCCGGGTGCGGTGGTGATGATCCGAAAGGGCATGCGCAACCGTACCCGTTGGCGCAGTCGCGCCTCGAGCTTGTCGATCTCCTCGTTCAGCGTCTGGATCACTGCCACATTGGCCGCCGCGGCGCGCGTGACATCCTCGGGAAACCCCAGTGCCGCCACCGCCTCGCCTTGCAGTCGCTTCACCACGTTCGCGCTGATTCCGGTTCCCGTCTGGCGCGCAACGATGTTCTCCACCGCGAGCACCTGGGCGTTGCGCGTGCGCACCAGCTGCAACCGCTTGCGGGCAAGGTCGCGCACCGCCCGCTCATCGGGCGGGCAGATATAGCCCGTGGGCAGGATCCCCAATCGCAGCAGATGCGCCAGATACGCGGCATCGGTCTCGTCCCCGCTGTGCTTGAGCCCTTCATAGCGCTTCATCGCCGTCGTGTTGGCCAGATACACCCGGTAGTGCGCCGCCTGCAACCCATCGATGAGCCAATACCAGTTGTAAGTCGATTCCACCACGACGCCGACGAGCTCCTGCCGATACGGCTCAAGCGCCGCCAGTATCGTCCCCAGATCGTTGGGCAGGCGCCGCTGATACGCCACCCGGTCCGCCTCGTCGATCACCACCACCATGCTGTTGGTCGAATGCAAATCAATTCCGCTATACCATGTCATGGCCGGTCTCCTTTCAGGGTCAACGTAAGTTCGCAAACTCACTTTAACCCCACCGCCTCACGGCGGTGGGAGACCGGCTAGATGATTTTCAGATCATTCAAGCCTGAAACCGTCGTTAACCGGGGATTCTATCCGCGTTCATCGGCGTTGATCTGCGGTGAATGCTTGTTCCTGATTTCTGAGATGGGTTCTAGTCGTGCGCGACGCAAAATAGCCGAATGCCAACGGCCGGGCAATCGCCCGCACCGCACGCCGCGCCCGCC
>JACQGO010000330.1 GCA_016199485.1 Betaproteobacteria bacterium
GACCATTAATTACTTGGTTCGTCGAGCCATGTCTCATAGAGGTCGCCCGAGAAAAGCGGACCGGTTGTCGCCCGCGGAAAAAATGCGCAGATATCGAGAGCGCAAGCGCAAGTCCGGGATGCGGCTTGTCTCCGTTTGGGTACCAGACGATGCGGCTGCCTCCCGTTTGCTGCCTGAGCAGGTGCCCACGAGCCGAACGGGCGCGGCCCTGGGGGCTTCGCGCGGCACGCGGAAACGATTGCCTGCTTTGCCGCCTGCAACATCGCGCATGGGCGCAATTTTCAATGCACGGGCGGTCCAACGCCGCCGCCGCGCGCTGGCGCTGAGCACGGCGGCGCTGAAACGACTGGAAACGCTCGGAGTCAAGGCGCGTATCGTCGGATCGCTCGCCGAGGGGCGGTTTCGCCACAATTCGGACGTCGATTATCTGATCGTGGACCGCGCCGGCATCTCCGAGCAGGGAATAATCAAAGAGATAGAGCGATGCATGCGGGGGTTTCGATTCGACGTGATCTTCTTTGAGTACCTGCCCGATACGATCGCGCCCATTTTTGCTTCAGCAATCCGCCATGACGCACCCGTTATTCGCGAGGCTTGACCGGCAACTCGCGCGCGCAAAAGAAGAGCTCGCCCACATCGAGGCGGCGGAGCAGCGGGAGTTGCGCCTGAAAAGAAACGCTCCGCGGAACTACGATCAGTGGGCGCATAACGCGAGTATCGCTGAAGGCATAAGGGCGACTTACAGCGGCCTTGAATCCATACTCGAAGCGATTGCGAAAGAAATCGACGACTTTGTATCGACCGGGGATTCGTGGCACGCAGAACTGGTCGAGACGATGGCGTTTGATCTGAGCGGCACCCGGCCTGCCGTCATCAGCAAGACAACGCGGGAGTTGATGGACGAGTTGAGGAGGTTCCGGCACATCGTGAATCACAAATACGCGCTGGAGCTAAAGCGGTCCCTCGTGCGCAAGAACCTCAATCTTCTCAGGAAGTGCGTGCCCCTGTTCGAAAAGGACTACTCCAAGTTCGTGCGCGTCATGACGAAAGAGGATGACCACGACGGTGGCAGATCGTCTTCGCTGCGTCGCGCCGGCAGGCGTCAACCATGACATTCAAACCAAGAGCGTGGGGTAGCGGCAAAGGGTGACGCTCCGCGAAGATGACACGCTACGTGCAATTTCTCGCGCCGCTGGTTTGCGGCGCGACCTCGTTTCTCCTGATCTTGCTGCTGCTGCGCACCGGCGCGGCGCGCGTCCTGCTCGATCAGCCGAACCCGCGGTCGCTGCACGCCGCCGCGACGCCGCGCATCGGGGGCCTGGGCATCATGGCCGGATTCCTCGTCGCCGCGGCCGCATTCGGACTGTACGATTATCGCTGGCTCGCGCCGACTGCGCTCGTGCTGGCGGTCTCGGTGCTGGAAGACTGGAGAAGCGTCGCCGCGGCGTGGCGCCTGGCGGCGCACCTTGTGGCCGCCGGGATTTTCGCGTGGTTCGTGTTGCGCGAGCCCGGGCCGTTATGGTTTACGATCGCGGTTCTTGCGGTCGCGTGGATGACCAACCTCTACAATTTCATGGACGGCGCCGACGGGCTCGCGGGCGGAATGGCGGTCGCCGGCTTCGGCAGCTACGGCGTCGCAGCGGGGATCGGCGGCGATGCCGCGTTCGCCGCCCTCAATTTCAGCCTCGCGGCAGCAGCGGCTGCGTTCCTGGTGTTCAATTTTCATCCGGCGCGCACTTTCATGGGTGACGCCGGCTCGATCCCGCTCGGTTTTCTCGCCGCCGCCTTCGGTATCCTCGGCTGGCAGCGCGGCATGTGGCCCGCGTGGTTTCCGGTGCTGGTGTTCTCGCCGTTCATTCTCGATGCCAGCGTGACGCTCGCGAAGCGGCTGCTTCGCGGCGAGAAAATCTGGCAGGCGCACCGCGAGCATTACTACCAGCGGCTGATCCAGGCGGGATGGGGACATCGCAGGACCGCGCTCGCCGAGTACGGGCTCATGGCCGCGTGCGCGATCGCAGCGCTTGCCGGTCTCGGCCTCACGCCGCAGGGGCAGCTCGCGCTGCTCACCGCCGCCGCCCTCGCCTACGGCGCGCTGCTCGCCGGTGTCGAAAGCTTTCTCACCAAGCGGGGCGAGCGCTGATGCCCCCCGGTGTCAGTCCCGCGCAGGCGGGAATCCAATTTCACCACGCCAAAGATTGGATGCCCGCCTCCGCGGGCATGACAACTTGCTTCGCCTATGCTACCGCACGTTGTGCTCGTGCTCGCCGCGCTTACATCTCGCTCAACCATTCCTCGCCTGAAGGCGAGAGGTTTCAACACCTCCGAAAGAGGACCTTAACCCGCCCCTGCAAGGGGGGAGGGTTCGGGTGGGGGTAAATCGCGATTTCTCCATTTCAAATGGGCCCTCAGTTCAACTCCCGCGCGCTGCTCGCTTTCGCGCACGATGTCGCGGCCGCGGGCGCTGCGTGGTGCGCCGCTTTCTGGCTGCGCTTCAACCTCGACATTCCCGGGCCCTTCTTCGAAATGATGCTGGTATCGCTCGCGTGGGTGATGCCGGTCGACGGCACGATCTTCGGGGTGCTCGGTCTTTATCGCGGCATCTGGCGCTACGCAAGCCTCCCCGACCTCAAGCGCATCGTGCTCGCCGCCGCGCTCGGCGCCGCCGCGCTCGCGACGCTGTTCTACATGCTGAGGATCGGCGTGCCGCGCTCGGTGCTGATCCTGCAGCCTGTGCTGCTGGTGATGCTCATGGGCGGCAGCCGCCTCGCCTACCGCGTCTGGAAGGAGCGCAGCATCGACGTGCTCGGCGAGCGCGAACCCGTGTTCGTGCTGGGAGCCGAGGCGGCGGCGGTCAACCTGATCCGCGAGCTTGCGCGCAGCCCGCAATGGCGGGTGGTCGGGGTGCTCGACGACGATGCCGAAAAAGTGGGTCGGCAACTGCACGGCGTGAACGTGCTCGGCAGGCTGGAGGATTTAACCTCGTGGGCGCGCCGGCTCAGCGTCGCGCACGCGATCATCGCGATGCCGGAAGCCTCGCACACCGCGCGCCGCCGGGTCGTCGGCCTCTGCGCGAAGGCCGGGCTCAAGGTGATGACGGTGCCCTCGTTCGACGACCTGGTGAGCGGCCGCGTCACCGTGTCGCAGATCCGCCACGTCGAGCTCGACGACTTGCTCGGGCGCGACCCGGTGCAGCTCGATGCCGCCGGCCTGCGCGGGTGGCTGCACAACCGGGTCGTCATGATCACCGGGGCGGGAGGCTCGATCGGGGCGGAGCTCGCCCGCCAGATCGCGCGCTTCGGGCCGGAGCGGCTCGTGCTCTTCGAGCTGAACGAATTCGCGCTCTACAACATCGAGCAGGAGTTTCTTGCGCGGTATCCGCACACCCCGGTCGTGTGTGCGATCGGGGACGTCAAAGATCGCACGCGCGCCGGGGAGATCATGCGCCGCCACTCGCCGTCGATCGTGTTCCACGCCGCGGCCTACAAGCACGTGCCGCTGATGGAAAACGACAACGCCTGGCAGGCAGTGCAGAACAATGCGCTCGGCACCCATGTCATCGCGCAAACCGCCGCGGCGCACGCGGTGGAGAAGTTCGTGCTGGTCTCCACCGACAAGGCGGTGAACCCCTCGAGCGTGATGGGGGCGAGCAAGCGGCTGGCGGAAATGGTGTGCCAGGCGCTGCAACGGCCGCGGGACACGCGCTTCGTGATGGTGCGCTTCGGCAACGTGCTCGGCAGCACCGGGAGCGTCATCCCCAAGTTTCGCGAGCAGATCGCTTCCGGCGGCCCGGTCACCGTCACGCACCCCGAAGTGACGCGCTATTTCATGTCGATCCCCGAGGCGGTGCAGCTCGTGCTGCAGGCGGGCCTCATGGGCCAGGGCGGCGAGATCTTCGTGCTCGACATGGGGGAGCCGGTGAGAATCGCGGATCTCGCGCGCGACCTCATCCGGCTCTCGGGGTTTGCCGAAGAAGACATCAGGATCGTCTATACCGGCCTGCGCCCCGGGGAAAAGCTCTTTGAGGAAGTGCTTGCCGCGGACGAGAACACGCTGCCCACCCCGCATCCCAAGCTGCGCATCGCCAGGGCGCGGCAGGAAGACGGCGAATGGCTCGCGCGTCTGCTCACATGGCTCGGCGAGCCGCGGGCGCCCGCCGACGATGAGGTGCGCAGGAATCTCAAGCAATGGGTCCCGGAATACGGCGACGGCTGACGTTCGAGTGTCGACAGATCGTCTCCCCTCCTCCCCGAGGAGGGGTCGCCGCAAAGCGGCGGGGGTGGTCTTCCCCTCCTCACCGAGGAGGGGTCGACGCGAAGCGGCGGGGGTGGTGGAAGCTCGCTCGCACAACCACCCCGGCGCCTTCAGCGCCACCCCTCCTTGGAAAAGGAGGGGAGAGAGACGGACACTTCTTGAGTTTTTTCGCCGCGGGCCTTACAAATCCGTGCACGTTTTGCGGGATCGTAAAGATGAACGTAAGCGAACATCCAACGACCACTTCTCCCCTCGAAGGGGAATGGGCGTTTGAAGCGGGCCATTCATCGTGAGCCACGGTGTCGAGGTATTGACCGCAGGCGCGGACCGCGCGGGCCGCTGGACCGCCGTGGCGCTGGGCGCCTCGATTCCGGTGTCGGTTGCGCTGGACAACGTGCTGCTGCTCGCGGCGCTCGTGTGTTACGCATCGGGCGGCAGCTACCGCGAGAAACTCGCCGCGATCAAATCGAATCCGGTCGTGATTGCGGCGCTGGCGCTGTTCGCAATGCTCGCCGCCGGCACGCTCTACGGCCCGGCCACGAGCGGGGAGGCGCTGCATTACCTCGGCAAGTACCTCGATCTGCTGTTCGTCCCGGTATTCGCCTGGTCGCTGCGCGGCGCCGGGGACCGCCGCAACGCCGTGATCACGTTCACGGCGGTGCTCCTGGTTGTGCTGTTCTTCTCGTTCGCCATCGCGCTCGGCGCGCTGCCTCCGAACCGCCTCATGCTGGGCAGCGCCGGCAACCCGGTCGTGTTCAAGGAGTACCTGACGCATAACGTGCTCGTCGCGCTCGGCGCGTTCCTGTTCTGCGAGCTCGCGCTTGCCTCCACGTCGCGGCAAGCGCGCCTGCTGTGGGGCGGGTGCGCGGCGCTCGCCGCAGTCAACATCCTGTTCCTCATACCGGGGCGCACCGGCTACCTCGTGCTCGCCGCGCTCGCGCTCTATCTCGGTTTTCAGCTCGCGCGCTGGCGGGGGTTTGCTGCCGCCGGCGCGCTACTTATCGCGCTGCTCGCGGCGCTCTACGCGGTCTCCGGCCCGTTCCAGCAGCGCGTCGACCGCGCTCTCGATGAGTATTCCTCGTGGCGGCCGGGCGAGGCCGCCGCGGTGAACAATTCGGTCGGGCTGCGCCTCGAGTTCCATGCCAACAGCCTCGCGCTCTTCGGCGACCGCTCGCTCGCCGGCGTCGGCACCGGCGGCTTTCCC
>JACQGO010000326.1 GCA_016199485.1 Betaproteobacteria bacterium
ACCCGCGGGCAGCAGGCGCGTTACAATCTCCCACTCCTCCTTCGCGTACGCCAACTCGTTGCCGTCCATCGCTCCGCCCTCCTCCGGGCAGAGTGTAGCGCTTCTTGGCCTTGGACGGCAATCCTTAGGTTAGCGCTTATGGGGGCCGGGGGTGAGGGTCGAGCGACGTAACGCAGTTACGCAAAGCTCGATAGGTAGCGGTACATCTCGGTGTGGTCGGCACCGGCGCCGAGCCGCTGCTCCGCCTTGTTCCAGATTTCGGTGCAGCGCTCTTCGAGCACGGTGGGAGCGCCGGTCGCCTTCGATAACTCGAGCGCGGTACGCAGGTCTTTTGCCATCAGGCCCATGCTGAAGCCGGCGCCGAAGCCCCCCGGGAGCATGAACTGCTTCATCTTGTTCACCGTCGTGTTGTTCATGCCGGTCGAGGCGTTGAGAATGTCGACGACGACGTCGGGCTCAAGACCGAAGCGGGCGCCGGCGATCACCGCCTCGCAGGCGGCCACCAGCCCCGCCGCCGAGACGTAGTTGTTGAGCGCCTTGATCGCGTGCCCCGCCCCGAGCGGTCCGGCGTAGAAGATCTGCTTGCCCAGGCGCTCGAAGATCGGGCGGCAGCGCTCGAGGGTTGCCGGCTCGCCGCCCACCATGATCGCGAGCGTGCCGTCGATCGCGCGCCGCACCCCTCCCGAGACCGGCGCATCGATCAGCGTGACCCCGCGCGCGGCGAGAAGAGCGCCGAGCTCGCGCGTGCCGAGCGGCGAGGAGGAGCTCATGTCGATCACGATCGAGCCCTCCTTCAGCCCGCCGGCGATGCAGCGCTCGAAGCCGTCCTTCTCGCCCGTGAGCACGCTGCGCACGGTCTTGCCGTCGGGCAGCATCGTGATCACCACGCCGCACTCGCGTCCGAGTGCCTCGAGATCGTTGCGCACTTCGGCTTTGTGCGTCGAGAGAAAGCCCGCGATGCGGTCGGGGCTGGCATCGGCGATCGCGAGCCTGAATCCCGCCCTGGCGAGATTGCCCGCCATCGGCGCGCCCATCGCGCCGATGCCGACGAAGCCGATACTGCCTGCCGTGATATCCATGTCAGTCTCCCATTCGATTTTGATTTTCTCGTTCCTGGTGCGAGAGCCGCAGTTCGAAGCTCGGTCGCCCCGACGGCGATCCGCCGCGGGAGGCCCGCCGGCTATGTCCGCCCGCGGGTGCGCAGCGCTTCGGCGCGGATCGCGGAGAGCGTCGCGCGCGGGGTGATCGCGTCGGGATCGATTTTCATCTCGATCAGCGCGGAGCGGCCGCACTTCCACGCGCGCTCGAACGCCGGTTCGAAGCCGGCGGTCCGCTCGACCGTCTCGCCGTGCAATCCGTATGCGCGGGCGAGCGCCGCGAAGTCGGGGTTCTTCAGCATGGTGCCCGACACGCGTTCGGGATAATCGCGCTCCTGGTGCATGCGGATCGTGCCGTACATGCCGTTGTTTACGACGATGAACAGGACCGCGAGGTCGTACTGGGCCGCGGTTGCCAGCTCCTGCCCGTTCATCAAGAAGCAGCCGTCCCCCGAGAACGAGACGACGGGGCGCCCGGGATGCACGAGCTTCGCGGCGATCGCCGCGGGCACGCCGTAGCCCATCGCGCCGCTCGTGGGGCCGAGCTGCGTGCGAAAGCCCGTATACTGGTAGAAGCGGTGCACCCACACCGAGTAGTTGCCCGCGCCGTTGGTGACGATGGTCTCCGGCGGCAGCCGCTGGCGCAGGAACGCCATCACCTCGCCGAAATCGAGCTCGCCCGGCATCTCCCTGTGCCTGAGCCACGTTTCGTAGTCGGCGTGCGCGGCACGGGTCCATTCGCGCCACGCGCCCGCATCGACGGCGGGTAAGCTACGCGCGGCGCGCGCGAACTCGGGCATGCCGGAGTTGATCGGAAGGTCGGCCTGGTAGACGCGGCCCAGTTCCTCGGCGCCGGCGTGAACGTGGACGAGCTTCTGTCTCGGGCGCGGGATGTCGAGCAGCTTGTAGCCGCTCGTGGTCATCTCGCCGAGCCGCGGCCCCACCGCGAGCAACAGGTCGCATTGCCTGATGCGCTCGGCGAGCGCCGGGTTGATGCCCACGCCGACATCGCCCGCGTAGTGCCGCACCCGGTTGTCGTAGAGGTCCTGGCAGCGGAACGCGCAGCCGACCGGCAGATCGTTCGCCTCGGCGAACGCGCGGATGTCGGCGCACGCTTCCGCATTCCAGCCGCTGCCGCCAAGGAGCATGAACGGACGCTTCGCCTGCGCGAGCATCGCGCGCATCTTCTGCATGTCGTCGTCGCCGGGATGCGCGGCAACGCGCCGGTAGCGCGCGGTGTCGGCGACGGCTGCGGTCTCGGAGAGCATGTCCTCCGGCAACGCGAGCACCACCGGACCCGGGCGGCCTGAGACCGCAGTGTGGAACGCGTGGCTCAGGTACTCGGGTACGCGCGCTGCGCGGTCGATTTGCGCCACCCACTTTGCCATCTGCCCGAACATGCGCCGGTAGTCGATTTCCTGGAACGCCTCGCGTTCCACCACGTCGTTTCCCACCTGCCCGATGAAAAGAATCATCGGGGTCGAATCCTGGAACGCGGTGTGCACACCGACCGCGGCGTTGCTCGCGCCCGGCCCGCGGGTGACGAAGCAGATTCCCGGGCGGCCGGTGAGCTTGCCGTACGCCTCCGCCATGTTGGCCGCGCCGCCTTCCTGCCGGCAGACGATGAAGCGGATCGCGTCGCGCGCGTCGTAGAGCGCGTCGAGCACCGCGAGGTAGGACTCGCCCGGGACGCCGAACGCGAGGTCCACGCCGTGGACTTTGAGCGCGTCGACGAGTATCCGCGCGCCCGCGCGGACGAGCGTGGAATTGGAGGCTTTCATGCGGATTCCCTCGGGAAGCTGCCGTTGCATGCGTCGCTGCTCGCAGCGGGATGTGCAAGCCTATCATGATCCGCGGCCCCGATGCAGCGCACGGCGAGCGGACCTCCTGCATGCTCCCGCCGTGGACACCGGGCCGCACATCAGCGGCGATAAGCGATAGAATTACAGCAGAGGGAGCGCTTGCAGCGCAGTCCCGTGCCCGCTGCGATGCCTCCGGCCTCGCGCGGGACCATCCGGAGAACGATGAGCGACCGCACGCCACCGCATTATCTCGTCGCCGCAGCCAGATTCATCTGCGACGCGCGCCTGTCCGATCTCGGCGCGAAGGCGACGGAGCGTGCCCGCCGGGTGATCGCGGACTGCATCCCGGTGATCGCGGCCGGCATGCAGCAGCGCGAGATGAAAGCCTGGGTCGCGCAGCATCTCGCGGGTGCCGCGGCAGGCGCCGCCTGGGTGATCGGCACGGGGAAACGCGCGGGCGCGCTCGACGCCGCGCTGCTCAACGGCACCGCCGGCACCTGGCTCGAGCTCGATGAGGGCAACCTCTTCGCCAAGGGACATCCCGGCATTCAGGTGGTGCCGGCGGCGGTCGCGCTCGCGCAGAAGACGGGCGCCTCCGGCGCGGAGCTTCTGCTCGCGGTCGCGCTCGGCTACGAAGTGTCCGCGCGCATCAGCCGCGCGGCACAGGTGCGCCTCACGGTGCACCCGCACGGCACCTACGGGGTGATCGGCGCCGCGATCGCGGCCGGCCGCCTCAAGGGGTTCGACGCGTCACGAATGCGCGAGCTCATCAACGCCGCGGCGACGATGGGCATGGCGACGAGCCGCCGCACGCTGCTTGACGGGGCGACGGTGCGCAACATCTTCACCGGCCACTCGGGCTACATGGGATTGACCGCGGCGCGGCTCGTCGAGTGCGGGTTCACCGGGGAGGTCGACGGCGTGGCGGCGGTGTACGGCAAGGTGCTCTCGGACGGCTTCGATCCGGACGCGGTCGTGGCCGGTCTCGGCAGCGAGTGGTTGATCGCCGAGGGCTACTTCAAGCTGCACCCCACCGGCCGCTACGTGCACTCCGCCATCGACGCGCTGGAGGATCTGCTGGCGGGGGTGCCGGGCGGGCGCCTCGACCCCGAGAGCATCGAGCGCATCGAGGCGCGCACCTACATGCTCGCAGCGATGCTCGCCGAAAAAAACGTGGTATCGAGCTTCGGCGCGCGGTTTTCAGTGCCGTTCGCGCTGGCGAGCATTCTCCACCACGGGCGCTCCGGCTTGAAGAGCTTCGACGACGAGGCGGTCGCGAACCCCAGGGTGCAGGCGCTCGCGCAGCGCGTCGATCTGAGGGAAGACGCTGCGTATACCGCGCGCTATCCGGAGGAGCAGATCTGCGACCTGAGGATCGTGCTCAAGAACGGCGCCGTTCACGAGGGGCGGTGCACCGTGATGAAAGGTGAGCCCGCGAATCCGCACCGGCCCGAGGATCTCGAGGGAAAATTCTTCGACCTCGGCGTGCCGGTGTGGGGCGAAGCGGTGACGCGCAGGCTCTACGAGGGCTGCATGGACCTCGAGCACATCGCCGATTTCCGCGCGTTCGCCGATCAATTCGTGCTGTAGGCTGAGAGTTCCCAACAAAAAAAACCCCGGCTCGCGCCGGGGCAAAGCGGGGAGGGAGGTCACCTCTCCCTGGAGGAGAGAGAGTTATCTCATCCGTTTTCCGATTTCGTTGCCGATCACGGCGCCCACCGCTGCGCCACCCACCGTGCCGCCGGTGCTGCCAGCGGTGAGGGCGGAACCCACGACGCCGCCCACCACCGCACCGGTCGCGACGCCGATTTGCTGGCGCTGCGTCATCGAGCCGCACGCAGCGAGTGCCGAGCACATGAGCAGTGCACCAAGAATCCGCATTCGTCGGTTCATGTCTGCCTCCTGGGTATCACCAATGTTCGTGACCCTGCAGGGGCAACTACTGTGCCAGCCATGGAATATTTATACGAATCAATAAGTTGAGATCAGATCGCGCGGCATTGGGATGGTTTGTTTGTCGCCGCGCAACGACGCGCCGGGACAACCTCCAGGGTATGTCGTTGAGCGGGTAAGGCTTTGCGTTGTCGCCGCGCGGCGACAGCGGCCCTGCACGTGCTCTGTACTGCGTCTCGAATGCCGGCGAGACGATGCCCGCGTGCGTCACGCGCCGCGCGCGCTCCGTTGAATTGCGATGCGGCGTTTGGCCTGACTTTGACACTTTTGACCGACTTTTTTGGACATGGGCGCGCTATGCCACTGATTCTTCGACGTGTCGGTTCTCGGTTTTCGCCAAATCCATAGATACACGGATTGACCAGAATGCATTGACTAGAGCCGATTGCGCC
>JACQGO010000327.1 GCA_016199485.1 Betaproteobacteria bacterium
CAACGACTCGAAGCATCGCGCAGAGTGGTTTCTCGCCGTTTTGCATGGAGGCGGTTTTGCGAAAGGAGTTTGTCGGACCCAAGTCCGACAAACTCCTAGCACAAGCGGGTCGCGACTACGTGCGAGATACGCACAAGCGACTATGGAGGAGATTCCCATGAAAACGCTTTGTCAAAACCTTCTCTTGATTGCCACCGCGGTCTTCTCGTTCGAGGTATCGGCCGCAGCGCCGGGCTGGCGGCCGTCCGAACCTGTGGAGCTGATCGTTGCCGCTGGTCCCGGGAGCGTTCATGACCGGCTCGCGCGGATGACGGCGCGCATTATGGAGGAGGGAAAATTTCTTCCTACGCCGCTGAGTGTCGTGAACAGGGCTGGCGGCGGCGGCACTGTAGCTCTAGCGTACCTGAGCAAAAACAGCGGGAATCGCAATCCTCCAATCTCCACGGCCAGCGGTTCGTTGCTGACAGGCCATATCACCGGCGGCACGAAATATAACTACACGGACTTTACCGTACTGTCGGTGTTATTTGCCGATTACAACGTTTTTTCCGTACGAGCTGATTCTCCGATCAAGAGCGGGACGGACCTGGTGGCTCGACTCAAGTCTGATCCGAAATCGGTGAGCTTTGCCTTTGCGGTTGCTGCCGGGAACTACAACCACATTGCCATTGCGCGTGTAGCAAAGGCCGCGCAAGCCGATGTTAAGCAGATACGAGCGGTGGTGCATGATGGCGGGGGGAAAGCGGCAGTTGCGGTGCTCGGGGGGCATATTGACGTACTGGTTGGCGGCCCGGGAAACATCATCGGGCATGTCGAGGCCGGAAAGATGCGAGCTATTGCGCTTTCCGCCCCCCAACGTTATGAAGCGGGGCCCCTGGCTAACACGCCAACGTGGAGGGAACAGGGAGTCGATGTCGTCACCGATCTTCAGTACTATTTCCTGGGCCCGAAAGGCATGCAGCAGGGGCAGATCGAATTTTGGGAGCAAGTCTTCCCAAGAATTGTCAAGATGTCCGAATGGAAAGAATTCGCGCAAAAGAATCACTGGGTCACGCTCGGCTTGAACCGAACCAAGGGCGCGGAATATCTCAAGGCCCAGTATGACGCTTACCGGGAATCCCTGGAGGAAATGGGTTTAGCCAGCAAGGAGTGACCTTGTTCTTCGAAAACGTCGATTTCTCCTCCCTGGAAGTGCCGGCGGCAGCACAGGCGCTGCGAGAGGAGGTGTGCACCTTCCTTCAGGCCGAGGCGGCCGCCGGGACGTTCACGCCGCAAGTCGGCCATGCCGAGTTCAGCGCCGAATTCACGCGCAAGGTTGCCGCCCGCGGCTGGATCGGGATGACCTGGCCCAGGCGCTACGGCGGCCACGAGCGTTCCTATCTGGAGCGCTTCGTTGTGACCGAGGAAATGCTTGCGAGCGCCGCGCCCTGCGCCGCCCACTGGTTCGGCGATCGACAGATCGGGCCCAGCCTGCTGCGCCATGGCTCAGAGAAGCTCAAGGAGCGCTACCTGCCGGCGATTGCGCGCGGGGAATGCTACTTCGCCCTCGGCATGAGCGAGCCCAATTCCGGTTCCGACCTGGCCTCCGTGAGGACGCGCGCCGAGCGTGTCGCGGGCGGCTGGCGCGTAACCGGCCAGAAAGTGTGGACGAGCTGGGCGCACAAGGCGCACGCATTCTTCGTGCTGTGCCGGACCTCGCCGGATACCGGGAACCGCCACGAGGGTCTCTCGCAGCTGATCGTCGAGCTCAACGCGCCCGGCGTCACCGTCCGGCCCATCCTTTTCATGAACGGTTACCACCACTTCAATGAAGTCTTTCTCGATAATGTGTTCGTGCCCGACGACCGGGTGGTCGGGGAAATCGGCCAGGGATGGAAGCAGGTCACTTCCGAGCTCGCGCTCGAGCGCAGCGGCCCGGAGCGATACATGATCACTTTTCCGTTGCTCGTCGAGCTCATCCGCCGGTTGGGGCAGGCGGCCGATGTGCGCGCGCAGGAATGGGTCGGAAGGCTCACGGCGCGCTTCTGGACGCTGCGCAGGATGGCACTTGCCATCGCGCTCACGCTGGAACGCGGCTCGGGAAGCGACGGCGGGGCGCAACAAGCCACGGTCGATCTCGCCACGGAAGCCGCGCTCGTCAAGGACATGGGGACGTTCTACGAGCGCGAAATCACCGACGCCGCGCGGCTGCTCGCAGGCGTGGAGCCGGATCCCGGCGCGCACGACGCCTTCGAGCGCTATCTCGCGGAAGCCATCGTGTACGCGCCGATCTCGACTTTGCGCGGCGGCACGACGCAAGTCCTGCGCACGTTGATCGCGCGCCGCCTGCTCGGGCCCCGGCCATGAATGCGCCCAATGAAATCCGCGCGATGCTGGTCGAATCGGCAACGCGGCTCTTCGCCGACCACGTGGATGCCGGAATGCTTGAAGCCGCGAAGCGTGATGGGTGGTCGGCTGCGCTCTGGGCGGTGATGGAGAGCGCCGAATTGCCGCGCGTGTCGGTGCCCGAGGAAGCCGGGGGCGCAGGTGGCACGCTGTCGGACCTCGCCGCGGTGCTGCGGGTCGCGGGACGTTATGCAGCCCCCGTGCCGTTCGTCGAAACCGCGCTGCTCGGCAACTGGCTCCTTGCCGGGGCGGGCCTCGAGCTGCCGCGCGGCCCACTTGCGGTTCTGCCCGGCGCGCCGCTCAGCGGGCAGCGTTCGGGAGACGGCTGGGCGGTGTCGGGCAAGCGGGGCCGCGTGCCGTGGGCGCGGATCGCCGCACGCCTGGTGGGCCTCGCCGAAGCCGATGGTGAACTGTTGGTCGTCGTGGTTGACCCCGCCGCGTGCCTGATTGCGCCGGGACGCAACCTCGCAGGTGAGCCGCGGGATGAAGTGACGCTCCATCATGTGCCGGCGCTTCTTGCAGCGCCGGCGTCCGCCGGTGTCACGGCTCGCACGCTACGCCAGCGAGCGGCGCTGGGCCGTGCTCTCCTCATGGCGGGGGCGCTAGAGCGCGCCCTGGAGCTTTCAATCGGCTACGCCCAGCAACGCGTGCAGTTCGGCCGCCCGATCGCCCAATTCCAGGCTATTCAGCAGGAACTGGCGCGCGCCGCGGGCGAAGTCGCCGCAGCCGTTGCAGCCGCGCTCTCGGCGGCAGGAGCGGTGGAACAACGGGGAGAAGCGCTGTTCGAGGTCGCGGCAGCGAAGATACGCACGGCGGATGCCGCGCGTGAAGTGACCTTGATCGCGCATCAGGTACATGGCGCAATCGGTGTGACGGACGAGTATCCGCTCCATCACTCGACGTTGCGGTTATGGGCCTGGCGCGACGAGGACGGCAACGAAGCAGAATGGTCGATCGCCCTCGGTCGGGAAGTCCAGCGGCTGTCCGCCGAAGGCTTGTGGCCCCTTGGTCTCGCCTTCCAGGCGCAACATTGAGGGATTTTCGACCGCCCCCGTCATTTTCTCAGGACCCCTTCCACGTCGATTCTCTTGCGCAACAACCGCAGCTCATCCGGCGTCGGCGGCTCGGTAACCGGTATCTCGTCGGGGATGATCAGTTCGAATCCCGTATTCTTGACGACTTGGTCTACGGACGCTCCCGGGTGCAGCGAATGCAGCCTCATACGCTTCGTTGCGGGCTCGAAATCCATGATGCACAGCGGGGTGATGCAGTACTGCGGGCCGCCGCCGGGAAAGCCGAGCGTTTCTCTATGCTTTCCTCCCTCGCCCCAACCGAACGCCGACACGAAATCGCATTTCTCCACGAATATCCTGGTATCTTGTCAAATGCATCGAACACCTCGTTGTGAAGTTTGCTATAGGATCGTGGAACAGCTTCAACTGCGGATTGACCCCCGGATAGGAGGTTCCCACCCCGGCACGCGTAGGCAAGAAAGGCAGGCGCTGTGCCCCCGCTCGCAGCGCCGCATAGTACATGCTCTCGTCACACTCAAAAATATCGATCTCGCCGTTTTCTGCCGCATGTTTGATCATCGGCGAGATCGATGCGATAGTCTCTGCACCAAAGTAACAGCCCACTACTTTCCGCGCGCACCGCGTTCCCACCAGCAGATCCAGGTCGAGCCCGCTCGACGACGGGCCGACAATCGTCAGGTTCTTCACTCCGCGTTTGATGATCTGGCGCACGACAGGCATGGGGTGCGCGCTGTTGATGAAGCCGCCGATCGCGATCGTCATGCCGTCCTTGACAAAATCAGCCGCCCGCTCCTCGCTGACGATTTTCTCTGCTCTCGCTGCACTCATCGCTCAATCACCCGATGGCGCCCCGTGCCCGCGGAAGGCGCTGCGGTGCGCTCAAGAACCTGAAAACTTCAGCCACAGAGCACACAGAG
>JACQGO010000333.1 GCA_016199485.1 Betaproteobacteria bacterium
CGATGGCGCATTTCCCCGGGGGCATCCGCGAGCCCGAGATCATCGCCGCGAAGACATCAACGAGATGGAGCTTCGCGCGCCCGGCAACTTCCGCGGGCAGCTTGCGCTTGAGCGCGCCCGCGAGGTAGCCGCTCAGTTCGCGCATCAACGGCGACACGGGTTCATGCTTGTTCACGATTACACTCCAATGGGTGATGGATGCGGGTTCGACCGGGGCTCGCGTCAGCGCAGGTGATCGGAGCGCAGAACCGGGCGGAGCACACGCCTGCGATGATCATGCACGCTGCGGCTCCCTGACATTTCCCGGTCATTTTCGCGCAGTCTACCAGAATTTGGCCCGAGGCGCTTGCCGCGGGCGACGGTTCCTGGCATCATGATGCCTTGTCATAAACATCATGATGCCTCACGGCATCCACCGATGCGGACTACGGTGACCCTCGACGAAGACGTCGCTGCGAAGCTGCGTTTGGAAGCACGGCGCTCGGGCAGGCCGTTCAAGCAGACGCTGAACGACGCGCTGCGGCGCGGCCTGCTCGAAAGCAGGCGCGGCTCGGCACGCCGCGCCTTCCGCGTGAAGGCCCGCGACCTGGGCCGCATACGTCCCGGCATTTCACTCGACGACATCGGCGGGCTGCTCGACCGTGTCGAAGGCGAGCGGCGTCGTTGATCCTCATCGACGCCAACCTGCTGCTGTACGCCTACCACGCCGGGGCGCCCCAGCACGCCGCAGCGAAACCATGGCTCGAGACCGTGCTCGCCGGCGGCGATCCAGTGGGCCTCTCGTGGAGCACCATGCTCGCGTTCCTGCGCATCGGCACCAGCCCGCGCGTATTCGAGCGCCCCTACCGGATCGAGGAAGCTGAAAGGATCGTATCGGCGTGGCTCGACTGCCCTGCGGTCTCGGTGCTGCGGCCGGGCGAGCGCTACTGGGAGATCCTGCGCGCGCTGCTGCTCGAAGCGCGGGCGGAAGCGACGCTGGTGAGCGACGCGGCGCTGGCCGCGCTCGC
Source organism: Betaproteobacteria bacterium (assembly GCA_016199485.1). Lineage (GTDB taxonomy): Bacteria > Pseudomonadota > Gammaproteobacteria > Burkholderiales > SG8-41 > JACQGO01. The sequence continues at coordinate 1,008 of JACQGO010000333.1, forward strand.
CATCGAGCACGGGGCGACGCTCTGCTCGACCGACCGGGATTTCCGGCGGTTCAAGCAGCTCAAGCTGCGTAACCCGATCGAGAGCTGAGCCGCAAGCCGTGATGATCGAACCAAGAAATCATCAAGACGCAATGACAGCGGACTGCGTGCGGGACCACGCCGGCTTGCACGCCGTGCGGCGCCCCGCGACAATGCGGCTTTCCAAGCCCAACTAAGCCGCACGTGATCCCGGGAGGAAGCGAAGCGTCCTCGCGCATCGTCGTCGACGCGGGCGTGGCGCCAAGCGCTCTCGCCCCGGTCCTCACTCCGCACGGCCGGCTCATCCTGGCGCAGGCGGAAGACGCTTCCGCGCTTGCCCCCGACCTCTTGCGGAGGCTACAACAGTCCTTCGCGCGCGGCCCCGGCCACGGGCTGTTGCAGCTCGGCGCGGGAGAGGTCTCGACGGCATTGCCGCCTGTCTTCGGCTACTGGCGCGAGTTCGGCGCGCGCTATGTGACAGCGCTCTGCATGCTGCCGGAGATCGAGGAACGCCGCGCCGCGGCGCAGATCCCCGCCCCGCCGCCTGAAGAGCTCGAAACGCTGGCCGCGGCCGCCCCGCCGATGACAGGAGCGGAGTATCTGACGGCGTCCGTTCTTCGGGCGCTCTGGGTGGCGCTCGACGCCGCGTTTCGCGCGGAGCTGTCCGAGTCGAAAGAATCGATTCAGGACTTCCTCAAGCGCCGGAGTCTGGCCTGGAACCTTGTGGGCCGCGTCCATTTCAACCTCGCCGAAAACCGCAAGGACGATGAGGCGCCGTTCGCGTTCCTGGCGACGTACACCACGCGGCTGTCGGCACATGCGAAAGCCCAGCATCTGCCGCTTGGGCAGGCGCTGCGCGAGTATGCGGGCGCGGCGAACAGGGAGCGGCTGCTCTCGCTGCTGCTTCCGGTCCAGCGCGCGGCGGAAAAATGCCCCTGGCTCAAAACGATGGTGGACGCGGGCGAGATTTTTCATCCGCTGCGCTGGACGCCGGGCGAAGCATTCCGGCTCCTCACGGACATGCCGCTCCTGGAAGCCGCGGGAGTCGTGGCGCGCGTGCCGGTCGCGTGGAGAACGGGACGCCCGCCGCGTCCCCAGGTGAGCGCCACGGTCGGCGGCAAGGCGCCGTCCGCGCTCGGCAGGGATGCTCTCCTCGACTTCCGCATGGAGGTCACCCTCGACGGCGAGCGGCTGACCGCCGGCGAAATCGCCAGGCTGCTCGCGGGATCGGACGGTCTTCAGCTCATCCGCGGGCGCTGGGTCGAGGTCGATCGAGAGAAGCTCGGCCGGATGCTCGACCAGTTTCGCGAGGTCGAACAAGCCGCCGCGCAGGGCGGCCTCAGCTTCGCCGAGGCGATGCGCATGCTCGCCGGCGCAAACATCTCCGGCGAAGAAACGGCCGGCGCCGCTCCCGACTGGTCGCGCGTCGTCGCGGGTCCCTGGCTCGCCGAGATGCTCAAGGGGCTGCGCAGTCCGGAGGGGCTGGCGCGCATGGAGCCGGGCAACGAGCTCAAGACGACGCTGCGGCCCTACCAGCAGGTCGGCGTGCGCTGGCTCTACCTCCTGTACCGGCTCGGCCTCGGGGCCTGCCTTGCCGACGACATGGGTCTGGGCAAGACGATGCAGGTGCTGGCGCTGCTGCTCGTGCTGCGCAGACAGGAGCACGCCGGGCGGCGCGCCAGCGTGCTCGTCGCCCCCGCCTCGCTGCTTGCGAACTGGGCTTCCGAGATCGAGCGCTTCGCGCCGGGTCTGAAGGCGCTCATCGCTCATCCCTCGGCGATGCCGGCGGCCGAGCTGAAGGCGCTCGATGCAGCGCGCTTCGCGGATGTGGATCTGGTCATCACGAGCTACGGATCGCTCCTGCGGCTGCCTTGGCTCGCGAACACCCCGTGGCGCGTAGCGGTCCTCGACGAAGCGCAGGCGATCAAGAACCCCGCGGCGAAGCAAACGCGGGCCACCAAGAAGCTCGACGCGCAGGTGAGGTTCGCGCTGACCGGCACGCCGGTCGAGAACCGGCTCGCGGACCTCTGGTCCATCTTCGATTTCATCAACCCGGGCCTGCTTGGCTCCGGCAAGGAGTTCACGAGCTTTACCAGGCGCCTTGCGGGCCGACCCCACAATCCTTACGCGCCGTTGCGCGAGCTGGTGCGCCCTTACATTCTGCGGCGCTTGAAGACCGACAAGTCGGTCATCGCCGACCTTCCGGACAAGACCGAGATCAAGGCCTTCTGCGCGCTCAGCCGCAGGCAGGCGGCGCTCTACCAGCAAGCGGTGAAGGAGCTGGCCGCCGAGCTCGAAGACGCCGAGGGCATCGGGCGCAAGGGCGTCATCCTGTCGTTCCTGATGCGCTTCAAGCAGATCTGCAACCATCCGTCGCAGTGGCTGGGCGACGGCGCATGGGCCGAGGCCGACAGCGGCAAGTTCGCACGGCTGCGCGAGATCGCCGAGGTCATCGCCGCGAGGCAGGAGAAGGCGCTCGTGTTCACGCAATTCCGCGAAGCGACCGCGCCGGTCGCCGCCTTCCTCGGATCGGTGTTCGGGCGACCCGGGCTCGTCCTGCACGGCGGGACCGAGGTGAAGAAGCGCAAGGATCTGGTCCAGCGGTTCCAGGAGGACGAGCAGGTTCCGTTCTTCGTGCTCTCGCTCAAGGCGGGCGGCGCCGGCGTCAACCTCACCGCCGCGACTCACGTAGTCCACTTCGACCGGTGGTGGAATCCGGCGGTGGAGAACCAAGCCACGGACCGCGCCTTCCGCATCGGCCAGACCAGGAACGTGCTCGTGCACAAATTCGTTTGCCGGGGGACGGTCGAGGATAAAATCGATACACTGATCGAATCGAAGCAGCAGCTCTCGAAGGATCTGCTGGAAGGCAGCGCGGAGATGCTGCTGACGGAAATGAGGGACGACGAACTCCTGAAGCTCGTCGCTCTCGACATTCATGCCGCCTCACAGGAAGGATGACGCATGTTCTATCGGTGGAAGCCTTACGTATCCGCGGCCGAGCGCCGGCGTAAAGCCGAGCGCGCGATGGCGAGATTCAGGAAAAAGGGCCGGCCGCTGTCGCCGGTGGTCATCGAAGGTCGCGCCATCGCCAGGACCTTCTGGGGCAAGGCGTGGTGCGACAACATCGAGCGCTACAGCGACTATTCGAACCGGCTGCCGCGCGGACGGACCTACATCCGCAACGGTTCGGTGCTCGACCTGCAAATCGCCGCCGGCGAGGTGAGGGCGCAGGTGATCGGGTCCGATATCTACCAGGTCGAGGTCAAAGTCGCGGCGGTCCCGAAGGCGCGCTGGAAGGCGATCTGCAAGGACAGCGCGGGGGCGATCGACTCGCTCGTGGAGCTTTTGCAGGGGCGTTTCTCCAAGGGCGTGATGGAGCGCATCTGCCGGGAGAAAACCGGGCTGTTTCCCTCGCCGGCGGAGATCACGTTCTCCTGCAGTTGCCCGGACTGGGCCTCGATGTGCAAGCACGTCGCGGCGGTGCTCTACGGCATCGGCGCCCGCCTGGACGAGAAGCCCGAGCTGCTGTTCGCGCTGCGCAAGGTAAACGAGAAAGACCTGATCGCGAAGGCCGGCAAGGACCTCACGCTGACCGGGAAAGCGCCGGCGGCGGGGAAAGTTCTCGAAGGCGCGGAGCTTGCCGAGATCTTCGGAATCGAGATCGCGCAGGCCGCGGAGCCGGGTGCGGGGGATCGCACCGGGGCGGAAAAGCGAAAGCGCGCGACATCGGCGGCGAGGCCGACCGGCGGGAGTGGCACGACAGCGCGCAAGGCCAACACCCGCGGGCGCGGCCCGGGGAAGCGGCGTCCGAAGAGCTGAAAAGGACAACATTCGAGTCGGGAGCTATCCAAAAGCTTTCTTGACCAACGCAATGCATTCATCAAAGCTCCGGCGATAATCCAGGACCTCAAGTTCGGCGAATGTCTCTCTCAAAGCCACGTTCTGTGAAGCAATTCTCTGCAAGACCATGTCTCGACGATCGCGGAGTACAGGCCCGATTTTCCAGAGGGCGCCAGGTTCCTCCTCCGTCACCATCGCCAGGTCGAAAATATCTCTCGCAGTGAATTCGACACCGCGGTGCCAGACTTTCTTCGCGACGATTTCGGTGGAAGTCTCGACCTGGACTTGGCGGCCGAATAACTCTTCCGTGACCACAGGATCTTCGGTTAGGGGAGCGGACGCTACGAAGTCAATCTCGCCTTCCGGAAAAATAAGCTTGAGAGAGTTCGCTCGCTCAACGTAGTTGGTGGTCAGCGACTCGGCTGCCGTATTGAGCCTGGGATTCAGGTAGCCCAGATACTGCGGATCGGGGACGAAGATATCTATGTCCTTGCTGAAGCGATGATGGTGACGACGCATGAGAACGGTCGCGCCCCCGAAACTCCAGTCTTCAAGCGTAATGCCTGCGTAGCTAACTGAATCGATCAGTTTTAACGCACGCTGAAAGAGCGTCTCCCAGATCCTCAGCCGGTCTTCAGCCATCCCTCGACGCTCCGCGATACCCCCAGGTCGTTCGCCAGCTTGCGCAGGTTCCTCTCGAGTTTTCCCGGTTTCGTCCATCCAGCCGCTTCCTCAGCGAGCCCTTGCAGCAAGGCCACCGGCGCCTCGTCAAGCAGCGTCCTTAAATGCGAACCTCGCTTTGCCGGGACCTTGCCGGTCACGAGCGCATGGATCAGCTCGTCCTCGGTGAGCGCGCTCTTGAAGCTCACGTTCGCGCTCGTGCATGCCATACGCACGTAGTCCGGCCGGCGTGGCCGCATCCCCTGTTGCAACGTTACGCTCAGCCCGAGGTGGTCAAGCACGGCCAATACCTTTCGAATGCCCAGGTCACGCACAAGGCCGCTCTCCAGCAGGTTGAGCGTTTCGCGGGACAGCCCTGCCGCGCGGGCGAGCTGCGCCTGCGTCAGCCCCCGCGCATGACGCGCCCTCCGGATCTCGTGCCCCAGTTCCTGGGTCCGCATTAATCTTCTCGAATATTAGATATATATAACATTACAGAGCTTCTGACGCGATGTCAAAGGGAAGCGTCGCAGCAGCCTGGGTTGACATCCCTAATAGTCTGCGAGACTATAAGACTTTAAGATCGTCGAGGGGATGATCTGAGCGTAATGGAGATTCTCATGCGGACCATTGAAGTGGATTTCGACGTGTATAAGGCACTGATGATGCGGCGGCCGTCCGAGGACGTCACCGAAAATGACGTGCTGCGCGACCTGCTTCAGCTCCCGCGCAAGAAAGGGCCGGCCGTGGCACCGGCAGGCCCGGCTCCGGGTGACTGGATCACCAAGGGCGTGCGGTTCCCCGCCGGCACCGAGTTCCGGGCGCACTATAAGGGGCAGACCTACCTCGCGCGTGTGGGGTCGGGCGCGCTCGTGCTTAACGGCAAGCGGTACGATTCGCCGTCTTCAGCCGCGGTTTCGATCACGGGAAGCGCGATCAACGGCTGGCGCTTTTGGGAAGCCAGATTGCCCGGGGAGGCGGGCTGGAAGATGATCGAGTCGCTGCGCCGGTCGGGCGGCTAATTGGGGAGGGGGCAGGCCGTGTCGAAGAAGGGCTCGAATACCGGGGCGCGGGCCGGGATTCGCGAACGTGGCGCCAACTGATAGCGCGTGGCGTGCAGCGTTGCCCCGGCTTGCGTGCCGCGCGCCGCCCCGCGACAATGCGGTTATTCAAGCACAAAAAAACACATGTTACCGGGAGGCAACGAGGCATTCTCGCGCGTCGTCATCGACGCGCTGCTGGAAGACGTCGGGTGGAATCTCACCGACGGGCGGAGCGTGCGCTATGAATATCCGCTCGCGGACGGAACGCGCGCTGACTATGTATTATCCGACCGTCACGGCCGCGCGCTCGCGGTCGTCGAAGCCAAGCGTTTCAGCGTGAATCCCGCCGATGCGGCGGCGCAGGGCCGCGCCTACGCCGAGCAGCTCGGCGTGCCCTTCGTGTTTCTTTCCAATGGGCGTGAGACCCGCTTTTGGGACTATGCCGCCGAAGCGCATCCCCGGCCGGTGAAAAGTTTCTTTTCCCAGGACAACCTCGAGCGCCGCGCGGCCACACGTAAGCTCCGCACCGACCCGCTGGCGATCCCGATCGATCACCGCATCGTCGAGCGCGACTATCAGGTCGAGTGCATTGATACGTTGTGCCGGGAAATCGCGCGGGGCCGCCGCAAACTCTTGGTCGAGATGGCGACTGGCGCCGGGAAGACGCGCATGGCCGCCGCTTTTATCAAACGCCTGTTTGAGGCGAACGCAGTCACACGGGTGCTGTTCCTGGTGGACCGCATCCCGCTCGCGATGCAGACCGAGGACGCCTTCACGGAGCACCTGCGCGACTATCCGTGCTACGTGCTGCGCGCCGGCCGCCGTTTTCAGGACGAGAAGCGCATCACGATCACCACACTGCAATCGATGATCAACATCTACCGCGACTACTCGGCAGGATATTTCGATCTCGTGATCTCGGACGAGTGTCACCGCTCGATCTATGGCAAATGGAAGAATGTCCTGTTGCACTTCGACGCCATTCAACTCGGGCTCACCGCGACGCCGTGCGTTGCGGCCGATTTGCGCACCGGCGACGACGAGGATCGCCTTTTCGTACGCGATACCCTGCGCTTTTTCGAGGTGGAGAAGCCCACCTACGCCTATTCCCTGCGTGAAGCGATCCGCGACGGCTGGCTGGTGCCCTATCAGATCTACAAGGCGAAGACGGTCAAGACCGCCGCGGAAGGCGGTTTCGAAGTTCGCCGCGACGAAATCCTCTGGGACGAGCTGGACGACAAGACCCGCAACGAGCTCGACCAGGCCTTTGGCGGGCGGGATTCAATCATGGTGGATCCTACCGCGCTCGAACGCCGCTTCACCATCCCGGAGCGCAACCGCGCCATCGTGCGCGAGTTCAGGGAGGTGATGGAGAACGGTTACGCCGACGCGAAGGGCATGCCGAGAAAACCGCTCATCGGCAAGACCATTGTTTTCGCCGTCACCAAACGCCATGCCGAAACTCTCGCGCGGCTGCTCGATGGCGCTTTCGCTGACAAGAAGCCCTCGCCCGAGATACGCTACGCCGACTATGTGGTCTCCGGGCTGGGCCCTGAGGATACCACCGACGCGATAATCAAGATTCGCCGCTTCAAGAAAGCGCAGGAGAAGTTTCCGCAGATCATGGTGTCGGTGAACATGCTCGACACCGGTTTTGACTGCCCGGAGGTCGTGAACCTTGTGTTCGGGCGGTTCACCAAGTCGCTTATTCTCTACCGCCAAATGCGGGGCCGCGGCACGCGCAAAGTGCACGGCAAGCCGCTCTTCACCATGTTCGACTTTGTCGGCGTGAGCGACTACCACGAGGACGAGGAGACGTACGGCGAGGGCGGGCCGCTCGTAGTGGACCGCACCCGGCCCCGTCCGCATCCCCGGGCGCTGGTTGTGGTGGACACCGATGATCACATCGATCCCGCGACGCGCGCGTGGATTACGGTGGACGAGAACGGCAATCTCGTCTTTCCGGCGGCCTCGGAGGTTCGACAGAGCGAGGTTGGCGTGCGCTTCGAAGCCTGGCTCGGCGAGCAGGAACTGTCGCCCGATCAGTTGCGCCTCTTGAAAGTGGTCGGCGAGCAAATCCGCGCCAACGCCGAGCAGTGGAACGAATTCACTCCGGATCACTTCGAAGTGTGGTCGGCCCGCGGGCACTGGGACCGGCGCCGTGCGGTCGAACTTTTCGGCGATGAAAAACGGCTCGCCGAGTTATGCGCGGGTATGAGCCGCGCGGTATTCGGGGACGGCGGCGCACGCGCCGCGCATTGAGGAAGCCGCAATGCCTTTTACCGCTGATATGCGCCGTGCGGTCGAGCAAATCCGCGACTATCTCTACGGCGGCGGTTATCCCGATCCTGTCAACAACGCCGAGCAGCTTTCGTTTCTGTTCTTTTTCTATCTGGCTGAAGGTCTGGATGTGCAGCAGGCAGCGCGTGCGCGTATCGCCAAGAAGGCGCGCCAGAGCGTTTTCGCCGGGGATTGGAAGCTGAAGAATCCGCTCAACGCGCAGTCCTTTGGCGGCAAGAAAACGATTCCGCGCGAGAATCTGCGCTGGTCGGTATGGGCGAATGGGCTTTCGGGTGAGGCGTTGGTGCGCTTCGTGCGTGACGAAGTGTTTCCGTTCTTTGCCGAAATGGCGAACGGCAGCGCAGTCAACTTCATGGACGGCGCGCGGCTCTCGATCGACGAGCCGACCGTGCTCACCCAAGTCGTGAATCTGGTGAATGGACTGCATCTCGATCAGGCGGACGCCGACTCGAAGGGGGATCTGTTCGAGCACGTGCTCAAGCAAATCCGGCAGGCAGGCGAGCTCGGCCAGTTCCGCACACCGCGCCATATCATCCGCACCATCGTCGAGATCGTCGATCCGAAGATCGGCGAGACGATCTACGATCCGGCGGCGGGCACCGCCGGTTTTCTGGTCGCCGCCTACAACCATATCCGGCTTGCAAATTCATCGCCTGACGGGATCGAGGAAGTCGAACTCGACGGCAAGAAAGTGCGCCGCGGACTCGGCGACCGGCTTTCCGCCGCCCAACAGACGATACTCGAATCGCGCACTTTCTTCGGCAACGATGTCGATCCGAAGATGGTGCACCTGGCGACAATGAACCTTACGCTGCGCGGGCTGCCCGGCGTGCGCATCGTCAAGCGCAACGTGCTTACCACGCCGCTCGAACCCGAAGCTAAGCAGGCACTCGGCATTCCGGCTGAGGGCTACAGCGTGGTCCTCGCGAATCCGCCGTTCTCCGGCCGCCTCGACAAGGACCGCATCCTCGACGACATCAAAGTTGGAACCACGACTGCGACAGAAATTCTCTTCGTAAAATATATGCTCGAAAGCCTGAAGCCCGGTGGTCGGTGCGGTGTAGTCGTTCCGGACGGGCTACTGTTTGGGCCTAGCGGTGCGCACAAGGAACTTCGACGACAACTTCTCGAGAACAATACTTTAGAAGCAGTTATGTCACTTCCAGGAGGCGTTTTCCAGCCTTATTCAAATTCAAAGACGTCGGTTCTCTTCTTCCACAAAAGCGGCTCGACTGCACGTGTGCTGTTCCTGCATGCCGATGCCGACGGCTACAAGCTCGATGCCCAGCACGACACTCCCATCGACGACGACGATTTGGCTACGCTAATTGACATCTACCGCAACCGCGAGAAGCTGGCGAAGAAATGGGAAAAGCGCGACAGCAAAGCCGAGTGGAAAGACAAATGGTGGTTTGCCTCCGCGGACGAGGTACGTGCACGGGATTTTAACTTATCGGTAGGCACCTACCGCCCGTTTATCAAGACCCGAGTTGAGCATCGCGATCCGCGGGAATTGCTTGATGAGCTGAGTGCAATTGAAACCGAAATCGCGAAAGAAATCGATTCGCTTCGAGACTCATTTTCACGCACCTAGGCCCGTCAGACATATGCAGTATGTACCCCTATCGTCCGTTTGTGAGATCAATCCGCGCTTCCCCAAGCAGTCGCGGCCCGGCGCACATACGGAAGTCACTTTTGTGCCCATGTCAGCCGTTGACGAACAGTTCGCGGAGATAAGCATCCCGGAATCGCGCCGATACGTGGATGTCGCAACGGGGTTTACTTGCTTTCGCAACGACGACGTGCTCTTTGCAAAGATTACCCCCTGCATGGAAAATGGGAAGGCGGCCATAGCTCGAAACCTTAAGAATGGACTTGGCTTTGGATCAACCGAGTTCCACGTATTGCGTACCGGCCCAGAAGTGATACCCGAGTGGATTTATTACTATATTCGTCAGCCTGATTTTCGAAAACGCGCGAAGAGGAACTTCCGTGGCGCTGCGGGACAACAACGCGTCCCGGCTGATTTCCTGGCGCGTGAAGTCATCCCATTGCCAGCAGTCACACAACAACGTCGCATAGTTGACATTCTCTCCCGCGCTGAGGGGATCATTCGCTTGCAACATCGAGCCGCTGAAAAAGCGCACGAAATCATCCCCGCGCTTTTTCTCGATATGTTCGGCGACCCGGCGATGAATCCGAAGGGGTGGGCGCTCACAACACTCGGAGCCACTATCGCCGATTTTCGCTACGGGACTTCAGTGAAATCCGCGAAAGACGGTTACCCAGTATTGCGTATTCCGAACGTGATTGGTGACGCAATCGACCTAGACGATATCAAATACGTGCCCCTCGACAACCGCGAGTTCGAGCGATTAAGGTTGATCGAGGATGACATACTATTTGTGCGCACCAACGGCAATCCCGATTACGTCGGACGCTGTGCTGTGGTTACATTGCAGCAATTCAAGAACACCGGGTTCGATCCCGAGCGCTTTGCGTTTGCATCGTATCTGATACGTGGACGACCAAACCCGGAAATTGTGAATGCCGGTTACCTCGCAAACTATCTACGTACGGCATTTGGTCGCCGAGAGCTTTTGAAACGCGCGCGCACCTCCGCTGGGCAGTACAACATCAATATCGACGGTTTATCTTCTGTGGTCGTAATGCTTCCGCCACTGCAACTCCAGCAAACATTTACCGACCGCACGAACGATGTTCGTGGCGTCCTCGCGCAGCGCGACGCGTCACGTCGAAACGGAGAAGGCTTGTTTCAAGCGCTGCTCGCGCGAAGCTTCGCATAAGGTTAAGCTATTCGGTGGTCAAGCTCGCTGCAGACACTGGAACTTGATGCCATGCGATCAGACGGAAATGAAAATCAAGGCGCTGCGACAAGCAGGCTACCTTTGATTAGGCTCGCGGATCGCCACCCTGGACTTACCAAGGCTATCGGGGACGGGTATTGCGAGGCAGCATCGGTTTGCCTCAGTAGACATCACGAGCCGCCCTCTGACCTCGTTGTAGATTGTGAAGGCAATTCCTCGAAGTGCAGCGCGGAATGGGTCGCACCCGACCAACAAACAAAAGCGGCATGGGCGAATGAAATAGATGCAACCGAAGCCGGCGCGTATGGTGTGTCCCTTGCGGCCATCGAACTGGCCAAGGGTCTCGTCGCGGTAAGACGCGCAGAGACACTCACAGGGGCCGACTACTATGTGGCACCACTCGGCACCAATGCAGATGATCTTGAGGCATGCATGCGCTTGGAAGTCTCCGGAACTGACAAAGGAAATCGAGCTGTTATTCAGCAGCGCCTAAAGGCGAAGATCAGCCAAGCTACCGCTGCTGCGAGCAATCTCCCCGCGATTGCCTCCGTGGTGGGATTTCGTGAGTGTGCAGTGGTGATTGCTAAGATGGATGATGCGTTATGACCTGGGCTGATTGGCATAAGCGTAGCGAAGCGCTCGCATCCGAAGCATTCATTGCGACGCGCGCAGGTCAAGCGGATCAGGCCGTGACTCTATACGCTCAGGCGGCAAACGCAGAAGAACGAGCCTTGCGTGAGCTTGACCGTTCTAAGGCGCGCACTCTTGGTGTCACGGCGATTAGCGTGGTTTCTCTCTGGTTCAAGGCGCGGGAATACCAGCGTGCCGAACAACTTGCGTTCTCCATACTTGGAAACGAGAAACTACCGGATTTTGCTACTACCGACTTGCGTACTCTCGTCCAGACCATCTGGACAGAAGGCTCCAAGAAGCGGGCGGGTGTCTTATTTCTCCCTGGACAGGTCGTTGTTTCTGTCAAAGGGGGCGAGATCATCACTGGTGGCGCACCGCTCGATCTTATCGTGGATAAGGTGCAGACCATCCAGTCGCTGTTCTACCGCACTATTGAGTTCGTCAAGGGTATGCCGCATCGCATGCACGGCGGCCCGATCCGTGAGGTCCAGGAAGCCTGCCGTCCGTGGTTATTCCAGGCCCCCGCAGGAAGCTACCAGTTTTCGGTGGCGATTCAGGAGCCCGCACAGAGGGATTTTTTTCAAGACACCATTAAGCCCGATCAAATCGCATGGCACTTCCTTGAGATTCTGAAGGCGACTGTCGACGACGAGCGGCAGGCTTTGGAAGCAATTGTCCCTGACAAGCAATACCGCTCTACGTTCTTGAGGCTCTCGCGCAATCTCGCGCCCACGGGGCGCACCTTTGCACAAATGGAGGTCAAGGCAGCAGGTGAATCGAGCGGCGTGGTTCTCATGCCTGAAAGCCGCTCCACGATCAACAGAACTCTTCGCGAGCAATCCAAGCCCCTCGAGGTCGAGGGTGAGCAGGAAACCTCGATCACTGGAGCACTGCGCGCCGTGCACCTCGACAAGGACTGGCTCGAAGTTGCTGTTGAAGGGAAAACAGTCCACATCGGGGGGCTAAAGGACACGGTTGACGATGTGATCGGCCCCATGGTGAATCGTCAGGTCATCGTCCGCGCCGCTAAATCCTCCAAGGACAAGCTTCGATTCATCGATATTGAGCTTGATGAGTGAGCGCATCCGCAATCCGCATTTGCTCTGCAGGCGACAGCGTCGACGCCCGCTTGACTGCCGCAGTGACACGCTGTTCGATGCGGGGTTTCGTTACCGTACCCGCGAAAGCAGCCCGCCGCAGGAGATCGTGTAGATAAACAGGCCAAAAAGGAGGGACACGGCCCGTGTTCTCTGATTGATTCTGCGGCTTCCTATGCTTCACCGATCGGCAGCGAACGCACACGAACGCGGGATTCCTCGAAGACGATGATGGCGCCTTGCTGAACGAGCTGTTCCACGGCGGGCAGGTTCGCATGCAGTAATGCGAGCTGTCGCTCCGAGATAAAAAAGAGGGACGTAGTCCGATTTCAGTCAATTTCTACCAGCCGCCTCAAAAAAAGGGGGGGACGTAGCTCGGTGTTTCTCCATCGCGCAGACGCGCGGGCGGGTCCTGCCGGAAAGCCGGACTGCTAATCGCCCGCCAGCACGTCGATGAAGCGCGCGCGGCCGGAAAGGCGGTACACCGCGAAATCGCGCCGGTCGGCGGTCAGAATCTCTCGCACGCCGCTGCGGGTCGCCAGCAGCACCACTGACGCATCGGCGAAGTCCATCGGCTGGTCGGCGTACTTGCGGGCGAGTTTCTCCACCGACCGGAAGTCCACGGGCTCTCGATCGAGGAGGAGCAGCCCAGCCTGGACAGCGTTGCCCAGCCACTCGAGACAACGCAACTGCTGCGCATGCGATAGCAGGGCCAACGCTTCGGTGAGAACCGCCTCGGTTGTGAGAAACCGTCCCCGGTAGTCGCGCAGGAACTCGCGGCAGCGGGCGTGCAGTGGGTCCGTCTCGTCGAACAACCCGATCAGGAAGCCCGAGTCAACGACGACGTTTCTCACGGACGTAGTCGCGGAAGCGCCGCTGGCGGGAAGGGCGCGCCGCCCGCCCCGCTCGCTTCGGGGCGGCCGGCAGGACAGCCTCGGCGAGACTGCCGAGCGTCGGGCCTGATTGCTCCAGCAAATACTGCGCCAGACCCTGTTGCACGATATGGCTCCGGGTCTGCCCGGTCTGAAGGCAGTAGCGCTCCAGCGCCTCGGCAAGCGCCGGGTCGAGTCGGACCGAAAGAAGTGTCCGGGGCGGTGTCATACATAATATCTTAATGTATGACAAAACTGTCCGCAAGACCTTGGCGGGGCAAGGACAGACCGGCCAGCCCCGACCTTACAGTCCAACAAGAAAAAAAGACGTAGCCCGGTTTTTCTCAATTTCCGCCAGCCGCCTGATGGGCGAGCGCATCCGCAATGCGCGTCTGCTCTGCAGGCGACAGCGGTGGCGCACAGAGAACGTCAATCCATCCGCACCGGTCTCCCGCTGCGGCCAATGTGGTAAATGAATGGGCCAGGATTGGTCGCCAGGATCTTCTCGATTTGCTTCAGTGCGCCCGCGAGAATCGTACCCGTATCCTTTCCCGAAACATTCCCGCCGGTGAAAACGAACGCGCGGACGCCGGCGGCGTGCAAAGCGAGGCGTTCGAGCTGGCGGTAGCGGATGCGCTTGTCGCGGGTGAGGACAATCCAACTGTTCCGGCTGGCCTCGGCCAGCCATGTTTCGTCGGGAGTGCCCTTGGGAAAGTGATCCGTCAGCCGCTCAACTATCGCCCCCGCATCACGCAACGCGGTGACGACAGTCAGGCTGTCAAGCGACTCGTCAACAAAAAAAATGGCCCGTTCAGGCAGCTTTGAGTTCGAGTTCGCAGCGGATCGCGTCCTCGATCGCTTCTTCCGGGGCACCGTAGTCTTTCGCGAGGTCCTGAATCCGCTCGCCCGCCTTGTAACGCTCGGCAAGCACCGCGGTTGGAATACCCGTACCCGCTATCACGGGCCGGCCGAACGACACGCGCGGGTCAATCACCACCGTCCGCGGCTGGTCACGGGGCGGTTGGGAACGCATGAACGGATAGAGTTTGATCGGCATGCCTTTGGCGTCGCGCTCGATGCGCTCAAGATACGCCCGAATCATCTCCGCCATTTCGAGTTGTCCGTCTTTCGTAAGGTTGATGATCTCGCGGATGCGGTCCACGAACAGATCGACGCCGTTCGTGGCAAACTGTTCGGTCAACAGTGGACGTTTGGATCCCAAACGATCCGTCAACAGACGCAACGCACGGCGTATGGTGGGCAGACCGATACGGTGCTTGCGTCGCATCGACGTGAGTACATATGCCTCGACAAGATTGGAAAAAGACAGCGTGTGCGTTTTCGGGTCGGTAAGATGGATGACTGCCCGAAACCACCGCTTTTCGCCACGGTAGGTGTAGGATTGTCCGGCCACCCACGTGCGCAGCGTCGGCGCCGCTATCCCAAGGTAGTGCGCCGCCTCCGGTACCGTGTAGGCCGGCATCTCACGACGATCAGTTGCGGCAGCGAGGTTCAGGTTGCGGTCCTTGAACGCTTAAGGTCCATACGCCTATACGACGAAGCGACAGCCTATTATCTCACAGCTGCGCTTCGTTTCCATTGGCCTCGCTGGTGTGTCTCACGCAGAAGAAAAACGGGGCTGCCCCGGTCTTTTCTCAATTTCCGCCAGCCGCCTGATGGGCAAGTGCATCGGTAATCCGCGTCCGCTCGGCGGTTGATTTACATCCGCAAGCTTTGTCGTCAGGGCATCCGGCGAAAGGATCGGGATGCGCGATTTGCCCGCCACCGCGAGCAGATCCTCGTCGCCCGTCACCAGCGCCTCCGCTCGCGCCGCATAGGCCAGTCGCAGGAATATCCGGTCGTCCGGATCGCGGTATTCAGGAATCCGAGCGGACGCGCCGACCTTGCGCATGGCCTCGGCGTGCTCCATGTAGTGCGCGAGCACATTTTTGGTCTCCTCCTCAGAAAGCTTGAGCTTCGGGCAGGCGAGCACGCGCACCAGTTCGGCAACCGTTTCCGCGGAAACAACCGGGACGACGCGCCCCGCCTCCCATGCCTCCCGCAGCCAGGCGAGCCGCCCCTCGCGGAACACGAGGGCCGACACGGCGACATTGGTGTCGAGCACGACGCGCCGCGGGCGGGCTACTTCCGTTTTCTCGCCCACCGCACCGCGCCTTCGATATCCTTCTCGGTGATGCCGAGCGACTCGATCTTGCGCCAGACGCCGTCAAGGCTCGTCACCCTGGCCGGCACCAACACGATGCGCCCTTTCTCGGCGCGCACCTCGAAGTAGCGCGCGCCCGGAAACCGCGCCACGACCGCCTTGGGCAGCGTGAGCTGGTTCTTGGAGGTCAGCTTTGCCAGCATTGCTGTATTCCTTTTAGTAAGGATTCCTTATTATATGGCAATCGCCCGCCGGCGCCAAGCGGGCTCCTGAATCGTGGTTGGTGGGGTGAGTCCCTGGCCGGAGCCTACCCAAACAAGGCCGGCGCATGTGCAGCGCCCGCCGGCGCATCACGCTGCGCCTGAGCGCCCGATTTGCTTAACGGGAAAAGGGGGAGAAAATAGGGAAACGTAACCCGGTTTTCTCAATCTCCTCCAGCCGCCTGACTGGTAAGCGCTTCGGCAATCCGCGCTTGCTCGGCGGGTGAAAGCGTCGGCCACGCTCGGGTGCTATGACGTCCCTCTCTCCGGTCAAGTGTTCTGTTACGGCACCCGCGTAAACGCCCACTGCGGGAGATCGTGAAGATAATAAACGGGGCCAAATAGCCAGATACAGCCCGTATCACTCTAATAGCCCGCGGCTTCCTTTGCTTCAACCGATCGCACTGGTACAGAAGTTTGAAGAATCAGGCCGTGGTGATCTGCTTGGGGCCGGCCGGCGCCGACTGGACCAGATAATCCAGAACCTCGCCCTGCATGCGCTCGATCTCCAGCCGATAGCCGGAGCTCAGCGCGGCCCACTCCTCGGGCCGGGCGGTCTTCCGCAATTCGTCGAGCAGCCGCTCAAGTCTTGCCACGCGCTCGCGCGTCACCGCCAATTCCTGGTCGTTGCGTATCATGTCTGAATGTCCACTATGCCACGTTTTGCCCCATCGCGCTTGATCTGCCATGTTTCAAGAAACTCCCGCACCAGCCTATCCGACACCATGCCTTCACGCAGCCAGAAGACGCTTGCCCCATAACGAGCCTGTGCATCCGCGTGCGAGAAAATCGTGCGACACTCGCGAGGGGATTCCTCCAGCCTGAAATCGGCCGCCATCACTAACGCTACGTCGACGTCATGTGGATCGGTTGTCGAAGATACAAAGCTGCCGAACACGCAGAACCGCTTGAGCTTGCCTGTGCGCGCCGCCAGTTCATGCAAATGACGTAGCCGGGCGAGCGCGTGAACGCGAACTTCCGAGCCGATCCCGAAACGTTCGGCCACCTCGGCCCATGTCGCCGAATGTATGCCGAGTGGTAGGTCGCCGTTCTCATCAAGCGGCGGGAGCATGCACGCTGCTCATGATTGAAGTATTACTGCATCTCATTTTCTCGCACGTATGGGAAAAATCAGCACGTGGCATGGTTGCTTGCCTCGCTGCGACATACTCTCAAATTGCTCGAGCGCCGCGCGCGTCCACTCAAGCGGCTTTTCGCGAGCGCCGTGCATGGCGCGCGATCATGGCCCGCAGTTCGGCACGCGCTTCGCCGTCGCTCACGATCACGCCGCGCCGGCCGGAGGCGATTCCTTCGTTCACGCGGCGGACGAGTTCCTCGCAGTAGTCGAACCCGTCGCGCAGCACGAATTTGAGCATGCGCTGCGGCGTCGATCCGGCGGCAGCGGCCAAGCGCTCCAGACGCCTCCGATCCGCCCCTGCCAGTGCAAGTCGCGCGGAAGACCGCCTGGCTGAATAACTTTGAGTGCGCATGGCAAACCTCTCGTTCACGCTTCTGATCATTCTAGCTCGAAGCCGCGTTAATGTCAGTTCTGCAAAGGAGGGGACGTAGCTTGGTTTTTCTCAAACCCTTGGATAGCACGACCCGGCCGCGCTGCCCGACTGCCGCAAGCCAAAACATTTGGCGGGGCGGCCTGTCCCGGCGCTATCGGAGTTCAAGACAGATGCGAAAGAAAGCCGCAGTCACTTGTGCCGACGCGCGAGCAACCTGGCAAAAGAGCGCATGTCGGCCTCCTTCTCGATGGAGTGCACGCGGTCGATCACTTGCCGCGCGATGCGCGGTCCCAGGACGGGTTCGGCCTGCGTGCGGAACTTCCTCGTCACGTCGTCCCAGGTCATCGGGTTTTGCGGGTCCCCGCGCGGGTAGGTCACTTCGCGGTAAAACGTGCCGCGCGGCGTTTTCACCTCGACCGCCGCCGGGCGCGCGCCCTGCCTGAACAGCGCGGTGAATTCCGGCTTCGCCTCTATCGTCGTCTTTGCCATGAGAGTGGCAACCGCCGGATTGCGCAGCCATTCGTCGGTGAACTGCTGCGGTGTGACCTCGCCGGCGACGATCGCGGCCGCGACGCAATAGTAGAAGCTGTGATCCGCGGTCTCCTTGGTGGTCGGCGCGAGCTTGCTGCGGTCCCAGCTCGGCTTGGTGACCGCTTCCTCGTGGGCGAGGATGCGGATCGCCTCGATCTCGGCGGGATCGATCCGGTGTTCGTTCCTCAGTTCGATCGCCGCCTGCACCATCGCCGGCGTCATGCCCTCCACCGGATAAGGCTTGAGGCCGACCTTGAGGATGCGGAAGTCGCCGCGCTGCGGCACGAGCGGTTCGACATCGACGCCTCCCGCCACCGCGTGGCGAAAGCCGTAAGGGCCCTCGAGCAGCGTGCTACATCCCGTGAATCCGCGACCCGCGAGCAGCGCGTAGAGGATGCTCTGGCTCGCGACGATCGGTGCCGAGAGCGCCTTGTCCATCGGAATGTCTCCATGGCGGATTTCGGCGAGCGTGTTCGAGCGGGCGCCCGAGAGCGCGATCGCGTGCCCGATCTGCGTCCCGTTCAGTTCCAGGAGTCTCCCCGTGCCGGCGGCCGCGGCGTAGGCGCACGCGGCGGTGTGATGCCAGCCCGCATGCCAGAGATTCCTGGCGACCGGCAGATCGGAGAACCGCATCTGCACTTCGTATGCGATCACCGTGGCGAGCAGGAAATCGCCTCCGGAGCGTTCACGCCATTCCGCGGTCGCGAGCAATGTCGCGATGTTGTCGCTGGGATGCGCGGTCCACGCGGGGCCGAAGTAGACGTCGTTGTAGTCCTGGTAGCGCAGCGCGACGCCGTTGGCGAGCGCCGCGAGCTGCGCGGCCGCCTTTGCGCTCTCGCCGATGACGGTTGCGTGACCGCCTGCGTCGAGCTCGCGTATCGCGCTTCTCACGGTGCGCGCGGGCTCGCTCGCAAGGCCGCCGCAGGCGCAGGCGAGGCTGTCGAGCAGGATGCGCCTGGCGTAGTCGGTGACGCGCTCTCCCAGATCCTCGAATCGAAGGTCGGCAGCGTACTTCCCGATCCGTTCCACTACTGTCTGCATCGCGTACTCCCCGCGGGGACGGGCTATGCAGGGACTGCGCGCCGGGTGCGCGTGGCGGTCGCGGTAAGCGCGTCCATCACCGGTTTGAGGTCGCGGATCTCCTCGAGGTTGAGCAGGCTCCGCTCCACCGTGCTCACGGTTTCCGGCGCAAGACGATACGCGGCGCAGGCGCGGAACTTGGTGAGCGTGCGTTCCTGCTGCAGACCGAAGACCGGGTCACCCGGCGCGTGCTTGATGTTCTTCTCGTGGCGCTTTCCGCCGCGCGTCACTATGGCGACGTTGACGCTGCCGTCGGCGGGATCGTCGATGTGGCGGACCTTCTGCATCAGCGCGCGTATCCCCGCCTCCTGCGTGCGCTCGACGCTGTAGTCGCCGATCACCGACCAGCCCTTGAGCACCCCCAGCGCAAGGTTGAAGGCCATCGAGAATTTGCCCTCGAGCCCGGTTGCCGGACTGAGGTGAAGCAGGGGGATCGGGCGCAGGTCGACTTCGATTGCCTCGATGTTCTGCGGCTGCAACGAGTGCTCGCGCACGAGGTCGATCACGCCCGAGGTCGCGCGGTGCGTGGACCAGCATGCCGGATACCACTTAATGACCAGCCCGCGGCTCAACGCGAAATTTTTTCCCAGGCGGCCGCACACGACCTCCTCGGTGTAGTTTCCCGACCCGCGGAAGGCCCGCAGAAATCCTTGTTCTCCGCCCAATGCGTCCTTGTCCGCGGTGAACCCGCGTTGCGCGAGCAGCGCTGCAACCACGCCGTTGCGAGCCGCCAGTCCAGCGTGCAGCGGCTTAGTCATGGTGCCGAAGTTCTTTTGGATGCCGCACGCTTCGGAAGCCGCGATGCCGATCGCGTGCATGGTCTGTGCCCGGTTCAGGCCCAGCAGCCGCGCGGCGGTGCAGGTCGCGGCGATCGCTCCGTACGGCCCGGTCGGGTGCCAGCCGAGCTGCCAGCTGCGCGCATCGATCTTGCCGAACATGCTGCGATCGGCAAGGCAGGTCCCGATCTCGAATCCGGCCGTGTAGGCCGCCAGCGCCTCCTTGCCGGAGGGGCGGGTGAGATCGGCGAGCGCGAAAATCACCGGCACGAGCACCGCGGTCGGGTGACCGAAGCCGCCGACATCGTCGAAATCCAGCGCATGGCTCAGCGCGCCGTTGGCCAGCGCGGACTCGGGTATGTTCGTCGCGACGTTCATGCCGATGACGCGCGCCTGCGGCTTGCCCCCGACGAAGGCGAGATAGTCCTCGATGATCGCCGCCATCTCGGTCCCGGCGCCGGCCAGCGCGACGCCGCTGCAGTCGAGGATGCCCCATTTCGCCCACGTCACCGCTTCGCGGGGTATGGAATCGAAGTCGAGCCCGATCGTGTAGTCTGCGCAAGCCGAGGTCACGCTCATCGTGGTGTCTCCATGGTTGGCTCAGGGTCGTGCATGGCGGTTCTCGTCCCGATGCGCCGGTTTCGGGTGCGCGCATCCTTCGTCCGCCCGGCCTGCCGATGATACCCAATCCCCACTATTTGAACCATGAATGATTTTGCATAATACCATTTGGAAATCTCATACCACGTCCCACGGCGCGGACAGCGGGAGGTGGAGCGGCCGGAGGATCGTGAGCGCGGCCGTCAGGTCATTCGCCGTACCGCGGGCGCCGCCGAGCGCAACCGCGCGAGATCGACATCCCTGCCTGCGAGCGCCCTCTGGACGACATCGCGCGTAAGGTGGGGCGCATAGAGCGAAATGAAGGAAAACATGTAGCTTCGGAGCCAGGCGTGCTTGCGGACGAGCACGTTGAGCATGCCCACCTTGAACAGGCGGTCCGCGTCCAGCGCGCGCAGCTTGCGGTCCTTGGCGGGATCGAGCGCGATGCGCGGCAGGATCGCGATTCCCATCCCGCGTTCGACGTACGCCTTGCTGACATCGGCGTCGACCGCGCTCAGCACGATGCGCGGCTTGAGCCCCGCTGCGGAAAAAGCGTCGGTGACGGCGCGTCTCGCGCTGAACGCGGGGTCGAAGGTGATCAGGGGAAAACGCGCGAGCTTCGCCAACGTCAGGCGGCGCTCCTTGAGGATGGGATGGTCGTGCCGGGCCACGATGCAGCGCGCGAGGCGGTAGGCGGGCAGCGCGATCAGCTCGTCGAAAGACCGCTCGGTTTCGGTCGCGATCGCGATATCCGCCTCGCCCGCGGCCACCAGCTCGCAGCACTGCACGGGGTTTCCCTGCCGCAACGTCAGTCCCACCCCGGGGAAACGGCGCGTAAACGACTCGATGACCTGCGGCAGCGAGTAGCGGGCCTGGGTATGGGTGGTGGCGATGGTGAGATCGCCGGCGTCCTGGCGCGAGTATTCCTTGCCGATGAGACGCAGGTTCTCCAGGTCCCGCAGCACCCTTTCCGCCACCCGGGCAACCTCGCGCCCGGGCGGGGTGAGCGATTCGATCTTGTTTTTCCTGCGGCGGAAGATCGTGATGCCCAACTCGTCCTCGATTTCGCGCACCTGCCGGCTGATGCCCGGCTGGGACTTGTGCAGGACCTCCGCCGCGGTGGAAATCTTCATGCCCTGCTTGATGACCTCGCAAATCGCCCGCAACTGATGGATGTTCATCGGGCGCGTCCTCCCCGGCGGCACACTATCAGAAAAACGAATGGTACTATCAGAAGCCCTTCATTGACCACATAGCGCGGGGCATCTAACATGAAAATGGAAATTGTCAGTGAACCCCGTCAACTGGCGGAGTCCCGTTGAGCAGGTCCGTCCGTCGCGACACCGCGCCAACGTGATTGCGGCAGATCGCATCGTATGGTGGTCAGCGAAACCGGCCCCGCGTGAAGAGAAGGAGACGAGAATGCGCGCGATTGCGCTCGTGCGTCCTGCGACGCTGAACATTCTGCTGTGCCTCGCCGGGTTCGCTCTCCAGAGCGCATTCGCGCAGAGTTATCCGGTGAAGCCGATCCGGCTCATCCTGGGTTTCCCGCCGGGCGGCGGCGTGGATGTCGTCGCCCGCCAGCTCGTTCCCAAATTGAGCGAGCAACTGGGCCAGCAGGTGGTGATCGAAAATCGTCCCGGCGCCGGGGGTAACATCGCGTTCGAGCTGCTCGCCAATGCGCCTGCCGACGGCTATTCGCTCATGATGACCACGCCTACACTCACGGTCAATCCGGGCCTGTACCGCAAGGTGGCTTACGATCCGCTGAACGATTTTGCGCCGGTGGCGATGGTCGCTTCCACGATCTATATGCTGGTAGTCCATCCCTCCCTGCCGGTGAAATCAGTGAAGGAACTGATCGCGCTCGCCGGGGCCAAGCCGCGCGAGCTTACCTACTCGTCCGGCGGCAACGGCGCGGCGGCGCACCTCGCCGGCGAGATGTTCAAGAGCATGACCAGGATCGACGTGGTGCACGTGCCCTACAAGGGAATCGCGCCGGCTCTCGTCGCGTTGCTGAGCGGCGAGGCGCAGCTCACCTTCGGCAGTCTGCCCTCCACGCTGCCGCACGTCAGGGCGGGAAAGCTGAGGGCGCTCGCGGTGACGAGCGCCGCGCGATCGAGGTTCGTTCCCGAGCTGCCCTCGATCGCCGAGGCGGGGGTGCCCGGTTATGAAACGACGGCCTGGTACGGAGTCATCGCGCCCGCGAAAACGCCGAAGGCGATCGTGACCCGGCTGGCGAGCGAGCTTACGAAAGTTCTCGGTCTGGAGGAGGTCAAGGGCCGCTTCTCGAGCCAGAGCATCGAGGTCGTCACCAGCACGCCGGAGCGATTCGGCGAATTCATCAGGACCGAGCTTGCCAAGTGGCGCAATGTGGTCAAGACTTCGGGCATGCGTGTCGACTGACGAGGAAACGGGGATGGATAGCGCGCTGGCCGGGGAGCGGCGGTTCAATTTCCGGTATTTTCCCGAGAACTACATGTGGTCGCAGGGCATGATGCTCGCGATCGAGATGGCGCGCTGGGGCGGCTCGGCCATCAGCGAGGTCGACCGTGTCGGGCGGCGGCTCAAGGACCGGCTCGGCGACAACGATGCGTGGGGAGCCGAATGGGAGGCCGAAGCGCGGCGCGTCGAGCAGATGGGCGATGATGCCGTTGCCGGGAAACGTTACCTGACGGCGGGCGCGCACTACCTGCGCGCCGCGGTGTACTACTTCTGCGGGGAGCGTTTCGTGCCGCTGGGCGCGAAGAAACTGGAGCTCTACAAGAACTGCCTGCGCTGCTTCCGCCTCGGCATCCGGTGGCGCTATCCGGGCATCGAGCGCGTCGAAGTGCCGTATGAGGGCGGCGCGCCGGAGCGAGGAGCAGGGGACCCCGAATCGCGGGGATGCGACCGCAAAGGCGCGCATCAGCCCGCGGTTTCGAATTCCGGCGCTCTTGTGCCCGCTCGCGGGTCGCATCCCGCAGGCGGAAGCCCTGCTTCGCCGTCCGCGGGCACGCTCCCCGCGTGGTTCATGAAAGCGCGCGGCGTGCCGGGCCGCGCGCCGGCGGTGTGCTTCTTCGACGGGCTGGACGCCGCCAAGGAACTCTCGATTCTGTTCGGGGGCGTGGAGCTCGCGAACCGCGGGATACATACCCTCGCCATCGACGGGCCGGGGCAGGGCGAGGCGCTGCGCTTGCAGAACATCCCCAGCCGCCATGACTACGAGGTCCCGGCGGCGGCCGCGTACGACTACGTGGCGAGCCGGGCCGACGTCGATCCCGGGCGGGTGGCGGTGATGGCCTTCAGCATGGGCGGCTATTACGCTCCGCGCGCGACGGCATTCGAGAAGCGCTTTGCCGCCTGCGTCGCCTGGGGCGCGCACTTCGACTACCACGCGAACTGGGTCAAGCGCCGCAAGCAATTCGAATCGGGCGGCACCAGGGTCTCGGCCCCGCATTACCAGTTGCCGTGGGTGCTCGGCGTCGCGGACATGGACGCAGCGATGAGGAAGCTTGAAAAGTACACGCTGGCGGGCGTCGCCGAGAGAATTGAATGCCCGACGCTCGTGATGCACGGCGAGCGCGACACGCTCTCGCCGGTGGAGACGGCACACCAGCTCTATAACGCGGTCGGCTCGAAGGTGAAGACACTGAAGATCTTCACCGCGGAGGAGGGCGGCGCCGAGCACTGCCAGACCGACAATCGCCTGCTCGGCGCGAACTACGTCGCCGACTGGCTCGCGGAAACGTTGAAGGCAACCCCGCCGCAGCTCTGACGGCGCCCCGGAACCCGCAAAAACAGTTTGAACCGCCGATGAACGCCGATCATGTCAATGAAGAACTGGTTAGCAGGAGACTTCGTCTGCGTTTATCGGCGTTTATCTGCGGTTGATGAGTGGTTCTGATTTTTGAGATGAGGCTAATGCGCGCTGCTTTGATTTGCACGGCGGTTTCCCTGCTCGTTGCCCCCGGCGCGGGAATCGCGCAGGGCGAGCGTTATCCGAGCAAGCCGATACGCTTCGTGTTGCCGTTCCCGGCGGGGGGCGCCACCGACCTGGTCGGCCGCACGGTAGCGGAAAAGCTGCAGGAGGGGCTCAGGCACCCGGTAGTGCTGGATTTTCGCCCCGGCGCCGGCGGTAACCTCGGAACGTCGATCGTGGCGAAGTCTGCGCCCGACGGCTACACGCTGCTCCTGTGCTCGCCGACGCTCGCGATCAGCCCGAGCATCTACAAGAACCCGGGCTACGACCCGCTGCGCGATCTTGCCCCGATTTCTCTGGCGGCAACGATACCGACGCTCGTGGTGGTGCATCCCTCGGTGCCGGTGCGCACGGTGCGCGACCTGATCCAGCTCGCCCGCAAGAGCCCGGGCAAGCTCAACTTCGGCTCGGGCGGCGTCGGCTCCTCGAATCACCTCGCGGGCGAGCTGTTCAAGTCGCTCGCCAAGGTCAACATCGTGCACGTCCCCTACAAGGGCACCAGCATGGCCATGTTCGCGCTGATCACCGGCGAGACCGACATGGTGACGATCAGCCCGCCCGCGGCGCTGCCCCTGTTGCGGGAGGGCAAGCTCAGGGCGATCGCGGTACTGCGCAAGGAGCGCATCGCGGCGCTGCCGGAGGTCCCGACTTCGGCGGAGTCGGGATTGCCCGGGTGGGAGGTCAACACCTGGTACGGCGTATTGACCGTAGCGGGCACACCGCGCGAGATCATCGCCCAGCTCAACGCCGAGATCGTGAAGGGCCTCGGTTCATCCGACGCACGCAAACGCCTCGCGGTGGCCGGCGCCGAACCGCGCCCGTCCACGCCCGCCGAGTTCACCGCGTTTCTCAAGTCCGAGATGGAACGCCTGGGAAGGATCGTCCGCGATGCGGGCATCCGGGTGGAGTGAACACGTAAAGCTTACCGCGCCGGGGAGATCTTGCTGTCGCGCACGACCTTGCCCCAGAACTCCATTTCTTTCGCGATGTGCCGGGCAAACTCTTCCGGAGAAGACGCGCGGACCGTCGCACCGACTTGCTGCAGGCGGTTTCGAACTTCCGGAAGGCCGAGCACCCGGCTCAACGCCGAGTGCATCTGGCGGAGGATCGGCTTCGGCACGCCGGACGGCGCGACGATGCCCCACCAGGAATGCACTTCGTAACCCGGGAATCCCTGCTCGGCTACCGTCGGGACGTCAGGCAACTGTGGCATGCGCGTCGCGGATGTCACCGCCAGCGCGCGCACCCGCTGGGCTTTCACGAAAGGCGAGACAAAGAAGAAAGTGCCCAATTGCATGGTAATCTGGCCCCCCATCACATCGGTAATGACCTGGGCGGGACCCCGATACGCGACTTGCGTGATCCTGAAGCCGGCTCTGTGCTCGAGCAACACCATCGCCAGATGCCCCCGGCTGCCGACGCCGCTTGATCCCAGGGTGAGCTCGCCGGGTTTCGCCTTCGCAGCGGCGACGATGTCGCCCAGCGTCCGGTAGGGGGAGGCGAGGTTGACCACCAGCCCGTAGGGCGACGTCGCGAAGAGCATCACCGGAATGAAGTCCTTCAGCGTGTCGTAGGGAAGGCTTTTCTGCAGGCTCGGGTTCGTGGCGTGGCTGTCGAATATGACCAGATAGTTGTAGCCATCGGGCGTGGATTTGGCGGCGATCGCGCTGCCCACGACGCCGTTGCCGCCGCTGCGATTGTCGATGACGATCTGCTGGCCGAGGGCGCCCGACAGATGTTCGGCGATGATGCGAGCGATCTGGTCGGAAGATCCGCCTGCGGCGAACGCGGTGATGAAACGAACCGGTTTCGTCGGCCAGCTCTGGGCCGCCGCGGCCTGCGATGACAACAGCAGGCAGAAGGCAGCCGTCAACCACTTCTCATGCTTCATCGCGGTCCTCCTTCTCCGATTACCGGGTCCCGGAAATCCTGGCGGCACGCACGACCTTGCCCCACAGCTCCATTTCGCGCGCGATATGTCTGGCAAACTCTTCCGGTGTAGACGCCCGGATCGTCATACCCAGTCGTTCGAGGTGAGCGCGCATTTCGGAGCGGGCGAGCACTCGGCTCAGTTCCGCATGCATGCGCCGCAGGATTCCATTCGGTACGCCGGCGGGCGCGAGGATACCCCACCACGAATAAAGTTCGTATCCTGGGAATCCCTGCTCGGCGACCGTTGGTACATCGGGCCACTGTTCCATGCGCATGGCGGATGTGACCGCGAGCGCCCGTACCCGCTGTGCCTTGACGAAAGGCGAGACAAAAAAGAAGGTGCCCATCTGCATCGTGATCTGGCCCCCAATCACTTCGGTCATGACTTGCGCGGCGCTCCGATACGGCACCTGTGTGATTCTGAAGCCGGCTCTCTGTTCAAGCAACGCCATTCCCAGGTGCCCGCGGCTGCCGAAGCCGGCGGATCCCAGGGTCAACTCGCCGGGCCTGGACTTCGCGACGGTGATGATATCGCCGAGCGCCCGGTGAGGCGACGCCGGGTTCACCACCAAACCATACGGTGAGGTCGCAAAAAGCATGATCGGGGTAAAATCCTTCGCCGTGTCATACGGCAGGTTTTTTTGCAAGCTCGGATTGGTTACATGGCTGTCGAATACCAGCAGGTAGTTGTAGCCGTCGGGCGTGGACTTGGCGGCTATCGCCGTGCCGACTGCGCCATTGCTGCCGCTGCGGTTGTCGATGATGATTTGCTGACCGAGAGCAGCCGTGAGACGTTCGGCGATTGGCCGTGCGAGTTGATCAACAGATCCGCCCGGTGCAAACGGGTTGATGAAACGAATTGGTCTTGTGGGCCAGGTTTGGGCGGCGGCAGGCAGCGACAAAACCAGCACGCAGAAACCAGCCGCAAGCCACTTCATTAGTCTCATGTTAACCGTCCTCCTTCGGGGGCAAGTCACGTCAAGCTCGCTGAACCTAACATGCTGCCGGACGTCACGGGGAAGCGTCTATCCAGGCCGGGTCAGTCGATCTTGACGCCGACCCGCTTGACCACGGCCCCCCAGCGCACCATCTCCTCGCGCATGAACCGGCCGAACTGCTCGGGCGAGCCGCCCGCGATTTCCGCGCCCTGCGCGCCGAAGCGTTCCCGCATTTCGCGCGTGGCGAGGATGCGGTTAATCTCGACGTTCAGCCTCAGGACGATGTCCCGGGGCGTGCGCGCGGGCGCGAGGAATCCGTACCAGGGGGAGCCCTCGATCCCCTTGTACCCGAGCTCCTCGAACGTCGGCAGTTGTGGGAACAGCGGATTGCGCTTGGCGCTCGCCGCCGCGAGCGGCCGGAACCGTCCCGCATTGATATGCCCGAGCAGCGACACGCCGCTGCCGAACAACACCTGTACTTGCCCCGCCACGAGATCCACCACCGCCGGCCCGCTGCCCTTGTAAGGCACGTGCAGCAGATCGACTCCGACAGCGGACTTGAATATCTCGCCGAGCAGATGCGGCGCGGTGCCGTTACCTGCGGATGCAAACCGCAGTTCGCCAGGCCTTGCCTTTGCCATCGCAATCAGGTCCTTCACGGAAGCGGCCGGGACGTCCCGGTTGACCACCATGATGAGCGGGATCGAGGTGATGTGAATGATCGGGATGAAGTCCTTCACCGGGTCATAAGGCAGTTTCGAATACAGATGCACGCCGATACCATGCGTGGTGATCGAAGCCTGCAGGATCGTGTATCCGTCGGGCGTGGCCCTGGCCGCAATGTCAGTGCCGATAATGCCGCTCGCACCGGGCCGGTTGTCGATCACTACCGTACTGCCGAGCGCCTCGCCCAGACGCGGCCCAACGGTCCGCGCAGTGAAATCCGCTCCCGCGCCCGGAGGCACAGTCACAATGACGCGAATCGGCCGCACGGGGTATGCAACGGCGCCCGCAACAACCCAAGCCTCGCTAAATTCGGGGGTAATAATCAGGCCCCCGACTGCAAGCACATGAATGAGCGGTAGGATCCTGAAAGCTCGCAACTGATACTTCACGGCATTTAATCCGGCCTCAAGTCTTGAATAAGGAACTCCTCATCTCGACTTTCCTGCTCCGCGCGCAAGTGCAAAGCAAGACAAGGCTGGACGAGCATCGGGTAAGATTAAAATCTAGCATATTTCTGTTAGCTTCGGTAATAGCACAGAACATCGGTAGTGGGTCAGTATGGCCGCAGCGACCAGTGCGGCGGCGCGCGTCGCGGGTAAGCCGTCAAGCGAAGTCTTGTGTTGACGAGCGCCGACGGCTTGGGTACCCGCAGCGTGCCGTTTGCCGCACCGGGAGCAAAGCCAAACTGACCCACTGCCGCGAGGGGACCCGGTGCACGTGGATCAGCGGCCGGACAGCGCCTCGGGGTTGACGAGCTTCGAAGGGGCGCCTTTCGCGAACGCTGCGACCTGGTCGAACGCTTCGCCGAAATACAGTTCCATCGTGCGCTTTTCGAGCCACGCGCTGTGCGGCGTGCACATTGCGTTGTCCATCGCGAGCAGGGGATGGTCGCCGTTCAGCACCGGTTCTTCCTCGTAGACATCCACGGCGGCGGCTCCGGGACGGCCCCGCTCGAGCGCTTCCGCCAACGCGCCCGGGACGATCAGCTCGGCGCGCGCGGTGTTGACAAGGAGCGCGTCCGGTTTCATGCGCGCGAGATCTACCGCGGTGACGACGCCGCGCGTCGCGTCGCTCAGCCGCACGTGCAGGCTCAGCACGTCGGACTGCGCGAATAACTCCGCCCTGCCCGACGCGATGTCGTAGCCGGCAGCGCGGGCGCGCTCGAGCGAACGCTCGCGGCCCCACACCAGCACGCGCATGCCGAAGCTCCTGCCAATGCCGGCGACGAGGCTTCCGATCGTGCCGCAGCCGAAGACTCCGAGCGTGCGGCCGTGCAGCCCCACGCTGAACGTGCCGCGCCAGCGGCCTTCGCGCATGAGCCGTGTTTCCTCAGGAATGCGGCGCAGCGTCGCGAGCACGAGCGCCCAGGTGTGCTCGGCGACGGTATGCGGCGAGGAGTGTGAGCCGGCGATGACCGCGATGCCGCGCTCGGTGCACGCGCTGACGTCGATGTGGTTCACGCTGCGCCCGGTCTGCGCGATGAGCTTCAGGCGCGGCAGCCGCGCGATCAACTCGCGCGTGAAGCGGGTGCGCTCGCGGATCGGCACGATGACCTCGGCTTCCTGCAGCCGCCCGGCGAGCGCGGCGGTATCCCGGATCGGCTCGCGCAGCACGCGCACGTCGTGGCCGGCGAGCCGGGAAAAGCAGTCGAGCCGCGGCACGAGCCCCTGGTAGTCGTCGGGAATCGCGATGATCATGATGCGCGACGGAGATAAGCGATGAATCAGTTCAGAGGGCTTCCAGGCGCTGCCAAGTGTAGCAGAGCGTGCGCGGTGGATCGAACTACCCGGCAGAACCGCGGCCACGGGCCGCGATGACGAGGGACGCCGGTGCGGGGCAAAAAAAATCCGCGCGGGCAGCGCGGATCAAGAGAGGATCGGGGCGCGGCGACGGTCCTGAGGAGGATCGGGTTACGTAAGGGGAGTTGCCGCCGCGCCCCGAATGAGCAGATTCCGTAGTCAGCGGCAGGCCGGGTTGGGTGTCGCGCCCATGTTCCCACCGAGTATCGAGCCCGCCGCCGCGCCGAGCGCGGTCGCGGCGTCGCGCCCGCGGCCGCCCCCGACCTGTGCGCCGAGCAGCCCGCCCGCGAGCGCGCCGACGAAGTGCCCGGCGTTGAGATCGGGCTGGCACGGGTCCGCAGCTCTGCCTACCCCGTAGGCTCCGGCGGCTGCACCCACCGCCGCTGCGGCGGTTCGTCCGCTGCCCTGGCCGACCTGGGCGCCGAGCAGGCCGCCGGCGATCGCGCCGGCGACCTGCGCCGGCAGCACGTTGCCGCGCTGCGCGGGGGCGTATCCACCGCCGGCTGCACCGTAATTCGCAGCGGGGTAGGCGGCGTAGCCTCCGCGATACCCGTTGTTGTATCCATAGCCGCGGTCGTAAGATCCCGCGCCGTAGTAACCAGGCGTCGCGCACCCCGCCGCGGCGAGAACCATCGTCACCGCCAGAACCAGTCGCGTTCGTTTCATTTTCCCGCTCCTCTCGTGGTTGATCACCCGTCCGGTCGCACGCTGCGGCCGGATTCAGTGTGTTCAACGGGGGAGACGGGGCGCTGTTTACCGGCGTCAGGTAACAAACTGCGCTTTTTTGTTACAAAGTATTTCCGCGGACAGCGCTTCAATCGACGCGTGTACCGGACGCCTCGATCACCTTCGCCCACTTCCTGATTTCCGCCTTGATGTAGTCGGCGAAGCGCTCGGGCGTGCTGCCGACCAGTTCGAAGCCCTGGCCCGCGAGCTTCTCCTTTACCTCGGGCAGCCGCAGGATGCGGAGCAGCTCGCGATTGTGCCGCGTGACGATCGTCTTCGGTGCACCGGCCGGGACGAGCATGCCGATCCAGTTGTTGACCTCGTAGCCCGGCACGCCGGCTTCCGCAATGGTCGGCACCTCGGGCAGCGCGGTGGCGCGCTTGTCGTCGGTGACCGCGAGGACGCGCATCCTGCCCGCCTTGATGTGCGACATCGAGGTCGGCAGCCCCACCAGCGCGAGGTTGACCTGCCCGGCAATGAGATCGATCACCGCCGGCCCCCCGCCCTTGTACGGCACGTGCGTCAACTTCGTGCCGGTCATCATCTTGAACAGCTCTCCGGCGAGATGCCCGACGCCCCCGGTGCCCGAGGAAGCGAACGTCAGTTGCCCGGGCCTGGCCTTTGCGAGCTCGATCAGCTCCTTCACCGATTTGGCGGTTACCGAAGGATGCGCGGCAAGCACGGTCGGCTGCGAAGCGAGCAAAGACACTGTTGCAAAATGCTTGACCGGGTCGTACGGCAGTTTCTTGCGCAGCCCGGGGTTGATCGCGAAAGCGATGTTGACGAGCAGTATCGTGTAGCCATCGGCGGCCGCGCGCGCCGCGATCTCGGTCCCGATCACGGTGCCGGCGCCGCCGCGGTTGTCGACTACGACCTGCTGGCCCCACGCCTCCGTGATTTTCTGCGCGAGGATGCGCCCCATGATGTCGGTGCTGCCGCCCGGCGCGAACGGCACGATGAGCCGTATCGGCTTGTCGGGATAGGCGTCGGCGCCCGATGTGGCGGCACCAGCCGAATGAATGCCGCACGAGAGCACGAGCACGGCTGCAAGGTTCCATTTCATTGTGCACCTCCTCCGTATGTAATCCGGCGAGCGCGGCTCCATTAAGACATCATCCGGCGTTCTGTGTCAAAATTTCGCAACTGTTTACCGGGAGGGACGGGCATGGAACTCGGGCTGCGCGGCAAGGTCGTCGCCATCACCGGCGGCAGCGAAGGGATAGGCGCGGCGACCGCGAGGCGCTTCGCGCGCGAGGAAGCGAAGGTTGCGATCTGCGCGCGGCGGCCCGACGTGTTGAACGCGTTCGCCGGGGAGCTCAGGCACGGCGGCGCCGAAGTGCTGCCCGTGGTCGCGGACGCTGCCAGGGGCGAGGACATGAGCCGCTTCATCGAGGCCACAGTCGCGCACTTCGGGCGCATCGACGTCGTGGTCAACAACGCGGGCGGCACCGGGCAGGATCCATTCGACAAGGTTGACGACGCTGCCTGGCAGCGCGATCTCGATATCAAATTGATGGCGCAGGTCCGCACCGCGCGCGCAGCGGTGCCGTACATGAAGAAGCAGGGCGGCGGACGCATCATCAACATCAATATGGTCGGCGCCAAGCAGCCGTTTGCCGGCTCGTTTCCGACCACGGTGAGCCGCGCCGCGGGGCTGGCGCTCACCAAGGCGCTGTCGAAAGAGCTCGCCGCGTTCAACATCCTGGTGAACGCCGTCGCGGTGGGCAAGATCAAGTCGAAGCAGCAGGAGCGCCGGGCCGCCCGGGCGGGCGTCCCGGTGGCGCAGCACTACGAGCAGACTGGCAGGACGATACCGCTGGGGCGCGTGGGCGAAGCGGAGGAGGTGGCGGAGGTGATCGCGTTTCTCGCCTCGGACGCCGCGAGCTACGTGACGGGCAGTTGCATCAACGTCGACGGCGGGCTGTCGGGCGTGCTGTAAAGAGATTCCGCTGCGCGATTGCCCGAATCCGCACCCCAGCGCTCGCGCGTAAGACCCGCCGCCGGGCTGCTGGTGGCTGTCGCCGTGCTGTCGGTGATCGGCCCATGGCTCGCCCCGCTCGCGCCGGATCCCACGCTGCTCGCGATGACCTGTCTCATGGCGTGGGGCGTCGGCCTTCCAGGGTGCCCGATGTCGGGCACTGTGATCGCGATGAATGCGCGCTACGGGGTCCCGATGAGGGACCTGCTCGGGCACAACCGCGTCTTCGCCTTGAGCAGGCTGGTACCGTGCGCGGCGGTACTCAATGTCTACGCGGCGTTCGCGTTGTGAGCCTCAGCGCAGTATCCGGGCTTTTTACCTGAGTTGCACCAGCCGCACCAGCGGCTGCGGGCTCGCCGCGGCGTTTTCCAGCGCGATCGTACGCGAGACCGCGCGTTCGATGATCGCCTTCGCGAGCGCTGCAAGGCGCGAGCGGCTGGCCGCGCCGTAGAGCGTGGCGAGCCGCTCGCCGCCACGCCAGTAGATCTTGATCGTCGCTCCGCTCACAACAGCGGGATAATCGGTATCGACGACGATGAGCGTCAGCGTGTAGTCGCCGAGCGGGTCTCGCACCACGTCCGCCACTGCCACTTGCGCGCCGGCAGCGCGCAACTCCTCGACCATCCCGATGAGATCTTCGACCGCGTGTTCGGGCTCGTGGAATTGTTTTTTCGGCAGTTTCTTTATTCCCAATGAGGCGGCGATGCGGGCGTTTTCGAGTTCTTTCCTGTAGATGTCGCCGAGGCTGGTCATGGGTTCTCCTCCCTGGATTGCGGGCTGCCCGGCAAGCACGAGCAACCAGCGTTCCAGCGTGATTGAAGGCGCTGAAATTCAGTCTGTTACAACCGGAACATGAAGTTATTTCGAAAAAGGAAATGTCGGGTGTGAGCGACAGCGAGCACCCCACGCGACGCAACCCGTTGAGTATCAAGCGATATTACATGTCGCCGCGGGGTGACGGCTGATACGGGAGAACGTCGCCCCGGTCGCCTCCTGTCAACGGTGCCGCCGCTTCGCGCTCGCGCGGGCTCTGCCGGTAAACGGGATGACCATCAGGTCCTCGCCCCAGATGAGATTCCCGTGGTACGCGGCGGTCATCTCGCCGATGATGCGCTCGCGCACGCCCGGAGCGTCCATCCTGTCGTTGAAATGCGACAACACCAGCGTCCTGACGCGCGCCTGCTGCGCGAGCTTCGCGAGCTCGCGATGACCGGCGGTCGTCTTCGCGTGCGCGGCGCTCAGCTCGGTCCCGCTCTCATAGGCGCACATGTGCACGAGCACATCACAGCGCGTCGCCAGTTCGCGGACGCGCCGCGACGGGCCGCTGTCGCCCGAGTAGACGAAGGAGCCTGCGTCGCAGTCGAGCCGGTAGGCGTAGCACTGCAGGTACGGCTGGACGTGAATCGTGCTCACGGTGGTTACCGTCCAGTGTTTGCCCCTGATGACCGCGGTGCTCCTGATTTCGGTCAGTTCGGGTTTCGGCCAGGGGCGGGGGAGCGCGCCGCCGCGCGCCCGGTAGATGTCGAGGCTCAACTTGTGCCGCGTGCGCGCGACGATGTCGGGGGCAAAAACACCTTCACGCGAAATGATCTGCTGCGTCATGCGGACGAGCGGCGGAGGACCGAAGACCTTGAGCTCGGGGACGCGGCCAGCACCGTGGTCCCAGCGCGTGAGGACAAGCCGCACGTAGTCGAGGCAATGGTCGTAGTGCAGGTGCGAGAAGAAGAGATGGGTCGGATCGGTCGCGGCGTAGCCGGCTTCCATCAGCCGGTGATATGCGCCCGGCCCGTGATCGAACAGGATCACGTCATCGCCCACTTTCACGAGGTAGCCGGAACTCATGCGCCTGAGCGAGGGACGGGGCGAGCCCGTGCCGAGGAGCTGGATCAGCATGGTTTTCCTTTCTAGAACCTCTCGGCATACGGCCTGAGGTCAAGCTCCAGCGTCCATGCGCTGCGCGGCTGGCGATGCAGCTGGTAATAGACTTCGGCGATCGCATCGGGATCGAGCACGGCGTCCTTCCCGCGCTCGGCTTCGCTGTGCCCCGGGCGCTCGCTCCTGATCTGCCCGTCGATCACGACGTGCGCGACGTGCACACCCTGCGGCTGGAACTCGCGCGCCGTGCTCTGCGCCAGCGCGCGCAGCCCGAACTTGCCGACCGCGAGGTTGTGGAACTTCGCGCCGCCGCGGAGACTCGCGGTCGCACCGGTGAAGATGATCGTGCCCTTGTGCTCCCCGGCGCGGCCGAGCATGGTGCGCAGCGCTTCGCGAGCGATGAGAAACCCGCCCAGGCAACCCGCGCGCCAGCAGCGCTCGAACTCCGCGGTCGAGGTCTCGAGCAGCCCCTTGCGCACGAACGCGCCGGCGTTATACACGACGAGCCGTGGCGGTCCGAGCTCGCGGCCGACGCGCTCGAACAGCCCCGTGACGGCCGCTTCGTCGGTCGCATCGCAGGCGTAGGCACGCGTCTCTCCGCCGGGCTCGCGCACGAGCGGGGCGATCCTGTTTGCGTCGCGTGCAGCAACGGCGACGCCCATCGCGGCGCGCGCGAAGCGGCGCGCGAGCGCCGCACCGAGCCCGGGCCCGACGCCTACCACCAGTGCGACTTCACGCTCCGCCATGCCGCGCCTCCGGATCTCCAGCGAGTGCGGTCCTCACGCGCTGCGGCGAGAACGGCAGGTCCCGCAGCCTCACGCCGGTCGCGTTGTACACCGCATTCGCGATCGCGGCTACCGCAGGGCCCTGCGCCCCCTCGCCGGTGCCGAGCGGCCTCTCCTCGGGGCGGTTGAGCAGGACGACTTCGACGTGCGGCACTTCGGGGAAGGTGAGGATGGGGTAATCCTGCCACGAGCGCGTGGTGACGCGCTGCCGGTCGAAGCCCAATTGTTCCTTGAGCGTCCAGCTCGCCGATTGGATGATGCCCCCCTCGATCTGGTTCACGACGCCGTCGGGATTGACGATCAATCCGGCGTCGACTGCCGCGACTGCCTTCGTGACGCGTACCTTGCCAGTGCGTCGCTCGACCGTCGCGTCGGCCGCCACGGCGACATAAGCGGCAAGGTTCTTGTACCTGGCGAATGCGAATCCGCGCCCGCGCGCGCCGTCACCCTTGCCCTTGGGCTGCCAGCCTGCCTTCTGTGCGCACGCTTCGATCACCGCGCGCGCCCGCGCATCCTTCGTGTGGCGCAGCCGGAACTCGACCGGGTCGGCGCGCGCTTCGAGCGCGAGCTCGTCCATGAACGATTCGAGGGCGAAAACGTTGGCATAGGCGCCCAGCGTCCGCAGCGCCGAAGTGCGCAGCGGCGCCTCCGTGAGGTAATGCAGCACGATCTTCTGGCGCGGAAAATCGTAGAGCGGCACCGCGTTGCGGTCGGCGGCGCCCGCGGGCTGCTGCGAGTTGACAGGACGCGCCGGCCGCAGCCGCTCCGCGATGTGCCAGCCCGCGAGCAGATTGGCTC